>DASQSI010000308.1:0-4624 GCA_035642415.1 Rubrobacteraceae bacterium
CCGGACACACCCTGGTAGACTTCCTCACCCATAGCGATGATGCCCGTCCTTTATTCTGGCCCATCTCGGACTGGAGGTGGGAGAGCCCGATCTCTTACTACGACCCGCTCCACTACGGACGAGAGTTCTTCTTAGCCGAGCATGGAGCCATATTCTTGATAATTCTGTTGCTGCTTAGCAGGTGGATCATCAGGCGAAGGAGGCACTTCAGCAAGGTTACCGTAGGAGAGTAGATATAACGAGGAGGCACATCAAAAATACTCCTCGAACACCTTCTTATCTCTGTGCTCTACCCTAACCCATCGGGCGGAGATCAGCGAATAGCTATGCACGCTACTATATGTAGACGTGAGATCTCACACCAGCGGGCCCGACTATAGCTACTGCTCGAGGCTGTCGAGAACATCGCTAGTGAGCTTGAAAAGCTCCGGCTACTAGAAGAGTACAATCTAGAACCTTCTATCTACCCCTCTGCTTAGGTACGCTCCGGATGAAGATCGTCCTCGCCAAGGGTTCTCCCAGCGCATGGGAGTTTCCATCCTCGTCCTCTATGGTGACGACTCCGTCCAGGGCGCGCACCTCCTTCACCTCTAGCAACCGCCCGGGCACGAGCCCGCGCTCTCCTAGGTAAGTCAGCACCGAGGCGTCCTCCTGGCTTACTCGAGAGATGCGAACCCACTGGCCGGCCGCCTCGCTGAGGGGTAAGGAGTCATCCGGTACCAGGGTGCCGTCTGCGCGTGGGATAGGTGCACCATGCGGGTCGCGTCTTGGGTGGCCCAGAAGGTCTGCGAGGCGCTCTGTGAACCTCTCAGAGACGGCATGCTCTAGGTGCTCCGCCTCTTCGTGTACCTCCTCCCAAGCGTATCCAAGATGCTCGAGCAAAAAGGTCTCGATCAAGCGGTGACGACGCACCAGCTGTAGGGCCTCGGCGCGCCCCGTTTCGGTTAGGGAAACCCCATGGTAGCGCTCGTACGCAACGAGCCCCATCTCCTGGAGTCGCCCGAACATGTTCGTGACTGATGCTGAAGAAACCGCGAGCCGGGCGGCGACCTCGTGGGTGGAAGCTACGCCTGGCCCGGCCAGCTCCCAGATGGCCTTTACATAGTCTCCCACCGAAGATGAGGGAGATCGGGTTGCCAGAGGATCGCTCATCGTATACCAACAATCTTAGCCGACGTAAATCCTTTTATCAAGGAGACAAGACTTGACTTTTGGGTTCCATAGATTCTATTATTAGCCATAGTTAAAAACGTTCGTATCAGAAGGGCTGGATGAACGAGCGCAACGACAGGATGAACGAGGGCACGGAGATCATCGAAGCCGTCGAAGGGGTTCTCCCGGGCGAAAGCGCGACCGCAATGGCGGCACACGCCGCACTGAAGGACGAGCGCCGGGGCATCCGTAAGGTGTGGCCTTTCTTAGGGCCGGCGTTTATCGCAGCGGTGGCATACGTAGACCCGGGTAACTTTGCGACCAACATCTCGGGCGGAGCGCAGTTTGGCTACCTGCTTCTGTGGGTGGTCCTTAGCGCCAACCTGATGGCTATGCTCGTCCAGTCGATGTCGGCCAAGCTTGGGATCGCCACGGGCAAGAACCTGCCGGAGATTTGTCGGGATCGCTTCCCGAAGCCTGTTTCGATAGGGCTTTGGATTCAAGCCGAGGTCATCGCTATGGCCACGGACCTGGCAGAGTTCATCGGGGCGGCGCTAGCCTTGAATTTGCTTTTTGGCATACCCTTGTTCCCGGCCGGGTTACTCACCGGGGTAGGCGTTTTCGGCATACTCACCCTACAGCGGCGCGGCTTTAGACCGCTAGAGGCAGTCATCTCTTCCATGGTCGGCGTGATACTCATTGCTTTCGCTTTGCAGGTCTTATACGCCAAGCCGGAGGGTGAGAGGGTCCTGGCCGGGCTCTTCACGCCCCAGTTCGCGGGTACCGAGAGCGTGCTGCTAGCCACCGGCATCCTCGGCGCGACGGTAATGCCGCACGTCATCTACCTGCACTCTGCCTTAACCCAGCGCCGGGTCGTAGGTAAAACGGATGAGGAGAAGAAGAGGATCTTCCGCTTCGAGACAATCGACGTTATGATCGCCATGGGCATAGCTGGAGTTATCAACTTAAGCATGCTGAGCATAGCAGCGGTGCTCCTCGGCTCGCGCGGCTTGGCCGACGTCGCCGATATAGACGTCGCCTTTGAGCACTTTCGTGTCCTCGAAGGCAGCGGGTTTGCGATCTTGTTTGGCGTAGCCCTGCTCTCCTCTGGCCTCTCAAGTTCCTCAGTCGGCACTATGGCTGGCCAGGTTGTCATGCAGGGCTTTATAAACCGTCGTATCCCGCTCTTCCTGCGGCGGGCGATCACGATGCTGCCAGCCCTAACGATCCTGGCCGTGGGCATCAACCCAAGCCGCGCGCTGGTCATCAGCCAGGTTGTGCTCTCCTTTGGCATCCCCTTCGCGCTCATCCCGCTCTTGACCTTCTGCCGTAACCGCCAGGTGATGGGCGCGTTGGTCAACCATCGCCTGACCACTGCGGTGGCCGTAGTGGTAGTGACGCTGATCGTCTCCTTGAACGTGTTCCTCCTCTACCAGACCTTCTTCGGCTAACGTAAACAGCAGCGTAGCGCTTCCGGTAATAGAGGGGGGGAGAGGCCTGAGGCACACCGCTTGCGGCGGGACGAGGAGCGCTAGCTTGGCGTAAAGCATAGAGAGCCTTTAGCAGCACAAGAAGAAGAAGAGCACTACTAGCCAAAGGAAGGAACGAGAGTGTGGCTGACATAGCTCAGTTCTTCGACAAAGACTATGAGCAAAAGGAGTTCAACGAGTTGGCGGAGGCACCCGTGGGGATGCCATTCAAGGTGAGAAACCGTCTGAAAAGTCTTGAAGGCCTCCGGTCCTCGCCTATGGTAGGCTCAAAGGACGGTAAAAGATGGGCTTTGTTTCGATGGAGACGCCGCCCAGAAAAAGGGGCGGCTTTTTGTTGCGGTGGGGCCCAGCTAGAACAGAAGAGGTGTGTCGTAGATCTGAACCGCAAGGCGGCCGCGGAACTCGCCGAGATCGCGGCCTGGACGTAGGATTCGCTGGGTTACGCTCGCGAACACTGTCAGCGCAAGCTGGTCTGGCTGCTGGAAGCCGTTAGGGTCGAAATCGAGTTAGAGAATGCGTTGCTTGCCTTACCGTTGGGGGAGCACCTAGCCTTCGCACAGGGAAGCGCTTAGGGGAAGGCCATGCACAAGGAGCAACGAGTGCGCGATATGGCGAGTGCGGTCTTGACGCGCCAGGCGGAGGCACGCGTCGAACGGACCGGGGAATCGTTCGAAGAGGCGCTCAAGGCCGTTCTAGAAACTGAGGCTGGCCAGCAGCTTAGGGAGCTGCGTGATGGACCGCACCGCGACAAGGAAGGTAGGCGCGAACTCTTTGCTGATTACTTCAAAAATGCCTTGGAGGCAATCTCTTTACTGATGGCTTCAAAAAATGCTTCAGACACAATCCACCCAGGGATGCGCATACGTAATTTATTAACGACTCCCTGATTAACCTTTAGGGGGCGTAGCTGCAAAACACGTAAGGAGGGAGGCCAAGGGATTCTCATACTTAGTTTATAGTCTATTAACGCGGCTCCTTGGTGTCCCCTAGGGCGTCGTAGCTACAAAAAACATACGGAGGGGGGAAAGATGAGGAAGGATGGCACACAGTCCCTTAGCATTCAACTGAGCTTTCGCCAAAAGGTCGCACTAATCCTTGCGTTCGTCCTTGCGATAGCTCTTTCGCTAGGCTGGGCTCACTTTGCATACGCCCAAGCTGACCCTGACCAGGAGTTCTCGGCGAGAAGAGTTACGAGTGGTGCCGCTACGCCGGTGGCTGACGTCAGTAACTCGGGTGACAACTCCAACATATGCGCGCCGATTCTGCAAGTTATTAACACCGGCAACGTTGTGAATCAGCAAGGGGTTCTTGAGTTGCTGCGAGAGCTATCGAAAGAAGGTCTCCTTGCTCCTACATTGTTTGATAAGCAGGGGAACCCGGTCCAGGCTTTCCGTAACCCTGATGAGCTAGTGGACTTCTTGGACGACCTTATTGATTTGGAGGGCTCCTCTATTGATGAGCAGGCCTCGTTGGAGGTGAACTGCGACCAGACGATCGAGCAGGCAGAAGCGGTAAACTGAGAGAAGCCAAAAGCCGCTAGGAGAAGGGCCGGGTATCTATCAGCCCGGCCCTTTTTCTCATCCCTACATCGTCTGACATAAGTACTGAGCTAGCGTGAGAGGACCCAATAACTATGAAAACGGCTGTAGGGTAGGGGTAATCTCTGTGGTGCAACTGCTATCTATCTGTATGGTGTCATGACCCAGTTTCGATCCATAGTTCTATATGTAACGTACATAATATATAATAGTTGATAACGAAGCTGCCAAAGAACAATGAGGGGGGATAAGGCAGTGAGGTACACGCTTTTTCTGTTGATAGCAATCGCCATGATGGTCTCTATGGCGGGGACTTCCTTACCAGCGTTAGCAGAAGATAAGCCAGACGACTGTGCTCAGTACGCAAAAAACGTTCAGCAGAAAATGTCTGAGAATAAAGCCAAAGATGTAGCGAAACTACTAGCAGAAGAACCAACAGCGGGC
>DASQSI010000309.1:0-17353 GCA_035642415.1 Rubrobacteraceae bacterium
CGACCGTACGTAGTGCTGGGGATAGGTCCACGGTTTCTTCGAGAGCGGTAAATGGCCTTGAGCGGCTCCTCGCTCAGGAGACGCGGGTAGGCGGTCGATCGGAGGGAAAGTTGGCCCATGCGCCGAACCTGCACCCTATCACGCTCGCTCGTACTTGCCAGGAGGGGTTGCGAAGAGTTAAGCGGTAGGCGTAGAGCAGGGACCGAATCACCTGCTCACGGCTGGTCCCTACGTCAAGGAAAGTCACCCCGGAAAGATCCACCAGCGTCGATTCTCTGAGGGCCGCCACGTCGTTCAAGGTCTCCTGCAGATTCTCCAGGTTGTGCCGGTCGAACTCACCCCTAAGCTCGACCAGCACACCTTCCTCGCCTTGTTTCCGTACCTCTATGCCGACCACGTTATACTCGCCACCAAAAACAGAAACGGCCGTCTTTATCCCCTCGACAACTTTACCGCCGAAGGAGCGATTTCGTTACAGGTTCCGCGCTGTTTTCTAAGACCTCGAACGCCGAACAATCACCTTCCGGCCATGGTGTAGAGATGGGAGTCTGTTATCGTGGGGTGAGAGACAGAATGGCGACAAACCGTTCAGAGCAATAGCTTAACGGAAGGTGCCTTTCTCGAGTGAGCTTTGGGGACCACAATCTGGCGGCAGAGGCCGCCAAAGGCGACGTTGAAGCCTTCGCGCGGTTGGTCCGGAACTACTCAGGACTCGTATATTGGGTGGCCTCAAGGATACTGGGAGCCGAAGATGCTCAAGACGCCAGTCAGGAGGCATGGACCCGGGCCTGGCGGAACATAAAACAGTTTAGGGGGGAGAGCGCGTTCAGCACCTGGCTCTACAGGATAACTGTTAATACCTGCCTGGGCATCCGTAGGAGGAAACAGAACCGGGAGGCGCGGGATGTTGGCGGCGAGCTCGCTTATCTTCCGGTCCTACCCGGCTACGAAGACGATCCCGAGACCACGGCCCTCGCCGGGGAACGTCGCGAGGAGCTCTTACGCGCCCTGAGACGCGTGCGAACCGAGCATCGAGCGGCGCTGGTTTTGCGCCACATGGAAGGGTTGACCTACGCGGAGGTTGCGGAGATCCTCAACGTCCCTAACGGCACGGCGAAGGCTTGGGTCAATAGGGGACGAGCTGCCCTGCTCGTGGCGCTCTCCGAAGAGGAACAGGGTAGCGAGGGCCCGGCGGAGCGGGGTGAGGCGGGGTGACCCGGGTGGACCGCTGGGAGCTCTTGGAAAGGATCGGGGCCTACGCTGCGAGCGAGCTCTCGGCCGGTGAGGCCCGCGAGGTGGAGCGGCTAATCGGTGAGGATCTCGAAGCGCTGCGAGTGACCGAGTCTTATCTCCGGATGCTTGCTCTCCTCGGCGCCATCGGCGACGAGTCGCCCGAGCCGCCCGATGTAGTGATCAACTACGCCATTCGGAGGGCGTATATGGCAGCTTTTCTACGGCAGGCGGAGGAATTTTTGGCTGGCCTGGTCCAGGCCTACCTCGACGCTTTTGTCTATTATTTCGGGCTCGGACGCCCGGGGTCCGTCGGGTAAGGGGTAAGGAGACACTGGTGATAGATACTTTGAACAAGATGCTGGCCGACCTTATATCCGCGGTGACCGAGTTTGTCCCCCGGCTCTTCGGTGCCGTGGTCGTGGTACTCCTCACCCTTATCGTTGCGAAGGTGCTGCAGCGCTTGGCGTCACGTCTGCTCGAGGCCCTGGGTGTGGACGAGCTTGCCGAACGAACCGGGACCGCAAGCTCTATTCGGCAAATCGGCTACAATCGTGGCCCCTCACGTCTCTTGGGCCTCGTCCTCTTCTGGGCCGTTCTTTTGTCCGGGGTCGCGGGCGCTTTAGGTATCCTCGGCATCTCCTCGCTCGAGCAGGCGATGGGTCAGCTCGTCAGCACTTCGGACGAGCACTCGTGGCGCTCGTCATCATGATCGCGGGCATTATGGCTGCCGGGTGACTAGCCGGGCTGGTCGCCCGTGGGCTGAGAACGCGGGCCTGCGTGGCTCGAACGTCTTTCGCCGCATAGTCTTCGTCGCTGTGGTGGCCGTGACCGCCCTGGTGGCTGCAGGCCAACTTGGTATAGAAACCTCCAACCTGGTTCTTTTGTCTATAGTTCTGTTCGCTACCGTCGGCCTTGTCACCGTCCTCGTTTTGGGTCAGGGCCTCGTCCCCCTCTCCGGGAACATCGCTGCTGCCCGCTACGTACGGGAAGATATAACCGTAGGCGATGAGATCTCCGTGGATGGTATCGAAGGCACCGTCGAGGAGCCTGGCCACTCCGCCATAATCCTTCGTTCCCAAGACGGTTACCTCTACCGCATACCCAACCGCACCCTCCTTGAGGGTGTCGTTCGAAAAAGAGTTCAGTAGCTTTCGAGAATCAACCTTCGTCCGCCGCCACGAAGATTTTTCGGCGATGACGGTTCGATCATCTGCTGATGACTTTTCGATTATAGGTTATTCTGTAGCAGCTTTCTTCCCGAGGGCTTGTCGCCATTCGGGCTAGCCGAGCCAACCACATCTCAGGTAGAGCCAAAAGGCCAGCCCTTTGTATGGGCCGTAGCGGAGAAAACGGGCTTTAATCTCCGCGTCCTCCAGTTGGTCAGCTGGGCGTGAAACCTAGCTCAGGGCATTTAACACCGCAGATCCTGACCCAAGCTTGTCCTAGAGCGAGGCGTAGAGGTAGCTCGTAGCGAGCGAGCGGTGCGGGCGCCATTTCTCTCCAAGGAAGTCTACCTCCTTGGAGGAGGGAAGCGTGGGCAGGCCGTACGCTCTTTGTACAGCTTTGCGCACGCCGAGGTCGTCCGAAGGGAGGATGTCGGAACGTCCGAGATCCACGAGCAGTACCATGTCCGCAGACCACTTCCCTATGCCCTTGACTGCTGTGAGCTGCTTTCGCACCTCGTCGTCGGAGAGTTCAGCGAGACTCTCAAGCTGAAGGGTACCGCGCTCGATGTTCTGGGCGAGGTCGCGTGCGTAAGAGACTTTCTGCCGTGAAAGGCCAACCGAGCGCAGCTGATCAGGTTCGATGGCCAAAAGCCGCGCGGGGGTTGGCGTTTCTCCGTCGAAGAGCGCAGCGAGACGTCCAAGGATCGCCCTCGCGGCGCCGATAGAAATCTGCTGGCCGACGATCTGACGTAACAACGAGCCAAAGAGGTCAGTAGCTGGTAGCTCCCGACGCCAAGTACGTTGCCAAGCGTGGGGGTCGAGGCGTGGTTGGTTATCTATAAGACGAGACATGACAGGGTCGCTTGCGCGTAGGGCGGCGCGTGCCTTTTCGAGGTATGCCTTACTCGTGCTGTCCCTCGTCTTGCTCATCGCGCCTCCTCTAAGCCTAAGAGCTTGTTTGGTAAGTAGCAGGGCTAGGCGCGGGTTGGGAACCCTTAACATAATCTATACCTGCCACCCACTCGAACCGCACGCCTCGCGAGCCGTCCGTTAGCAGAGTACTAAACGTTAACTCCCCATGTGTACTCTTGTAATGACCTCCGAGGATCTACAGGCTCGCCTTCGGGCCCCGCGAGGGTGAACTCGATGCAGCGTGCTCATTCGACATTGCTCGTACCTTTCACCGGGGCGAACCTCCCCTTTCTACGAGCCACGGGCGTTGCCGAGGAGCTCCACCGGTTCGTCCAGGTTCGCCTTCAGACGTCGGACGGTGCTCTTGCCCTCCTCGTCTTCCTCGACCATCCACAGCTCGTCGAGGAGGGCGGACTCCTGCACGTCACCGACGTGAGAGATGACGAAGATCTGCCCGAATGTCCTCTTCAGGCGGTCGAGCGCAAGCAGCACGTTGCGCCGCCTTTCAGCGTCCAACGCGCCAAAGACCTCGTCTAGAACGATAAAGCCCAGAGCCTCTGAGCCCTTGGCGGCGACCATCTTTGAAAGTGCTACCCGCGCGGACAGGCTCACGACGTCGGCCTCACCGCCGGAGAAGCGTGAGATGTCGTATGCGTCCGATAACCCGTCGAAGAGCCTTATGCCGTAGTTCTCGTCAAACTCCATCCGTTCGTAGCGGTCGTCGGTGAGCGCCTTTATGAGGTTGCTCGCCTCTTTTTCGAGGCGCGGACGGATCTTCGCGGTGAGTTCCTTGTAGAACCTGCTGAGGAGTTTGTCCATCTCCCCGAGACGCGTCGCCTCCCGTTCCTTATCATCGGCGAGCTTGCGTTGCTCTTCGTAGCGTTCGAGCTCACCTTCCAAATTTTCGGCCCGGCTGCGCACCCGACGCAACTCCTCATCGAGGGCCTCCTTCTCAGCCCGCAGCTTTTCGCGCGCCCTCTCCACCTCCATAACCCGCTCCCGATTCGCTCGATAAGTGCTCTCGTCGAAGGCCAGGGAGGAGATCTCCTCCTGCAAGCATCTGGCCTTTCGGACCGCCTCTTCTTGCTCTTTACCGATGGTCTCGAGCTTCTCCGCCACCTTCGGACGGTCGCGCAGCCGCGCCTCGAGGCTTTCGATCCGGCCTAGCAAACGCTCCAACTCCGCCTTCTCCTCTCGGAGGCGCGCGTGTCTAGCCTCGTCGTAGACCGGGGTCGCCTGCAGGTACGCGAGTTCTCTTTCTCGCTCGGTCACAGCGGTGCTGGCTCGCGAATAGCGCTCCACGAACGTCTCTATCCGCGGGTGCGTATCGTGTAGCATCCGCAGCAGCCCCACCCGGAGCTCAGCCTCTTCAAGGTCATCTTCGGAGATGGGCGCAACCCCTTCGAGCTCTCCCAGCAGCCTCTCTACCCGGGCGGATGCGCGTTCCAGTAGGTCTTGCAGATCCTCGAGGTGGGTCGTTACCTTTGCTCGCTCTTCCCGGAGCGCACATTCCTTCTCCCGCTGTTGCTCCGCCTCCCCAAGTCTCCGCAACAAATCCCGGGCCTCCTCTTCGAGACGCCGACACTCGGAGCGGGCCTCCGCAGCCCTCCCGCGCGCTTCTTCGGCTTGCCGCAGCAGCGTCTCGATGACCTCCTTATGCTCGTCTCCCTCAAAGCCGCGGTGGCAGGTCGGACATCTGGCGACCTCCTCGGAGCTTTCGACCATGCGACGCGCCCGGTCCAGCTTCTCTGCGTCCCTCTCGTCGGCTTCGGCGAGGCCCTTCTGCTGGGCTGACTGGCGTTGCAGGCTTCGCTCCTCTTTACGTAGTAGGGCAAGCTTCTTTTCGAGGGTGCCTCCGCCGGTCACGTTCTCCACCTCCGCGTCGAGCCGGGCGACCTCCCTACGCCCCTCCTCGAACCGCGCACGGGACTCTTCGAGCTCGCGCTCTGCCTCAAGTAGTTCCTCTTGTCGCGACTTCGCCTCTTTCAAGGAGCGGAAGCGTTCCTCCATCTTCCAGAGGCGAGTGGCCGCCCCGCTGAGAATCCTCTCCGCCTCGAGCATCCGGCCGGCCTCGTCCTCGACCGAGAACAGACTGTCCCAACCGGGCAGGGGCTCGTCTCCTGGGCCGCGCATCGGGACGACAGCTTCGCCGAGCTTATCCAGGAGCTCCGAAGCTGCGACGACCGTCCGGTGTGCCTCGGCTTCGAGCCGCCACATCTCCTTCTCGGTGAGAACACGGCGCTCGTGTCTGCGGCGTGCCTCTTCAAGGCCTTCAATCTCCGCTTCCATTTCGGGCAGCCTCTCCGTCCGGGGACGCAGCTCTCCGATTAGCTCCTCATCTTTGTCGAGCCTCGCCAGCGTCTCCGAAAGCTCTTGTGTCTTCTCCGCCGCCCGCTCCCGAGCCGACTCCGCCGCCGCTAAAAGGCCCGAAAGCTCGATGTGCCTCCGGTAAGACGCCTCCAACGTCTCCCCATCCGCACGGGCCCGCGCGAGCTCGTCCTCCGCTCCCTCCAGCCTCTTCCGCAAGCGGCCAACCTCCCCCTCGAGAAGGGCTTGCCGTTTGCGGACCTCTCTTAGCTCCTCCTCGATGGCTGCACGGTCCACACCGGCGATGCGAGTTTCCAGGAACTTGGCCTCGTTCTGAGCCGCTTTCTTATCGGCCCGAAGTAGCTCCTGGGCACTCTCCACCTGGTCTATGCCGAGGATGCGTGCGATCTCGCGCTGGCGCTTAATGCCCGTAACTCCAGCGAAGAACTCCAGCTCCTTCTGCCGGGCGAAGAACGTCGCCTCGAACGCCACCCGGTCCATGCCCAGCATGCTCTCCTGCACCCACTCCGCAACCTCCGAAGAGCCGCCGACGATCTCCCCTTCCCCCGAGTAAACCCGGGCCTCCGTCTTGCCCCTGTAGAGGGTGCGCACGACCCTGTAGGGTGCGCCGCCAACGTTTAAGGTGGCCTCGACGGTCGTCTTCTCGGCGGTTGTGCCCCCGCTCCAGGGTATGGAGTCGTTTGCGAAGCGTGGGTCTTTGCCCCTCGAGCCAAAAAACGCCCAGAGTATGCTCTCAAAGATCGTCGTCTTTCCCGAACCGTTGGCTCCCACTATGCCCACGACCCCCTCCGGCGGCAAAAGCTCCGTGGGTTCGCGGAACTGCTTGTAGTTCTCCAGGTAGAGGCGCTCCAGGATCACGGCCGCTCTGCGCCCCCGGCAGCCCTCAAGTAAGAGAGCCCCTTCTCCAGAAACTCTCGGGCGAACCTTGGTTCGAGCTCCCCGCTCTCCCGACGCTTCCCGACGAACGCCTTAAACTCCTCCTCCAAAGACTCAAAGCTCGCCCCTATCATCTCCTCGGCGGCCCCGACTGTCATCCCCGCCTCTGTGATCTCCAGCGAGAACTCCAGACACCGACGCTTGAGGCCGCGCAAAAGTTTGCGGTCGATCTCGCCCGCAATACCCCGCGGTGCATCCATGACCTTCAGGCGTACCATCGCCCCGTCGAGATCCGTCCCTTCGGCCCGCTCCCTTATGGCCTCCGTGAGGTCCGTGCCGGTCATATCGTAAGCGTTGACCTTGGGTAGGTCTATCATCGGACGGGCTTCTATGGGGACGTGCTCTATCTCGACTCCGCTATCGGAGAACTCGAGGACCGCAAACCCCGGCACCGAATCCACTTCCCCGAACCCGAAGCGCTCAGTGGCCCCGGCGTAGTAGGCGTTCTCTCTGTGCTTGTGGAAGTAGTGGTAGTGCCCGAGGGCCACATAGTCGAAGTCCCCGTCCAGTACGCGGTTCGGCAGGTCCACCTCGCCAAGCTCGTGGCCTTTCACCACCAGGCCTGGCACCGTTCCATGCGTGACCATCATATTTATTTCTGCGTCGGGGTCCGGGCTGACGATAACCTCGTTGTCTCCGACCGCCCCGTGCGGCACGAGTGTGACGCCGACGCGTACGCCTCCGACGGGCACCCCTTCATATTCGTCCCTGAAGCCGTGGGCGAAGTAAGCGCGCAGCAGGTTCCCGTACTCCAGGGCGGCGGTCGTGGCGCGTAGGCGCGGGGTCTCGTGGTTTCCGGCGATGCCGAGGTAAGGGATGCGGGCGTCGCGCGTGATCCGGCTCGTCTCTTTGAGGAAGCCGATGATCACGTGTGTCGCCGGGCGGATGGAATCGAAGACGTCACCCGAGTGGACCACGAGGTCCACATCCCTCTCCAGGATCTCATCTACCGTTCGCCTGTACGCCTCTTGGGTGTCTACTTCCCGCTGGTTACGGTTCGTTTTCGGGTCAAGCCGCGTGTAGCGGGTGTACCCCAGGTGCGTATCCGAGATATGTGCCACCCTCACCAAGAGGCGGCCTTACTCTCCCATCCGTTCGATGTTGGCCAGGAAATCGAGGTCGTCGGAGCTAAAGCGGCTCGCCATCTTCTTTACCAGGTTGCGCTTGAAGGTCTCGTATGGGTTCACGGGACTCTTGCCGCGTCTCGCCGCAGCGCTCACCGCGTCGAGGGCGTCGTAAACGCGGTCGGGAACCACACCCGTAACATCCTCTCTTATCCTCTGAATCGCCGGGGGCTTCGTCATGAGGCGGCGCATGACGTTCTGTACCTCGGTTGCAAGGTCCAAGTTCTGCCCGCCGAAGATCTCCGTTCCGGCTTTGCCTGTGAGAACCGAAGGTCTCGGGAAGCGCCCGAAGACGGGCACCGCGTAATGGGCGTGCCGGAGGAGAAGGCGGCCCTTCTCGAGCTGAAGCAGCTCGTCGCGGGTCGTGGAGGAGAAAGAGCGGTAGCTTGAGTTCGTTATCTCCTCGTCGCCGATGCGCCCGTAGAGGCTCGTAGCGGCGTTTCCGACGACTTCATCGTCCACCTTGCTCCGGAACTGCTGAGCTCCGAAGAGCGTCAAGTTAAGGTGCCTGCCACGCGCCGAGATGTCCACCAAAGTATCCTTGAGCGGCGTGCTGCGCGACCCCGAAGGGGCGTACTTGTTTAGCTCGTCCACGAAGATGACCAGCTTGTCCACTCCAAGCTTGCCCTGCTCGGCCATCTCCCAGACGCTCTTTATCACCTTGGTCACCACGAGATCCTGCGGTACGCCGGTGAGCCTGGAGATGTCCACGACCCGCATCTCCTTGTCGGTAAAGGGCTCCTCAACGTTCGGGGCGTCGTCGTAGTCGACCTTGCCCCGTACCAGGAGGCCACCACACTTGCTCGGCAGTCCGTTAAAGCGGTTATGAACCTTGGCGATCGTCATCGGGTTGTGCCCGCGCCAGGACCGCTTGTCTTCTTCTTCGAGGTACTCCCAGATCTCCGCCATCAGGGCCTGGAACCGATCCTGGGTGCGTACGCCTTGCGCTCTTAACTCCTCCACGAACCCCCGGAACTTATCGTCGTAGTCCGATGGCTCGAAGATGCGCCCCGCGTGCGGAAGCACGTCGCCCAGATCCCAGACGATGGCGTGCACGCATCCGTCCTCCCCACGAGCATTCCGCAAAGTGTTCAGCTCTCCAACCCTGAGGTCCGCCGGGTATACCACCCGCTCGTTCGGGTCCATACCGTGCCGTAAAGGCGCGAAGACGCGCAGGTTCTCGAACGGTTTGACTTCGAGCTCCAGCGCCTCGTACATCTCCTCCTCTTCCGCGGAGAGGCCCTTCTGTCCGACCTCCTCGTAGCGGGCGGCGAGGTTCGGGTCCTCCTCGCGGCTCACGCTTACAGGCTTGTCGAGAAACAGAAGGTCGGCGCCTTTGACGTTGAACATCAGGGCAGCGATCTTTTTGTCCTCGGCCTTCTGGAAGATGCTCGAGATGGTGAACAGCGCGTGGCTGGTCTTGGTGGAGAGCCCACTCATGCCTGTTATGTTCAGGTGCCCGGCCTCGGGACCCAGGAGGTAGTCCGCATCTACGTAGAGCGGGGTGCGCTGTGGCGAGCCGTTTTTCTCGTTACCGTTCTCGTGCAAGAGCATGGGGATCTTGGTGCCCGAGAAGTCCTCGGCACCCAAAGCGAACTCTATCGCCTCGCTCGTGGCGAAGTAGACCGGACCTGTCTTTACGGGGCGTTTGCTCTTTTTCCTCTCATCGCGGTGCTTCGTCGTCAGAACCCGGGCGCGGAATACCAGGATCTCGGCCCTCTCGCTCAAAGCCTCCAATGCCGGGTCGCCATCGTGGGCGTAGAAGTCGTCGAGGAAGCTTTGCAGATCCGAGTAGCGCCTCGGGTCATCGAGGACGGCTACCGCCGTGGCGTCCTCGGCTTCGGCGGCGACGATGTGACCGATGTCCAGCCTCTGGGCTTCCTCCGACTCGGCGGTCCAAAAGAAGAACTCGTGGGCCGTCGCCGGAAACTCCTCGCTCGTTACGACCCGTCCTATAGGACCCGAGCCGAGGTCCAAAAACTCATCATGGAGCATCTCTAGTTCCTCCCCATCGCCGAAGCGGCGAGCTGTCGCTCCAGCCTAGAATACGCACGTTCCGAACCCTGCACCAAGGGTTTCAGTATCTTCTCTACGTAGTGAATCGGGTAGATCATTGACGGCCAGCGTGGATCGGGCTTGGCCAGAGGAGCGCGCTCAGCGAGGATCCAGTGCGAGATCTCATCCACACTCTCCGGCGGCGTGTCGCGGTGGGCCTCGACGCGCACTAGCGACCCCAAGGCATCCGCTCCCTGCTGCTGAGGCCACATCCTCAGGTACCACGAGGTCCGCTGCTCGCTCGGGTCGCGTCTGAGCTGCCAGCCTGGGACGAAACTGGTCGTTCGCATTCCCGGCTCCAGGTCCAGCAACAACCCAACGTCTTTGCCTACGAACTCTGGATGCGCCACGCTCTTGATCAAGCCGATAGCGCGCCGGTTTGACTCCCTAATGTCCTTGAGCTGCCCATCCACGGCAATCCAGGCATCGGAGTCCTCCAGGGTTCGGTCGTCCAGCTCCCACTGGCGCAGCATTTCTCCCTCCAGTCGTTCCCGGAGGGCTCGGATTCTCACGCGAGCTCTCTCCCTCATCCCGACGTAGTCTGGTAGGACTGTTTCGGCCAAGTACTCCGCAGAGTCAAGGACCAGATGTGGGGAGGAGGGAACCTCTTCTGGGTTGAGCTCCGAGAATCCCGCCTTGAGCAAAAGTTCCCAGAATACTTCGACCCTTACATCTCCTGCGCTGCGAGGCAGGATTATGGCCTGCACCAGGACCGGCGGGCTCTCCAGCGGCATGCGCGTGAACCGCCGGTCGCAGCGGTTGACGATCGCAGCGGCAATGGTTGCTACGATGACGGGAACCATCTCTATGCGGCCAATCTCGCGCGAGCTCTGCACCCCGTCGAGGAAGTAACACAGTCGCGACGTGCCATCGTGGGTACCGAGATTGCGAGGTCCCGGCGGTGACTCCAGGTGATGTGGTTGCCCTTTAGGGGAACGCTCTTCTTCGTGCGCGGAGTGTCGGGCGAACTGCTGGGCCTCCAGGTCGCACGATCCTGCTCCGGCGGTTATATAGATGCCCTTACGCTTGGCCTCGGTAAGAGCTTCGCTGATCCGCGCCACGAAGTCATTCGCCGTTCTCCCCGCTAGCATTTGATGCAGTATACGCAGGATTTTTCAATAAGACTATGGCCATTTATGCCTATTCGTCAGGTTCAGGTACAGGTAGCTTGAATCGCCTCTCGGCGAGGCCTACCGCCCACCGAAAGCTCCGGCGTTCCTCTGGCGTCTCCAAGTAGGCGTCGCGGGCCATCTTTAGGACCTTTCTCGCCTCGGACCGCTGCTCGGTGGCATTGGTAAGCTCCTTGGAGAAGCCGTAGGCGAGGTCTCCGTCCTCCATTGCGTAGTAGAAGTGCATATACAGGCGCTGCTGGCGCCCAAAGCCAGAGAGGGCGGCGTCGCCGCTGACCTGGGAGACGTTGAGGAGGGTCTCGGCGCTTAAGGTATGGCCATCCTCGGGGTAGACGGAGAAGGCGAGGCGAACTACGGGGCCATAAGGGGTTTTGTAGAATTCGAGCCGGCGCACTATTCTCGCCGGCCCGCGGCTACCGTCTACCTCCTCTTTGGGCGCGGCGACGATTATGTGCCCTTGCGGGGGGCGCATGGACTCGCGGTCCTGTGTGGAGATAACGCGGGCCTGCACCCCTCTTGAGGCGACGGCCGCTGCCAAGCTCTGCCGGATGCGCTCCGGAAGGTCAAACCCCTTGCTATATGCCTCTTTCGTCAAGACGCGAACTTGCCGAAGAAGCGGACGAAGTAGGCGATAGACTCGAAATAGTCGTCGAGCCGGGCCGATTCGTTCGGGGCGTGGATGCGGCTTTCGGGGTTCACCACGGCGCCGGTCATGACAGTGGGTATCCCAAGCTCGGTAGCCACGAGCGAGGTCGGCCCACTTCCTCCGATAGTCGGGTAGACGACCGGCTCTTCGCGCCCCATCTCCCTCCACGTCTCCACGGCCGTGCGGACCACCGGTGAGTCCACCGGTGTCTTGGCCGCCTCGAGCCCGTTCAGGTCCAGGACCTCGATGTCTTCGAAGCCCCTTCTCTTCAGGTGCTCCCGGAGAAGCTCCAGCACTGCTCCCGGGCTCTGCCCCGTGACCAGCCGGAAGTCCATCTTCACGAACGCCTCGGATGGGACGATCGTCTTCGAGCCGGCCTCTGTATAGCCGGACTGTATGCCGGCGATATTCGCTGTGGGCTTGAGGAGCATCTCCCTAAGAGCGTCCTTGCCTGTGAGCCCTCGATCCAGCTCGGCCACGCCCCACGACGCTTTCAGGGCGGCTTCGTCGAAGGGAATGCTGTCTATAGCTTTGAGGTCCTTCTCTGAGGGCTCGTCGGCCAGCTCATCGAGTCCATCGAGTGTGATCTCCCCGTTCTCGTCCTTGATGGTGCGTAGCGCCTGCACGAGCCTCCAGGCTGGGTTCGGCGCTATGCCGCCGTACATGCTGTGTAAATCGTGAGAAGCCCCTTTCGCGCGCAGCTCGACGTACAGGAGCCCCTTGGTGCCGCAGAAGATCATGGGTTGGCCCGTCTCGTCCTTCATCGAGCCCTCCCAAAGGCAGGCATCGGCCCAAAGAAGCTCCTTGTTGCCCCGAACAAACCCAGGCAGCGATGGGCTTCCAACCTCTTCTTCACCTTCGATCAGGAACTTTAACCTGTGCGGTAGCTGCCCGAACTCCTCCCTGTAAAGCCTCAGAGCCTGAATGCGGGCCATAACGTCACCCTTATCGTCGGCAACGCCGCGAGCAAAGATCGAACCGTCCCGTACGTTAGGCTCGAAGGGATCGCTCTCCCACAGCTCCAGGGGCTCGGGTGGTTGCACGTCGTAGTGGCCGTAGGAGAGCAGGGTGCGCTCACCTTCTCCAACCTCCGCGTAAACGACGGGATGCCCGTCCGTCTCTATCAGGCGGGCCTCTGCGCCGGCCTCTTCGAGCCTGGATCGAACCCACTCGGCGCATCCACGGAAACTCGCCTCGTCGCCCCGGGTCGACCGCGCCGAGACCGATGGGATCCTCAAGAATTCCTTCAGCTCGTTCAGGAGCTCATTCTTCAAGCTTTCGATACGCCCGTTCATATCTGCTGCGCTCTCCTCAGGTCCTCCGGTCAGTTCCCGAGAGAGGTTAGCACTTTTTTCGTTCTGCGATGCTCGGCTCCTACCGTAGCTTGGCCCGCCGATTACTGTTATATTTGAGGCGGGAAAGATGTTCATAGAGAGAGAACTTTAGCGGCGGAATAGGAAGGTTTGGGTAGGCTCGTGCGTGGTATCATTCTCTTTCCAGGGCCAAGAAGAAGTAGACGCGTGACAGCAGTAGGAGCATAGGGCAGGCCGGAAAGGTCATGGAAGAGAAAAAGATACCGAGGACGCTGGAGGAAGCATACCGGCTGCGCGACTCTGCAGTATTGCTCTCCGAGCGGGACTACTACCAGGAGCATGTCTACCGTCTGAGGCGCGAGGAGTACCGCGCGCGTGGGATACGCACGGAGATCTCCTCCAGGCGCCGCGAGCGACAGAGCGCCCTCGAGCTATCCCGCGAGATGTTCTTCATGGAGGTCGCCGAGATCGTACGCCGCCGCAACGAAGATCCCGCCCAGGGCCGCAGCGAGCGCACGGAACGCTCTTCTCAGAACGAAGCCCGCGGCTACGCAGCCCGCCTCGACACCCACGCTTTTCTCAAGCAGCTCGCCTCTCCGCATTCGGGTGCGGTCGAACGGTATAGACGCAATTACCTAGAGCTCCTCCGTTTGGGCAAGTCGCCTAGAGAGGCGTATTACCTCGCGCGCGTCATCGGACTCATGGGCGAGGCGGAGTTTCGCGACACCTTAGAGAACATACGCAGGAGCGGTTACCCCAAAGGGCAGTTATCCTATTCCGTCGAGAAGGCGGCCATTCAGGTCCGGGATCTGCCCGGTGGTATGATACTCATCCTTCTGACGTTCTTTGCCTCTCTCTTCACCTTCGTTTGGGCCACCGGAGCCTGGGATCAGGCGAGCCGGGGCACCATCATCTTCATCGGGCTGGGCTTGGTCGCCACCGGGCTCTTGATGCTCATCTCCGCTGTCTTCATCGTCACCTTCATAAGATCTATAAACAAATAAAGGTTTCAACGCGGCCAGAGCTACAGCTAAAACCGGAGCACTGGTGGTAATCCGTCGCCGGGCACGGTCTTTTCCCAGCTAGCAACCCGAGGCGCGTCTCTCTGTCCGTGCACTCCTGAAAATTTTTTTGAAAATTATGGGGTTGCAAACTCCTGCGCCTTGAACCGCTCTCCGGTAACATTCTTCGATTCGTCGGATGCAAGGTAGAGGAAGACATCAGTATTCTCCTCGGGGGTGATGAGGGTCGTGGGATCTTCGTCGGGGTATGCGGCGGCACGCATCTCCGTGCGCATGCTGCCGGGGTCTACAGAGTTGACTCGGACGCCACGTTCTTCCAGCTCGGCGGCCAGGATCTGGGTTAAACCTTCCAGGCCGAACTTGCTGATCGAGTAGGCACCCCACCGGGGGCGGCCCTCGATGCTCACACCGCTCGTTATGTTGATAATCGAACCTCCCTCCGACATGTAGGGTATGACGGCCTTGGTGAGCAGGAAAGGGCCGGTTAGGTTGGCTTCTAACACCTTACGCCACTCGTGCTCGGGGTACTCCTCTATCGGCACTCGCGGGCCGAGGAGCCCCGCGTTGTTGATGAGCACCTCTATCCGACCGAACCGCTCGACCGCCGCATCTACGAGCCTCTCGACATGCGTGCCCTGGGATATGTCCGCTGGGAGCGCGAGGACCTCAACCCCCCTACCTTCGGCTTCCTTGGCGATGGGCTCGAACGATTCAGCGCTGCGGGAGGTTATGACGAGGTTCGCGCCTTCTTCCGCGCAGGCGAGCGTGAGGGCCCTGCCAAGCCCCCGGCTGGCCCCGGTGATCATGACGACTTTACCTCGTAACATGGATACTCCTTTGGGTTAGCTATCAGCCGGCGACATAAATCGTCTCACCGTTCTCCTTTGTGCGCCCTTGGGCGTATCTTCCCCGAGAGCCGTCCCCAACAGTTTACAGCGGATGCGCTCTTCACAAATGAAAGCTGACAGCTGATGGCTATTAGCGTATAAAGGGACCGTGACCAACCGGGCATCAGAAAGGACGGCAAATGGTGTACGGTGAGAATGCGCCTCCATCGTGGGCGCGGTTGCCGGGCGCCCGCTGCCGGGCCGTCGAGCATCTGAAGAAGCTGGAGGGGTTGCAGGAGTTCGAGCTTCTGGCGGGGCTTGAGGAGGGTTTCTTTCACGAGATTGCGATAGCATCTGCGGTGCTGGAGATTGGGGCAGGTACTGCCCTATACAAAGAAGGCGAACCCTCAGGGGCAGTTTACTTCATGCGCGAAGGAAGGGTGAAGCTTTACCGCTCCTCGAGTGGGCTCAAGGCGCGCGACCAGATCCTGGGCGTGTCCGGTGACAGTTCGGTGTTGGGCCTCGCCTCTGCCCTCGAAGGTAAGCCTCAAAGCCACGGCGCGACGGCCCTCACCGACTGCGTCCTCTACGCCGTCTTCCGTGATGATCTCGTGAACCTCGTGGTTGCACACCCTGAAGCCTCCTTCCGCCTCACACGGGCCCTCGCAGCCCGTACCCGCGAGCTCGAAGACTTAGTAGGAGATCTCGTGTTCCACAGCGCTCCGCAAAGGGTGGCCCGTATGCTCTTGAGCCTCGCGACCGAAGAGGGCCGCGTCACCAAAAGGGGCGTCGTCTTTGAACCTTCCCTAAGCAGGCAGGAGATGGCCGAAGCTACTGGTATCTCACGTGAGGCGCTCTCTCGCACTCTGAGCAGGCTCTCCCAGGAGGGCATCCTCGAGTTGAAAGGCGGCCGGACGATCGTTATCCTCGACCCAGCCGAGCTGCGCGCCCGTACCTGAGAACGCAAAAACGAGATTTGATCTAGATCACATGTTTTCATGATGCCGGTCATGAGCTTCGATGACGTCAATCAACGGCTGGTAGTCGAGCTTGTGGTAGGTTGGTATAAAGGCATCAGAGACGTCGAGCTCCGAGAGGAGGACCCACAGTGACCTACGTTATAACCGAGCCCTGCATCGGCACGAAGGACCAGAGCTGCGTTGAGGTGTGTCCGGTGGACTGCATCTACGATGGTGGGGATCAGTTCCTGATCAACCCCGAAGAGTGCATCGATTGCGGTGCCTGTGAGCCTGAGTGCCCGGTCGAGGCGATCTACCCCGAGGACGAGGTCCCCGAGGATATGGAGCAATACATCACTAAGGCCGCCAACCACTTCGAGTAGGCTTCTAAAAATCTCCCTCTAACGGCCCGACCCGTGCTCCGCCGTCGTCCCCAGAGATGACCTGCCCGAGGCAGGCGAGCGATCGCTTGAGATGAAGCGCTGCGGCGTTTCTCACGGCGGGTCCCCGCATCAACCTCTCCAGGATTGGTTCCGCTAAGTGCAGCTCCGTACGGAACTCAGCGAGAGCGGCGTCGCCCCAATCTTTTAGGACGCACTGACCCCAGCCACGTACGAGACCTCCGTAGGTCCAGTATAAAAGCGTTGGAGGCTCGGCCTCCTCCAGGACGCTCGAAATCTTTCTCTTAAACCCGAAAAAGGAGACCTCCCACTCCGAGATCATACCTGGCCCGGGCGGCCCCTTGACCACCTCGACATGCCGGACGCCTGGCGCCCACCTCGGAAAGTTGTGTACATCAAGCACGACTTCGTAGATCTCTCGGGCCGAGACCGGCACGAAAAGGCTCGCCCCTAGGACCCCGGTGCGCCTTTTGTTCAGTATTGTTACGCTCACATTAAGATTATACACCAAAGCGAGGCGGCTTCCGGCTCCTTATACTCTTTTCGTGGCTTATTTTGCGGACGGCGGACGGTGGTGGACGCTCGGGGCGGAGTACCTATACAAGAGCCCGTGGTGTTGTTTCCGGTTGGATAAGGTACACCTTCCGGACGGGACGAAGATCGAGTACGGCGTCCTTGAGAGCGCAGGGTTCGCAGCGGTGGTGCCGGTGACGGAGGGAGGCGGCGTGGTGCTCGTGCACCAGTGGCGCCAGCCGGTTGGTTCTTTCACTCTGGAGCTGCCGGGTGGGGGCCTAGAGGAGGGAGAGGACCCTCGGGAGACCGTGGCTAGAGAGCTATTGGAGGAGACCGGTTATCGCGCGGAGGACCTCTCGCGACTGGTCTCGGTGCACACGAGCCCTGGGCGCTCGACAGAGGTATGCTATCTGTTCCGCTGTAAAGCCGTGCGCACGCTTTCGGGGCCCCGCCCGGAGCCGGCGGAGTTCGTCTCGCCGCTGGAGTTGCCACTTCCGCAGGCGGTAGAGAAGATCTTTGCTGGCGAGATCACCGCCACCACCACTGTGCTCGGGCTCCTGATGGTCTCCGGCCACATTGCAGACGTTCGCGAGTAGTTGTACGTGGGAAGCCACTAAGGTACATTAAGCGCAAAAGAGCAACCGGGGAGCCCGGAAGGGGCTGAGAGGGCGCCGGGGAGAAACCGCCGGAGCCGACCCGCTGAACCTGATCCGGGTAATGCTGGCGGAGGGAGAAATGCGATAACCCGGCTACAACCGGCCGGGGCGTCTTGAGAGCGTCCTCGAGAT
>DASQSI010000310.1:0-5930 GCA_035642415.1 Rubrobacteraceae bacterium
GATCTGGCGAGGCGTCATAGTAAACCAGCTGTTCGAAGGAGCACTCTGGCTTGGTTTCTTGGCATCTCTGGTACCTCCTTGTCTTGCACTTAGCTAACCTCCTATCATTGGTGGTCAACCTCTTATGACCTGAGCTACGTCTATCTTAGCTAACCCGGTGTACGCGTTTCAGTTGAGCAGTTGCGAAAGTTCCAGGGGTTGGCTGCCCACCCGATAGTTGAGCAGGAAGGCAACCGTGTGGCTGAGGAGCTTCCGCAGTAACTTACTTGCCAAATGCTAGAGGTCTTTCACCCACACCCGCTTTATACGAATAGCGCTGCGTGAGCTTGCCGAACCGTGTGGCGAATCCGGTGGCGAAGGCGGCTCAAGTAAGAACTTCTTTTTGGATGCAGGTCGTCTCCATTATTACGCTGAGGCGCCAAAAACTCTACGCTTAGCTCGGCCAGTACTTCTGTGGGTTGCGACGATCAGTAGTTGCGATCTCCGAGGGCAATGCCGCGGGTTCGCTCAATGCGTACAGCTCGGACCGAAAATCTGAGTAAGAGTACCTGGAAAGTTTACTGGTTACTATGGTCGGAGAGCCCTGAACGTTATCAACCCGCTCATGAGTGCCCTCTTTGCGGGGTCCGCCCTGGAAGTCAGATGGCGTTTCGCTGTACCTTCTGAGAGGTGGAGATAAGAGGCTATCTCGCTGTTGCTCATTGCTCTCGGGCGATGGGGGGTGCGGCTTTGCCCAGTGGTATTACTCCGAGAGGTCTCTTTCGAGCGAAGAAGCTGGTACGCTGCGGGTAGGGGACCTCTCGCGGCGATCATCGCCGACATAGAGTAGATCCTGATAGGGTTTTCTAAACGGCTTTAAAGTCAGTTCTTCACAGCAAACTGGGTGTTTACCTTTCTCTGTTTCCGGGTAGGCGCTGTTTGGTCTAAGGCCAATTTGGGCTATGAGGAGGTCTTGTGAGTCAGCAAGAGGATTGCCCGTTTTGTCAGATCGCTCGGGGGGAGATGGACACCGAGCTCGTGCATGAAGAAGATAATGTGGTAGCGTTCGAGGATCTGGATCCTAAGGCGCCGGTGCACGTGTTGGTCATCCCCCGAGAGCACGTAACCTCGGAGGCGGACCTGCCGGCGGAGACCCTCAAGCAGTTGATGGGGGCTGCCCAAAAGGTGGCACAGGAGCAGGGCATCATGGAGGGTGGATATGCGGTCCGCATAAACCACGGTGAGGACGCCGGGCAGGAGGTAGATCACTTGCACGTTCACGTCCTCGGCGGACGCGGGCTAAGCATGCCGTAGTAGGTACGGTCGAGCGGATCCAACGAGATCTGTAGCGTCGTGCAATGGTCTTGGGGCAATCATGGCTTACATAGAGGCGCCCGACGGCGTACCGTTGTACTACGAGGATTACGGGGACGGCAAGGTGATTCTGCTCATTCATGCCTGGACCATGAATGCCGAGTACTGGTGGCAGAAGAACATGCCCGAACTGTCGAATTCCCACCGGGTGGTAGCGCTCGACGTGCGAGGCCATGGGCTCTCGGGCAAAACCGACGAAGGACATAGGTTGGATCAGTACGCCCGGGACGTGCGGCACCTTTTGGGAGCCCTAGAGCTTGCCGAGGTGACGATGGTGGGCTGGTCTATGGGAACCTCTATTATTCTCAGCTACCTAGCCCAGTTCGGAGCGGACGGGATCCGATCGCTCGCTTTCGTGGAGCAGAGCCCCAGGTACCTCTCAGCGCCGGACTGGGAGTACCCGCTCGGTGGAGGTTATTATCCCGAGGACCTGGCCACCTTCAACCAGAACTTGCGCTTTGACCGCCCTAGGGCTGCCAAGCGCTTTATAGGGAGCATGTTCGCCGAACCACCGCCGGCGGAAACCATCGACGAGATGTACGCCGAGACCGCGAAGACGCCAACGGCGGTAGCGATAAACAGCATGACGAGCATGACCCACGCCGACCTGCGACCGGAGCTTGAGAAGGTGACGATGCCGTTGCTACTGCTTTACGGGGAACGGAGCAGGCTTTTTCCTGGAGGTCTGGGGGAATGGATGCAAGGACAGATCCCGGACTCCAAGCTTGTCACGTTCGAGCAGAGTGGGCATTGCCCTTTCTGGGAGGAGCCCGAGAAGTTCAACCGGGAAGTCGCCAACTTTGCCGGCTGACCCAAAGCTGCCATAATGACCCGAAAGACACCGACTTGATGTTTCGTCTTTGCTTCATAGCTGATGTCGTGGGGAAAATAGGCTACGCCGGCGGTCCGGGCAGTTGTCCCAGGCCCGCGTGGCGCGCCTTCGAAGCAGGAGACGTGCAACTCGGGGTGGCTAACGTGAAGGGTAGGGTGTTCGTGAAAGAGGATTTGCGCTCCCCCTTCGAGGCAGCGGATCAAGTGGTGACAAACCTGGAAGCCTCCGGGCGGTCCTCGTTTTGGTAGACGTGCATGCCGAGGCTACGAGCGAGAAGCAGGCCGTGGGTTACCTTCTGGAAGGCAGGGCCCAGGCCGTTACGTGAAGCCAAAAACCGCATGCCCCAGCCTTGAGGTTCCACGCGCTGCTAACCAACGGTGTGCCAGAAGTGCGCTTCGAACGCGTCACAGCGGCGGGTTAGAGTACCGAGAAATCGTTGTTAGAGACAATGGTAGTCTTTGGCCTCTGCCGAAAACCTGCATAGAGTTCGCAAACCTCAGGCAGAGCGAGGGATCAAACCGTTAGGAAGGAGCGAGAGACGTGAGGGAGCGTAGGCTTGGCACCGACGGCCCTGAGGTTGGGGCCGTTGGCTTGGGGTGCATGGGTATGACGACGGCCTACGATATGAACGAGCGCGACGACGACGAATCGGTCCGCGTTATCCACCGGGCAATCGAGCTCGGGGTTAACCTCTTAGACACCGCCGAGGCGTACGGCCCGTACGAAAACGAAGAGCTGGTCGGGCGCGCCCTCGCCGAGGGGAACCTGCGCGAGCGGGTAGTGCTCGCGACCAAAACGGGGATCGTGCGTGAGGATATGAAAATTCGACCTGACGGCCGCCCCGAGCACATCCGGGAGGCGATAAATGGTTCCTTGCGGAGGCTCGGGACTGACCACGTCGACCTGTACTACCTCCATCGGGTGGACCCCGAGGTGCCCGTCGAGGAGTCCTGGGGGGCGATGAAGGAGCTTGTGGAGGCGGGCAAGGCTGTGCGTCTCGGGATCTCGGAGGCAACACTCGAGCAGATCGAGAAGGCCCACGCTATCCATCCGGTTTCGGCGGTGCAGTCGGAGATGTCGCTATGGACCCGCGACTGGATCGAGGCAGGTGTTGTGGGCTGGTGTGCCGAGAACAGCTCTGCCTTCGTCGCCTACGCCCCCTTGGGTCGCGGCTACCTGACCGGGGCACTCTCCTCACGCGAGGGCTTTGACGAGAACGACTTTCGTGCGCACAACCCACGTTTCACCAGGGAGGCGATTGAGGGAAACCACCGGATCGTGGAGACGGTGCAGGCCGTCGCCGAGAGGGTCGACGTCACGCCTGCGCAGGTGGCCCTAGCCTGGGCTTTGGCGCAGGGGGGGCACGTGATCCCCATCCCCGGTACGAAGAAGATGCACCGTCTGGAGGAGAACGCTGCGGCGGCCGATCTCGAGTTGCCGGAGAATGCTCTCGCCGAGCTTGACCGGGTGCCGGCGTCTGTGGCCCCTCGCTACTGACGATCTCGGGCCTGCAAGGCCAGGTAAGGCCGATGAGAAAGAGAAGGGCGCGGCACCTTGCTCATGCTTAGATGCTTTGCATACTTGATCTAGATAGCTTGAGAGGAGGTGGTGCTATGGACAAGAATGCAGACTGTGCTCGCCGACTCGACAGGTGGGACAGCGCAGATGCCTACGAACCCTACGTAGGCCGTTGGAGCCGCCTCGTGGCACGCGAGTTCGTGCAGTGGCTCGCAGTACCGTCCGGAAGCCGCTGGCTAGACGTTGGTTGTGGCACCGGGGCGCTTGTTCGGGCGGCTCTTGCGCACGCAGCACCCCGCGAAGTCGTGGGCCTCGATCCTTCTGAGACTTATATCGCCTCCGCGAGTGCTCAGATAGACGATCGACGAACCCGCTTTAATATCGGGGATGCTCAAGCCCTGCGAGCAGCAACGGCAACCTTTGATGTGGTCGCATCCGGCCTGGTCCTGAACTTCGTGCCACAGCCCGAGCTAGCGGTAGCAGAAATGGCACGTGTGACACGGTCAGGGGGAACCGTTGCGGCCTACGTTTGGGACTACGCCGAAGATATGCAGCCGATGCGCTACTTCTGGGATGCGGCCGGCGCGTCAGACCCAAAGGCAAAGGAGCTAGATGAGGGGCGACGCTTTTGGCTGTGCAAGCCAGAGCCACTAAGTAAACTCTTCCTTAGCGCAGGGCTAGAAGATGTCGAGGTACGTGCTATCGAGGTGCCCACCTACTTCCGCGACTTCGATGACTACTGGTCCCCCTTCCTGGGTGGCCAAGGACCCGCGCCAAGCTATGCGATGTCGCTAGGTGAGCAGCGGCGGGCGGAACTTCGCGAACGGATTCGGGCCAGCTTGCCTACCGATCCGGAAGGTGGCATTCCCCTCAACGCTCGCGCATGGGCCATACGAAGCGTTCGTTAGAACTCCGGCTCCTTCATACTCTAAGCCCCCGGGTTTCCGAGAAGACCCTCCTTCTAGGAACCGCATGGCTTATGATCTCACTCATCTCGGTGCACGGCTCAATTTACAAAAGTGTTTGAGATCGAAATCCAGGAGCAGGGAGTTCTGCAAAGCGCATAATACTTTGAAATTGCCTCATCCATCCTTCTTGTATCCCTACGGCAGTGGGACGGACCTATCGCTAGTAATGCCAGGAGTGAGGTTAGAACCTGTCTCATAAATAGTTTCAGGGGAGTTTTGGTACTTTACAAAGACTGTGGACAGTGGGGGTTGCGATGGTAGGATCAGGGCAGAGCGTTTCTGTGGTGGATGGTAGGACACAATGGAGGTGCATCGCGCTCAGAGCGCTAACGGCTCTAGGAGGAGGACATAGCCAGTGGACGAACGCATGAAGGACCGAGTTACTGGTTACGACTTTGAGTTCGACGAGCCAGAAGCCTTCGAGGTGAGTGCCGATATAGCGGATCAGCTTTACCGGCTCATGGAGGGGCTCCTAGAAACCATGATGCGGGAGGGTGTTGGCGTAGTGGAGATCCGGGAGGTGTTCGTTGCCCTGGGAGAGCTTTCCCGACTGTGTGATGGCACGTCCGGCAATGTCTGCAATATGGTTCTCTCTATGCTCAGCGACGCCGCTCAAGAGTGGCGTGAGCAATACGAGAAAGTTCGCTAAGGCTTTTAGTTCAAGGGGTCTGGAAGCTCCCTACAACGTGTTGCACTGATACTGGTCCACGTGATAAGAGCACACTTTGAAGCGTCTAATTAGACACTAGAATGCAAGGATAGAGTAACCTCGAGGAAGGACGCGAGGGCACGACTTATGATCTCGTCACCTGGGTGCACGATTCGATTAACAAAAGCGTCTGAGATCGAGTTCCATGCCCTACTGCTAGGCAACGAACGCCAAAGAGGTGCGCTTCGAGCAGATGACGTTGGGTTAGAGCACAGGAACTGCTTTAAAGAGGTAAGGGGACAGCCCCAGGAAGTAGGTACGCGCTCTCTTTGAGAGCTTAGAAATTTATTAGGTGCCCAATATCTTGGCACTCCCTTGCTAACGCTCACTAGGGGTTTTCGGCTAAGATGATAGATCAAGAAGTAGATGCCTACCTACGATGCGCTTTCTGCAGAGGATCGTAGAGAAAAAGGAGGGGATATATGTGTTTAGGCACATCGATTCGGTCCCTACGGTAGCTTTAGTTATTATGTTGACGTCGGCAGCGACCGTCATGCGCTTGTGGTGGTACAGGTGGCACCATAATCCCAAAGATCTCTGCGAGAAGGCA
>DASQSI010000311.1:0-8620 GCA_035642415.1 Rubrobacteraceae bacterium
CCGTTCTCCGCGCTGCTCGTGCGGCTCCCCGAGAGCGGCCCATATCTGCCACAGCTCGCCCGGCAACCCGATCTCCTCCGCCAGGGCCCTGGCCTCACGCAGGTGCGCCACCGCCTCCCTACGATAGAGTGATATTGACACCACTCTGACACCACCGGGAGCGCAACACCCCGCAACACTGCGCAAGGCATAGAAGCCAAAACGGCTTAATTATGCGGGTTTTGCAAACCCCTGCAATACCTAGAAACGCCCTATTTCTCCCTTACAAGGAGGGGGTCGCTGGTTCGAATCCAGCATCGCCCACTTATAAATTACCTGGAAATAGTGGTATTTTGCAGACACCTAGAGAGGGCCGGGAACATTCATCGGCCCTTTTGCTGCAACCGTGCTACGTGTTGCAAATATTGAGCGACTCAGTAGACTTCTATTCTAAGGCCTGACTCGAACTCCGCTTTCCTGGCTTCCATCTCAGCTTCGCAGAGAATCCCTTTGTCGGATAAGAGTTTCCAAAACGCAGTAAGCCAGTGCTCGTAGTAGACTGGGTCTGTAGCTCTTTCTTCACGCTTCCCCGCCGATAAAGTCTCCGCGATTAGCCGTTCTTTAAACTCGTCCCAATGGAAAAGGCCCTCCTGGTGCAGCGCTACGACCATACCGAAGGCACGGCTCTGCCAAGGCTCCTCGAAGATCGGCTCACCATTCTTGCGCGGATAGGAAACTAAGCCCTCCATTTCCGGTACCGGGCGACCTAAGCTGTGCGTCACCGGCGTCTCCTAATCCGCGCGGATTTCAGAGTGGGAGAGTGCCCTACCCACGCCGATCATCGAATCTCGGGTTACAAATCCTGCCAGCTCCTCTTCGCTCATGCCCTCCGTACCCTCCGGGCGTTCGGGTATAACCAGGTAGCGTATATCTGCGCTGCTGTCCCACACCTCGATCCGGCATTCCTTGCTAAGCTCGATACCAAACTCTCTCAGCACCGTCCGGGGCTCGCTGACTGCCCGAGAGCGGTACGGTGCCGACTTGTACCACACTGGGGGGAGGCCGAGTAGCGCCCACGGGTAGCACGAGCACAAGGTGCATACCACCATGTGGTGCGTCTCTGACGTGTTCTCCAGCGCTACGAGATGTTCGGCCCGAAGGCCGGTATACCCCAACTCTGAGATCGCGGATGTTGCGTCTTCTAGAAGCCGCCTCTTGAAATCTGGATCCACCCAGGCTTTGGCTACGACCCTCGCTCCGTTCATCGGCCCCACGTCGTTCTCGAAGGCCGAAATCAGGGCGTCTATGGCGTCGTGCTCGACTAACCCCTTCTCCACCAAGAGGGACTCTAGGGCGTTCACCCGAGCCTCCACCTCCGAAGGTGGTGCCCAACTGTGCTCGTGCTCGTCCCTATGCTCGTGGTGGGCACCCATGTCTCTTCCTTGCTCCTTTCTCTTCGGCGGGCTTGAGGTAGCTCTCAAACAAATCCAGGTAGACGAAGTCGCGCGGGTCCTCGGCGTCCGGGCCCCAAAGCTCGCCCGCCTCAAAGCGGACCGAGTAGAGATGTGCCGGTTCGTTGCCGCGTCCGTGGGCGCGCGCACCGGGGTGGCCGAAGGCCCCGTACTGCCGTTCCACGGCCCCAACCTTGCTCTTGGCGTAGCTCGGTAGCCGAAGGTGCGTTTTCGGGTGCAGGTTCTTGGTAATGACCTTGTCTCCGGGCTGGAATTCCGGCGCCTGACCGGTCTCTAGGCTGTTAGAGGCACCCTCTCGCAGGACCCGCATTACCTTTGTGGCTAGCGCGCTAGGGTTAGCCGGTGCCGGGTAATGAGCCTCACACTTCGTCGACTTCTGCTCCGCGACTTTCCTCTCAAGCTCTTCCCTTGGGATGATGCCTTTCTCGTCAAAGAGCTTCTCTAACGCGAAGAGCCAGCGCTCGTAGTAACTGGAGCCGTAGTACTCCGAGTACGGCATGCGCTCGACTGCGTGGCGTTGCTCGTCAACGATCAGGACGCCGCCGGTCATGGCCGCGACTACAAGGCCGTACATTCGGCCCTCCCAGGGGTGATGGAAGACCGGCTCTTCGGTCTCCGGATTGATCGGACCAAGCCCGTGCTTACCGCCCAGGTCGTGCGGTCCGTTCACCAACTTCTCCTATCCACTCGCGACTCCCGTTTCGGAGAAAGTCTTGTCTGAGCTGTCTGAGCTTTGACCGATGCCAGTTTCCCACTCCCTTACCAGGTCCCTCCGTGCTCGTCAGGCGGATACCGGCTGGGAGGCTTCTTTCAGGTTCTCCATCAACTCATGACTGGTCATAACCCAGCCGAAAGCTGCCCGAATGCACTCAAGCGCAGCCTCGTGCAACTCTGGGCCGTCCATGGTGTCGACGCAGTCCTCCACGACGATAACGGTGTAGTCCCGGCTGCACGCCGTCGTCGCTGTGGAAAGGACGCAGCTGTTGGTGTTGACCCCTGTGATGAGAACCGTGTTTATACCGTGCTTTCGCAGCACGAAGTCGAGATCAGTGGCTACAAAGCAATCGTAGCGCTTTTTCGTGTCCACAAGCCAGTCTCGCTCTGCGTCGAGCAGCTCGGGTATGATCTCACAGCCAGGTGAACCCTGAATGTTATGGCGCTCCACGTTCCTGCGCGTGGCGTTGGGATCATCGGCCCGGCTGCGCCAGAACGGGTTGGAACGGATCTCCTCCGCGTCGCGATATGATGTCACCTGATGGACGACCGGGATCCCTTCTTCCCGGCACCGCTCGAAGAACTCGCGGTTCGCCTCGATGATCCGCCGCTCCGTTCCCGGCCTGACCGGCATCGTGGCGACCTCCGGGTCGAGGTGCCCGCGGTGCAGGTCGATAGCTATGACCGCCGCATTAACCTCGTCGACTCCGTAAGGCATGACTCCTCCTTCCTCGATCTACCCGCGCGAATGTGCGGATGCTGTATAACATAAGCGATCAGCTCTTAGTCCCACCTAAAACCACAACTATTATTCTCAATATTCTACTCCTCATATTCTCGCTCTAGAAATCAGGGTATCAGGGGCGGTGGCGCGCAACAACCGTGGCTATCTCCGGAGCGGTAATGACTCTAAGGGATAAGAAATAGCTAGCAAACCTCGAGCACCTGCGCTAATAGGATGGCTGCCATCCTCAAAAACTTGCAGATCGGGATTATTTATTGTTGTTTATTGAACCGAGTTAACTCAAACTCCAATGATCTCGCTAGGCCGGCTCGGTTTTGTGGTCTCTTGGGCTCTACCTTACGCCAACGCTCCACCATCCACGACAATGGTCGTTCCGGTGATGAAGGAGCCGGCATCTGAGGCTAGGAGGAGAGCCGCGCCGACGACATCCTCTGGTCTACCCAGCCGCTTGATTGCCTGCATTGAGACCACCCGCTCGGTCTCGTTTGGATCCGTCCACTGCCGCTCTGAGAAGTCGGTTTTCGTCAGGATCGGGGCAATGGCATTGACAGTAATGCCGGCTTGGCCGAGTTCGACTGCGAAGGAGCGGGTAAGCATGATTTCGGCCGCCTTCGTTACTGCATACTCACCCATTCCGGGCCTTGCCTTCAGCCCAGTCGAGGAGGTGACGTTGATGATCCGTCCCCAACCACGTTGGAGCATGTCAGCAACCGCAAGCCGAGTTAGGACCATATACGCTTTGACATTTACCTCCATCAGCCGATCCCAGACCTCCTCAGGAACCTCCATGAGCGGCCCGAGTGAGGGCTGTGCGGCAGCGTTGTTCACTAAGACGTCAACCCGACCGAAACGTTCGATTGTCTCACCAACAACCCGCTCACGATCTTCAGCGAGGCCGATATCGGCAGCCAGGCCGAGTGCCTGCGTGCCCATAGTGCGAATGTCCTTCACGGTTGAGTCGAGTGCATCGAGCGTGCGACCGACGACGGCCACATCGGCACCAGCTTCTGCGAAAGCGAGGGCAATCGCTCGGCCGATACCCCGCGATCCGCCCCCGATTAGGGCTACGCGCCCGATAAGGCTGAAACGTTCGGCGAGACGTTGAGCATAGGCATGAGCATTAGTGCTGGCCATATCGTATCTCCATATGGTTGATCCACGTCCTTTGGCTGATACCAGCTATGCTTCGACGCTCTATCCGGATCACTTGAGTTCGTATTTGTTTACCGCACTTTCATCGAACTCGATGCCGAAACCGGGTAGTTCGGTGAGGTGGATAGCGCCATTGTGGAAAGAGACGGGCTCGGCGAGAATAGGATTCCACCAAGGTTGGTACTCTTGCCAGATTGCATTAGGGCATGCTGCTGCAAGGTGCGAACTCACCTCCATGAAGAGGTGCGGTGTAACCGGGGTCTGAAAGGACTCACAGAGATGAGCGGTCTTCAGCATCTCTGTCACGCCGCCCATCCGCATCAGATCGGGCATCATAATATCCGCAGCCTGGGCCTCAAGTAGGTGAGCGAAATCGAGCTTGAGATAGTTGTTCTCGCCAGTGCAGACCGCTACGTCGAGCGCGGCCGTTACCTGAGCCGAGCCAGCGATATCCTCGAACGGCACCGGCTCCTCAAGCCAGATCAGATCAAACTCCTCCAGGCGTCGGCCCACGCGAATCGCTTGCTTAACATCCCAAGCTTGGTTGGCGTCAACCATCAAGGCAGTATCGGGACCAACCACCTCGCGCACAGTCTGTACCCGGGCGATGTCCTCGTCCTCATCGGGTAGTCCGACTCGCATCTTCATTGCTTTGAATCCCTGCTGCACGTATTCTTCAGCTTCGTGTGCTAGTTCATCGCGGTCTCTATCAAGCCAGAGTCCTTGGCTCGCGTAAGCCTCGACTGTCGCTCGATGGCCGCCAAGCAGTTTATAGACAGGCAACCTAGCGATCTTTCCTGCCAGATCCCAACACGCCGTATCGATGGCAGACATGGCGAGCGTAGTGATACCCTGCCGCCCAACGAAGCCAACTGCCTGCCACATTTTCTGCCAGAGTTGCTCAGTCATAAATGGGTCTTCGCCGCGCGCAATATCGGCGAGATCTTCGACCATCGCCTTTAGCACGCCGACACGCTTACGACCGAAGGCGAAAATCCAGCTAATACCGCGTTCACCAACATCGCTCTCTACCTCTACAATAACGGTATCGATGGCAGGAATGGGGAAGCTAGCAGTGACGAGAGGTCGTTCGAATGGAATCGAGAGCATACGAGTTTGGACATTAGTAATCTTCGCCTGACCCGTCGTAGGAGCAGTGGCATCGTGCGTCATATTGAATCCTCCTCAGGGTTGCGACTGGTGGCTTTCGCATCGGGTTCCTTGTCTTAACCTCTGGCTCTGAGATTGGCAACCGCTGTCATTAATGCAGTATGTGGAACGCTACCTCCTAACCCCTAACTGTTCAGTGGAAACGTCAGCTTATCAAATGGCCGAGAGGCTAGTGGCAGTGGTATAGGAAAAGGCGCTGAGGAGATAGTCTGTGTAGAGTTCGAGCAGATCTCTGTTCACGATGGCCACGACTCTACCCTATTCAGGAGAGCCTGTCCTTCTCGTAGCTTTTGCGTGAGATGGGTTATATTGTTAGCTACAGGGTTTGTGGGTGGTCTTAGGGAAAAGGAGTATGTATGGTTGGGTGCTCTGCACACGAGGTGGAGGATCACTGCCTCCGCTACGAACCTTTCGGCTGGCACCACTGGCCGGAGCACCACTGGATGTCTTGCCAGTTCTGGCGTGCTCTCGGGGAGGCCTAAGAGGGAGGCGGCGCCATTAGCGAGTGTTTCCAGGCACGCGACCCTGAAGCTGCTTAGCGAAGAGGAGACCGGCGCGGAGAACTGCCAGCACGATCACCCGACCATCGGCGAGGAGTATATATTCGACTGGCTCGCCGACCGCTTCGGCATAGACCAACGGGAGCTTGTGGGGCGATGAGGTACCTTTCTTGCGGCGCTCTCGAAGAGCTTCAGCAACACCGCAGACGACGTAATCGGTGCCGCGTGGGTCCTTCCCAGGGCGCCCATCTTTGTTAGGAGAGGAGAATGATGGAAAGAAGCGAGCAGAGACCCGCCGGTGGAGGGCGCGAGAGAGTCAGCATGCGGCTAGCGATCGTCATGCTCATAATCCTGGCTTTGGCCTACGTCATAAACTCGATGGACCGTCAGGTTTTCCCCGTCTTGCTTACAACCGTTGTCGAGGATTTAGGGGATGTCAGACTGGCACGAGCTGGCCTCCTCTCGACGATTTTCACGCTCGGGATCGCCGTTATCGGGTTCCCGGCTGGTCGCATGGTAGACCGTTTCTCGCGCAAGTACATAATAATGGCGGGTATTGCAATCTACTCGATCTTCACCATATTGACGGCCCTGGCGTTCGGGTACTGGGACATGCTGGCCGTTCGCGCCATCACAGGTGTCGGCGAGGGAATGCAGCAGGCGGCGATGTTCGCAGCCGCGGGTGCTTACTTCTACATGCACCGTGCCATGGCTATAGGGGTGCTTAACTTTGCTTTCGGCGCCGGCGCGTTCATCGGACCGTTTCTCGGCGGTTCGATACTGGAGGCCACTGGCTCCTGGAGGCTTCCACTCTACATCTACGGTGCCGCGGGCCTTGTATTCGTTGGTATCATCGCGCTGACGGTGTCAAAGAAGTTCACCGAAAAGGTGGACCCTGGCACCCCTGGGTCAGTCAGCCAAGAGGTCGACGCACGGATGCCCGATGAGTTTCTCAATAGGAACATAGTACTCACGACTATCGCCGCGATCGCCACTGGCCTCGTTTTGTACGGGTATATCGGTCTTTACCCGACGTTCCTGCAATCCCAGCTCGGCTTCGACCCGAGTACAGCTGGTTTGGCAGCGAGTATGTTTGGCGCCGGTGCGCTGATGGGGATTCCCGCCGGGCACCTCGGCGACCGCTTCAACCAGCGCTGGGTTACCATCGGCGGGTTTGCGGGCGTAATAGTCGCGAGCTTTTTGTTGTTCTTCGTGGCGGAGTCGCCCCTCCCGCACTATGTACTGTCGTTCTTCTACGGAACCTTTGCCAGCGGCTTTTTGTTCGTGAACGTTTACGCTCTCATGCAACGATCGGCTAAGACGACAATGGTCGGGCGGGCGTCGGGGACCTATATCACCAGCGTGTTCGGTGCGGGAGCGGCCTCCGGGTGGGTGTTCGGCTTTCTGGTGGACCGCCTCGACTGGGGTGGGGCTGTCGCGCTCCAGCTGATGCTCGTACCATTGATAGCCATTGTAGTGATGTTTTTTGTGGACCTGTCGAGGCTCCTGCCCAAAGGCCTCGGAGCCAGCGAGACGTGAAGCATGGCAGACGTCGCAGAAGGTGCCGGCTCGAGGTCGCGCACACCATCTGTCAAAATCTTCCACTCTTCGTAAGGGAAGTCCCTCTCGGGCAGAACCTCGGGCGACACCGGTAGCTTCGGAACAGACAGCGATTGGATAAGCCCCTTTAGGCGCCCCCGAATAAGCTTGGAGAGGTCACACACAAAACCTGCTTCGTACCAAGTGGATCGCTTATCGGAATCGTCAGGTATACCTTTCACGCTGTAGTAATGGTGCGGATCCTTACTTGACTCTGGCGAAGCAGCCCACGCCGCGCCTCCTTTCTTTGTCACGGGTCTTTGTAATTCTACCGTGGCATATTCCGTCTTCTAAGCATCTCCAAGCTTACGCTAACCTTATCGATGGTGGCAGCAGTAGCGATAGAACAGAGCCGGACAACTACGCTGATCTACAGTAGTTCCACAGTCGCTTTCCGAGCCGATTCGCCATAGTTTCGACGAGGAGCTAGCCACTAGCGAGAGGGGGGACCTGGACCTGCTGCTCCACGAACAACTTGAACCGCTTTTAAACATCTGGCACAGTACCTATGAAAGCTGCATTTGCAGCTAATGGGAAAGCGGGAGAGGTAAACCCGAAGGAGGAACGTCGCCGTGGGAGCCCTCGAGAACTGTGTCGAGGCACCTAGTCGCGGCACAGGCGAGGGAAGAGCACACAACAATTTAGCTCTTATTCATCGATCTAAAGAGGGGTGATAAACGCTTTGAACTCTGTCGCACAAGTCATGGCCCAAACTTTGAAGGCTTATGATACGAAGCATTTCTTTTTGCTGACCGGCGGGGACCAAGACCTATGGATAGCGCTGCGTGATGCCGATATAGAGATGGTATTGGCTAGAAGCGAGAGGGCTGCTGCCTACATGGCCGACGCTTACGCTAGGCTAACTTATAAACCTGCCTTCACATACGGGCAGTTCGGCCCGGGAGCGGCCGTTTTGGTGGGCGGAATCGTGGACCCTTACTGGGCTGGAGCTCCCGTCGTGGTCATCACTAGCTCGAGCAACACAATGACGCGGTACAAGTCCGAGTACCAAGAGATCGACCAAAAGCCTTTGTTCCAGCCCATCACGAAGATGAACGTGGAGCTGCCTCGAGCCGATCGAACCGCGGAGATCTTGCGCAGTGCGATCCGAGCGGCGGTAACGGGTAATCCCGGGCCTGTACACATAGACGTTCCAATGGACATGTTCGGCGCGGACGCAGGTGACCCTCCAATCTATGCCGAGCCGGGGTTCTCTCAGTATCCAGCCACGAGGCCATTGCCCAACCGAGACGACATCGAGAAAGCGTGCAAGCTTCTCGTGGAAGCGA
>DASQSI010000312.1:0-2549 GCA_035642415.1 Rubrobacteraceae bacterium
CGAGGCCAAGCTTTTCAAGAAGCTTCTCCTCTGCGTCCATCCCCATGATCGACTTGTGGTGGCAATGCCCGTGGACGATCGCCTTGCGCTCCAGCTTCGGAGGCTCGTAGTGCTGTGCCTCCTGGGTGAGGAACTCGCCGACCGTTAAGGTGTTCTGGCTCAAGCGCTTGGCGTCCTCGTCGTGAGGGAGCATGTTGGGAAGCTCGTCCCGGAAAGCCGCCACACAGCTCGGCTCGATGCCGACGATGCAGATCCCCTCCCGCGCATAAGGACGCAGGCCGTCCACAAGGTGGTTGAAGAAAGCCTTTGCGGTGTCGAGCATGCCGTAGTCGAAAAGCGGGCGGCCGCAGCAGAGGTGTTGCTGGGGGACGACGACCCGGTAGCCCGCGTCCTCCAGCACCTCCACCGTGGCCTTCGCCGTTTCCGGGTGGAAATAGTTGTTGAACGTGTCCGGGAAGAGCACGACCGGCGGGCTGCTCAGGTTCTTGGCACCGCGCTCTTCGAACCAGGCCTTGAAGGTCCGGTGAGCAAACGGCGGCATCTCGCGCTCGGTCGTGAGGCCGCCCGCGCCTTTGATGAGGTCCTTGATCACCGGTGCGTGGGTGACGAGGTTCGCCAAGCGTGGCATGTACTGCGCGATGCGCGCATGGAACATGATCAGGCCCATCGCGTAGGCGTAGGCCGGTCGCAGTCGCTTGTTGTAATACTTCGAGAGGAACTCTGCCTTGTAGGTTGCCATATCCACATCGACCGGGCAATCACCCTTACAGCCCTTGCACGAGAGGCAGAGATCCAAAGCATCTAAGACCTCCTGGCTCTTAAAGCCGTCCTTTATGACCTTGCCCCTGAGCATTTCGTGCAGGATGCGGGCCCGCCCGCGCGTGGTGTGCTTCTCTTCGAGGGTGACCATGTAGCTCGGGCACATCGTGCCGCTCTCGATATCGCGGCACTTGCCGGCGCCGACACAGCGTAGCGTGGCATGGGCGAAGCTGCCGTGGTCTTCCGGGTAGGAGAAGAAGGTCTCAGGCTCGCGCGGGTTGTAGTCGGTGCCGAGCCTTAGATCGTCGGTCAGGCGGTTGGCGTCGATGACCTTGCCGGGGTTCATCTTCCACTCGGGATCCCAGATCTCCTTGAATTCCCGGAACGCCTGCATCAGCTCCTCGCCGTACATCTTCGGCAGGAGTTCCGCTCGCTGCTGGCCATCGCCATGTTCTCCTGAGAGCGAACCCCCGTAGGAGACCACGAGGTCCGCCGCCTCCCCCATGAACGAGCGCCAATTCTTGAGCCCTTTGGCCGTCTTAAGGTCGAAGTCGATCCGGCAATGGATACAGCCGTCGCCGAAGTGGCCGTAGAGGGCGGCGTGGTAGCCGTACTTTTCGAAGAGCTTGCGCAGGTCGCGCAGGTAATCCCCGACGCGCTCGGGCGGCACGGCGGAGTCCTCCCAGCCGGGCCAGTGGTCTCCCTCCACTGGTACGTACGCCGTCGCCCCGAGGCCGTCCTCGCGTATGCCCCATATTTTCTCTGTTTCGTCGGGGCTCTCGAAGAGCCTCATCGAGGGCGGGTTCTCCGCCTTCTTGAGCTCGTCCATGGCCTTCTTGGCCTTGCCGTGGCTTTCCTCGGTCGTCTCGCCGCCGAACTCGGCGAGCAACCAGCCCTTCCCATCCGGCAGTATGGGGATGTCGGATGGGTGCATGCCGTGCACTTGCATGTCGCGGATGAGCTCGTCGTCGATGGCCTCAAGCCCGATTGGGCCGTACTGCAGGATCTCCGGGACGTGATCGCCGGCTTCATAGGCGGTCGGGTAGCCGAGCACCAGTAGCGAGCGCGCCGGGGGGCTGTAGACCAGCCGGACGGTGGCCTCGAGGATCGTCACCAGCGTTCCCTCGCTGCCGACCAAGGCGCGGGCGACGTTGAAGCCCTTCTCGGGTAGGAGGTCATCGAGGTTGTAGCCGGAGACGCGCCGCGGGATATCAGGGTAGCGCTCGCGGATCAGGTCCGCGTACTTATCTCGTAGGTCTTTAAGCTTCTTATAGATCTCACCGCGCCTTCCGCCCTCGGAGATGATCCTCTCTAGCTCTTCCTCGCTGGTCGCACCCACGCGCATCCTTAGGCCGTCGTGGGTTACGACCTCGAGCTCCTCGACGTTGTCGGAGGTCCGGCCCGCCATCACCGAGTGGACCCCGCAGGAGTTGTTGCCGATCATGCCGCCCAAGGTGGCGTAAGCGTGCGTGGAAGTATCGGGCGCGAAGAACAGGTTGTATCGTTCGTCCGTAAGGTCGGAGAGCTGATCGCGGACTACCCCCGGCTGCACCCGCGCGATCTTCTTGTCAGGGTCTATTTCGATGATCTCGCGCATGTACTTGGAGGTATCGAGGACCACGGCCACGTTGGTGGTCTCCCCCGAGAGACTCGTGCCGCACCCGCGCGGCAAGATGGGGGCGCCGTGCTTCCGACAAACCTCCACGGCTGCTACCACGTCATCGGCGTCTTTGGGGATGACCACACCGAAAGGCACCTGGCGATAGTTGGAGCTGTCGTGGGCGTAGATG
>DASQSI010000313.1:0-7467 GCA_035642415.1 Rubrobacteraceae bacterium
TTTGCATGCTATCAGGCAGAGTACGATCGCCAGGATCCCGGTCCCCTCTTGGGCTAGGGCAGCAATAAATAAATTCCACTGCCTGTAGAGAGGGGGGTCTCTAAGGATTTCTGGGGGTTCTCTGAACTGCCTTGTAACCTAACCTAATATAGCTTTGTAAACCTTCCATTATCTACTACATCCTGTATAATGGTAGATTAAACACAATATGTTGTGGTTATTGACCAGAAATGCACTGAAGAAGGGGGGTCTCTATAAAGCGCGTCTTTAACTTTCTAAGTGTGGTGCTCGTCAAGAGAGAGACAACGAACATAGTAGAAAGGGAACAACCTTGAGGACGCTAAGGTCGCTAGCCGCAGTGGTAGCAGCGGCGGCGCTGATGATGATAGCTTCTGCCCCCGCCTTTGCGCAGGTTGACACGGGCACAAGTATCAGGGGTAGTACGTGCATGTTTGGGAGTTGCAACGTTAATGTTAGCCCAGTCGACTCTAACGATGGCTTCGGTGTCTTGAGTCCTTTTGACGTACCTGGGTTTGACGGTAGTGACTGTAGCATTGGCCTTGACTGGTGGGGCGATCCTATCGTTCTATGTCCTGTCCTCTAACTAGCCTTCCCGACATGGCGCCCTCTCTTAAGGGTGATGGAGGGAGAAATAGTACATATGGACCATGCGCCTGGTGTTGGTTGCTGTTTGACTGTGTATTAACAGATAGCCTCGTTGGTATCCGTTAGGCGCGTTTTCTGAGTCCCCAGCGAGTCGCTATCTTTTATCGGCCCGTCCCCCTGCACTACAACCGGGAACACTCTTACACAGGGGGGCGGGTGTAGCTCAAGGGCGCGGTGGGTACGATCAGATGGTTGGTCCTTACAGGTGCCGGATGTCGCTTGGCTACTCTGTTTCCTCCATGCAGCCCGGCCCTCTTCTTTGCGGCCAACCCCCTATGGCATCGGGACACCCTTATGTCCGCAGTAGGAAAGCGACCTTTTCGAAAACATCAAAAACCACGTAAATAAGCCACATAATAGGACGTGCTAGGACAGGCTGGAACATAGCGCGGTCCGCGTTTGCACGGCGGAGGTCAGGGGTTCGAATCCCCTCGGCTCCACTCTATAAACCTAGCAGCGCACACAAGCGGTCCACAAGCTTACAGCCAAGGTAGGCGGCGCTCCGCTGGGTAACAGAAGGAGGGAGGCCATGAGCCTAACCGACGAGCAATGGGCGAGGCTAGAACCGCTCTTGCCAGAACCACCCAAGCGCGCGGACGGGCGGGGCAGGCCGTGGCGCCAGGCAAGGGAGGTGCTGGATGGCGTGCTGTGGGTGCTAAGGACCGGTGCTCCCTGGCGGAATCTACCCGAATGCTACCCGCCCTACCAGACCTGCCACCGGCGCTTCCAGCGTTGGGTTAAAGAGGGCGTGCTCTCGCATATTCTCGAAGCCCTAGCCGAGGACCTCGAAGCGCGCGGAGGCTTGGACCTCTCCGAATGCTTCATCGATGGTGCCTTCGTAGTAGCCAAAAAGGGAGAGCCTCGGTGGGGAAGACCAAGCGGGGCAAAGGCACGAAGCTCATGGTGGTGGCGGACCGCTCCGGCCTTCCTCTCGCCGTGCACACGGCGAGTGCTAGCCCGCACGAGGTTGCCTTGGTTAAGGAAACTCTCGGTGCAAGCTTTGTCCCCGGCAAGCCCGAGCGGTTGGTAGGGGATCGCGCCTACGACTCCGACGCACTTGATGCCGAGCTTCGGAATGAAGGCATCGAGATGATCGCACCCCACCGGAAGAACAGGAAGAAGCCGAAGACCCAGGACGGACGTAAGCTGAGGCGTTACAAGAGACGCTGGAAGGTGGAGCGCTTGTTCGCTTGGTTGGGGAACTTCCGGCGGTTGGTCGTCAGGTATGAACGGCGTGCAGGGAATTTCTTGGGCTTCGTGCAGCTAGGCTGTATCGTCATCCTGCTCAGGTATTTATGAGATGAGGTGTAGAGTCTGTCTGAAAAAGGGGTAGAAAGCCTTTCAAGCACCTATTGTTGGCTATACTTAACGGCCAGTAATGAGGTTGCTTTGGCCTATTTGTAAGCCCGAAGGGCTTTGTGAATTTCAGAAGCCGAGCAGGACTAACTTACGAGAATCGACCTTAGGAGCAACCCACTCCCTACTCTAGGCGCAAGCCTTTTGGGCTAATTACTTTGGCTGGGCGTTATTATTAACATCTCTAAATCAGGCGTTGGTTGCCAAGCGGACAGATAACCGGGAGAAGCTCTGTATGAGCGAGTCACAAGAGCAAAGGGCCGAGAGTAGCAGAGAACTCGAGCGTATCCTCTTCTTCAGCGACGCGGTCTTCGCCATCGCCATTACCTTGCTGGTGCTAAACATAGAGGTGCCTAACATACCCCAAGGTCTCGTGGCAGAAGAACTGCCGGGTCAATTGCTTGGCCTGTGGCCCAAGTACTTAAGCTACGTCATTAGTTTCCTGGTCATACTTTCTTTTTGGATAGCCCACCATAGCAGCTTCAGCCACATCAGGAGTTACGACGGGAGCCTGATATGGCTTAACTCGTTGTTCTTGATGTGTGTTGCCTTTCTACCCTTCCCTTCCGCCTTGCTCGGCGAATACGGAGACCAGCAGTTGGTGGTGGCGATCTATGCTGCTAGCGTGGCCATAACCCGGCTGATGCTGAGTGCGGTGTGGTGGTACGCTTATGACAAGCCCTATCTGGTGCGCCTCGATATAGACCAAGGCACGGTAAGGGCATTTCACCTGCGGGCTCTGTACATACCGCTTATATTCCTCTTATCGATAGCCATCTCTTTCTTTAGCGTTAGGGCCACTATATATTCTTGGGTGCTGTTAGTCGTTGGCGACTCGGTATTCCTCTACCTAATGCGTCGATACCTTCGAAGAAGTAGCCACCGCGAGCCGGAAGTCTAGAGGAGCACAGAGGACCATGAGCGAAACGCCGCGACCACGGGAAGGTGAACACGCAGCTGCCCATACGCCGAGAATTCGGCCGCGCTGGCCGGGGGCCGCCTCCCTGCTGGTGATAGGGGTCGACTACGCTGTGCTCAGGGAGGACCTGAGGGTCGCACCCTCCTTCGTGCTCCTCGTGCTCGTGGCGGTGCTGCTCGTGCCGCTCTTCTACGCTCAACTGCGAGGTCGCCACCACCTATCCCACTTGCTGGGTTTGACTCTCACCACGCTTGCCACAGCAGCGGTGGGCACTAGCGTAGTCCTCTTGGTAGTCTTTTTGTCCACCCAACCGGTACCACCCCCAACGGCGCTGCGCGACGCGGGCCTAATCTGGCTCGCGAACGTGGTGACCTTCGCTGTGTAGTACTGGGAGATCGACGAGGGTGGGCCGGGAAGACGCCGGAGCGATAACCATGAGGGTACCGATTTTCAGTTCCCTCAGGATCAAGACGGCTCTTCCGGCTGGTCGCCGGACTTCGCGGACTACCTGTTCCTGGCCTTCAACCAGAGCACGGCCTTCGGCCCCACCGACACCTCGGTCATGAGCAAGCGAGCCAAGATACTTTCCATGGTCCAGGCGCTCTTCTCGCTGTTGATCATTGCCGTTGTGGTGGCGCGCGCCACTGCACAATAACATCATGTACTGCCTGAAAACCGCTCCAACACGCGAAAGTAAGGCCGCATGAACGACGACTTCACCATCGCCAAGAAACTACTGGCCAGCTTCTCAAAGCGTGTGGCGATCCGCCGGTGCTCCTTGAGCCACCCCACCAGACGCTCGACCACATTGCGCTGCCGGTAGGTCGCCCTGCAGAAAGTAGGAGGACGCTCGCGTCGCCTGCGACGCTTACCCGCAGGTACACGCTTCTCGGGGATCACGCAGCGGATGCCGCGACGCGCCGATGGGCGGATAAGGTTAACATCCGGCCCTATGCGCAGAGCTAAGAGGATCACGATGATTCCGGCAGCGGCGCTGAGCACCTCAAAGCCTACTTCGAGTAAGTGAGGCAGATTTGTCGGCACTGTCATCAGGGCCACTATTTTCGCACGGTTACTACGACATTATCGAGAAGAAGTCGCTTCCCTATCTCTTGTTTATAGCTCCCACCGGCTTGGGCAAACACATTTTCATAAGCTATTTCTCTGTAAGCGCTCTCGTTAGCCAGAATTATGGTCAACGAGAGAGCTTGCATCTACATACGTCTGGGAGGGATAGCGTCCATAGGCTTTAGCGTCTGCTGCTTATGGAGCATGGACATGATTCTCGAACCACTCGGAGAGCGCTATTAAATCTAGGGCTTCATGAGCGCCTGCAGGATGCTGGTGTGCAAAACGTAGAAGTCATCCAGGGTAACGGGCGGCAGATACCCTCGCCAGAGAATAGCTTCGACCTGGTCTTCCTTGCCGGGGTGCTAGGCGAGACACCGGACTTGTTGCCAGCACTCTTTGACGAGTGCATAAGGGTACTCAAGCCTGGCGGTATCCTAGCTGTAACTGAGCAAGTCAACGATCCAGACTTTCGTCTGCTAAGCACAGTCGGAAAACTTGCAGCTAATGCTGGACTGGAGGAGGCAGGACAGGAGGGTCTAGCTTGGTGGACTTATACCGCTCGTTATCGCAAATAGACAAAGGCTCGGAAGCTTGAGTGAGCACGCATCAGTGTAAGTCGTTTGCACATACTATTAGCCTGCTTATTTGCAAGAAACGTTAGTCCATTTGGGCCCGTCTCTGCTGAACCATCTGCTTGAAGGCTTCTGTATCGTTTAAGTGCGGAAATGGCTTTTCTTCTGGTACCTCAACTCCTAGGAACTCACACAAGGGCCACCAGCCCTCGTTTACCTCGTATACCAGCAACCGCTCGGGAGGGACGTGCTTCTTAACCTTCTCGTTATGGCGCTTGAAGACCTCGATAGCGTAGCGACGATCTTCGAAGTTTCCATTGAAAGTCTGCTCCCAAACGAGCTTGGTGGCCATTCGCAGCATCGGAGAGGGTTCCGGGGCATCTACCATTGTGTATATCGTGTGCTTAGTACTTTCGTACCATGTTTCGGGATCTCGAATAGTGAGCAGTACTTTCGCTTGCGGGTATACCTCCATAAGTTCTTTGTAAAAGGCAGCTGTTGGCCAATCTACAGCCGCTTGGTAGCTCTCAAAAATCTTCTCCCAGTTAAGAGGTTCTCCTGCTATAGCGGCCTCCCATAGGGGTACGTGTTCAGGGTGCTCGAACACCTCGGTCATGTGGTAGCAGGGACCGAAGCCAAGCTCCTCGAGTGCCACTTTGAGAGACATAGTACCTGTTCGGCCGAAACCGGCCCCGATTACTTTCATAAAACGCTCCATTCGATAGCATAAGATAGCGTCAAAGAGATTCTCGCACAGCATCTTCGCCTATCCTATAAGACGGAAAGGGGGAGAACATGTACTATATGTATGCTGGGATCCGACCCCTCCGACACTACGATACACATAACCGAGTGGGCGAAACAAGGCATTACACCCTCGCCAGTTCTACCTGACGTAGGCCATCCTCCGTCAATAAAACCCGGAACTCGATCTCAAAGTTTTTTGTAAATTGAGTAGTGCACCGAAGCGCAATATCGCATCTACCGAGCCTTATATTTCACCGATAAACCTCCCTATTGCGCGAGTCTAGAAATTGTGTGAAATTAGCCCCTATTGCTGTATGTATGGCGCAGGAATCTGGGCAAATGACCTGAAAACTACAGAAAAGGGACTTCGGGAATACTGCTATTTCCAAGTATGTTGTACACTCCAGAAACCTCTGGAAAACTGTTGTACTGAGTTCATCGTACTAACCTCATTTATCGTATTATGACGGTGCCTGTGTGCAAGGAGAACCAGTAACGATGTTTCTATACGCTAATACTTGCTGTGGTCGAAGAAGTAGAGGAACCTCTTAATGTCTAACTGGTGGATAGTGGGCGTAGTAGTGGGTTTGGTCATAGCGGCCATAGGAGCAATCTTCGTCATCAAGCGAGTCAGAAGCGAGGGAGATGTTGAACGTTCGATATCCTCGCCTCTAGGAAAAGCCTTTAGGCTTAGACGAGCTAGCGCAGCCTTGGCAGTTATTGCCTTTGGTCTCGTATTTTGTTTTGTGTCCCTTTATATGCTGTATCGAAGCTATTCTTCTAATTTCTCGGATAAGGTTGGCACGTATACAGGCCAAGCCGCAATCTCTAGCTCTAAATTTGACAAAAGCGGCAGGACTTCGCTGGTTATCAACAGTATCGACGGCGAGAGTGTTGAAGCAACCCTACACTCAGATAGCGGGCTTTATGCTGACGGGCCGCTATCAGGAACTATAAGCGGTAACGATCCTCCTGAGATGACGTTAGAGGGCACCCTCACCGGCTTTACAGGTGGGTTCTCCCCCCAGTCCTACTCTACAGATGTCGTATTGTACTGCCAGTTCCCTAGCCAGAACCAAATCGAATGTAGCTATTCGTCATCTCCAGAATCCGACACTTCCATTAGTCCGCAAAGTGGGAGCATGACGCTGACCAAAAGCTCACCTTAGCTAAGGGACGTAAGGTGAAGCTCAATAGTTTCGCCTTCCTACAGGTTTTTGATGGGTAACCCGCGCCGTCGCTTCCCTGGATAGCGTCGCGGAGGCCGAGGCACTGAACCTCGAAGCGGTCGTGCCGGCACTCGAGAACGATCTTCTTCGAGAGCTTGATCAGCCTCGAAAATCCACACTTGCCGAGTAGGTGCTCACCTTCAGTCTTGGTCTCAAGTTTGCCGGGATCCAGTCCCTCTAACACTACGATACACACAAACGAGTGGGCGAAACAAGGTATTACACCCTCGCCAGTTCTACCTGCCGTAGGCCATCTTCCGTCAGTAAAACCCGGAACTCTATCTCAAACGCTTTTGTAAATTGAGTAGTGCACCGAGGTGATGTAGCTTGTGAAGAGCTTTCTTTAAAGAAGCATAGGTCAAGTCGGAAGTACCGGTCACTGACACAGATTTGACAGTGACCGGAGCAAGCAACGAGAAACGATGAGAAACCGAATTTGGCTTACCTAAAGCATTTTCGAGTTTCCACGAACAGCCATAAACGTATTACGTGTAACTACGAATCAGAAGGTCGCAGGTTCTCTAGTCCTGCCGAGCGCGCTCTGTGTGCAGCAACCGTGCAGCAACCCGAGTGAATATCCTGAAATATTGGGAAAACTGCCTCAGAGATAATATGCTTATTTGCAAGTATTTTGCAAGCTCTAGAAACCTCTGGAAAGCTATCATGCCGCCCTTGCACGGCGGAGGTCAGGGGTTCGAATCCCCTCGGCTCCACTTTAAAAGTCCTGCAAATGAAGAGAAAATCGAAGAGAGGTGGTCGGCGCGCCGGTACCTCTGGCTTTGCCTACACAGGTATTGGGGGATGTTTAGCCTTCGTGCTTTATGGGTATATGCAACATCGAGCAGGCAAGCGAGTCAGCTCGATAGGAGGCGAAGTCCGATGTAATCGTGACTTCGAGTCCAGGAGG
>DASQSI010000314.1:0-3349 GCA_035642415.1 Rubrobacteraceae bacterium
GCTGGCTTTTGCGATACTTCACCGGGGACGACAGGTGCAGGAAGGACTAAAGGAGTGACGAACGTCGAGGTGCGACCCAGAAACTGGTTAATCGCAGCGGCCCTCGTGGCGCTGCGAGAAGAGAGCTCTTACGGCTACGAGTTAATGGAGCGCCTAGAGAAGCTTGGGTTTGGGGAGATAAACCCAGGGACGCTGTATCGGAAACTAAGGCAGATGGAGAGGGAAGGCCTGTGCAAGTCTGAGTGGAAAACCTCCGATGGCGGCCCGGCACGGCGGGTGTATACACTCACGGATGGTGGGGAAGAATATCTTGCGGCTTGGGCCCAGGGGTGCCAACACTACCAACAGATCATGGACGCTTTCTACCAGGCCTATACGGATAGGCTCTCACGCTAATAAAGCAAAGAGAAGGTAAACGAACGATGGCCAACAAAGAGCTAGAACAGCATATAGCCAGCGCCGGCTGGCAGATCGATGATGGCTTCTCGGGTCACCTAGTAATAGGCAACGACAGCAGCAACAACGTGTCCATAGTTGCCTACCTAGATGGGTGGGATTCCGATGATCCTCTCTTCGAGCTTCTCGACCATGAGAAGGATGTCGCTTACTGGGTTCGGGATGTACCTACTCCCCATCAAGCTTCGCAGATGCTCCAGGAGAACGGTGAGCCTCCTGAGGAGTAGGTCAGTCCCCTGGGAGGCTTTGCCTCCTAATTGGAGCGCTTATGCTCTGTGCGAAGGAGAAGGTGTGTGCACGGGTTTCTGACACCCTCTTCACCACCATTAGAGGATAGAATTAAGGAGATCCGTGAGAAAGTTTTCTAAGTCGCGCCTCAGACGTACCATCCTATCGCTCCTTAGCTTGGCTCTTGTAGTTGCTGGCGTAGCACTCATAGCCTCCTACTTTTTGATGCAGGAAGAGACTACGGCTACGAACAGCAACAACCCCCAAGGCTTCAACGTTCCTAAGATAAGCTCTACCCAACAGCCAGATATCGGAGGACCAGAGGATAAAACGTTGACCCTCACCATCCCCAAGATGAGCCACGTCGAGAATGCTTCTGTCCCCTACACCTCTGGTGACGATGAGCCTGCGCTCAAGGAGCACGCTGCGATCCACCTTGAGGGAACGGGGTTCCCCTGGCAACCGGAGGCCAACGTTTACCTAGCTGGGCACCGGATAGGATACCCGGGCTATTCCAGCTTCCTTGCCTTCTATGACCTTGACAAGCTAGAGAACGGCGACGAGGTTATGGTCACGGATGCCAACGACACGACGTACACCTACAGGGTGTTCAAGACCTTTGTGGCTGATCCCTCAGATCTCTCCGTAACCGAAACTGTGCCGGGCAGGAACGTTGTGACGTTGCAGACATGCACGCTGCCTGACTACGCCCAGCGCCTGATGGTGCAGGCCGAACTGGTGAACAAGACCTAGCAGAGCCGAGGTTTTGCTTAGGGTGGGCACAGACGGTGTACTCTACGACCGGACCACCGGAGGAGAGAAGCATGACGGAGTACCAACGGACACAAACCATCGACGCCTCGGCCGGGGAGGTCTTCGCGTGGCTCTCGGACGTGAACAACCTCCCCCAATACTTACCCCCCGTCGTCGACGCCTCTATAGAGGGGGCCTCTGCGGAGGGCAGCCCGGGCCAAAGAGTCCGGGCCACGCTCGAGTACCCGGGAGGAGCAGGCACCTTCGACGCCGAGGGATATTTCGCCGTGGACGACGACCGAAGGCGCATGGAGTGGGGAGCGGAGGTCCAGCGCGACTACTCGGGCTGGCTTGAGGTTGCCGAAGATGCGGACGGCCACAGCCAGGTGACGGTGCACCTGAACTTCGGGGAGCGCTCGGTGGAGCCCGAGGTGCGCGAGCAGACACTCGAGGAGCGCGATCCTTTAGCAGAGGGGATCGCTGCGACCTTGGAGTCGATCCGCAGGCAGATAGAGGAGGGGTCAGGCAAGGTGGAGCCCCCGCCGCCTCGCCCGGGTGCCGAGCCGCCGACAGGTGACAACCCGGCCGTGGTCGACGACAACCCCTCATAAACGAGAGACAGCCCTCTCTGGACCGGTGATCGCCACGAGCGACGACGGGCAACCGCCGGTCGAGGGTGCAGAGCCGCCCAAAGCGTTGGCCAGGGTCGTCAACCCCGCGATAAAGGCGCTGCTGCGCTCACCGCTGCACCGGCCGTTGAGCAGGCACCTGATGGTGCTCGCCTTCAGAGGCCGCAAGAGCGGCAAGATGTATGAGGTTGTGGTGGGGCGTCACGAGGTGGACGGCGCCCTCGTGGTACCCACGGGGACCACGGGAAGGCGGTGGCGAGCGAACTTCCGCGGCGGGACGTGGGTCGAGGTCACGCTCGAGGGTAAACGTCGGCGCGGGTGGGGCGAACTAGTCGAGGATCCGGACGAGATCGTGCGCATCCACCAGCTGCTCTTGGGTCGGATTGGCCTCAAGAACGCGAGGCGGCTAGGCTTGAGGGTGAATGTGGATCGCGAGCCGACCGACGAGGAGCTGAAGGTCCCGCTTGCCGGCCGTGGGATGGTACGCATCGAGCTCGACTAAGGAGGCAGTGGGGTCTTGCAGAGATCGCACTAGCAGACCGCCGTGGGCTGGGCAGGAGCCGGATAAGTTGGTCTACCGCCCTCGCGGAGGTTACGCAGCCCCTGTGCTCTGTCCGATCACGGCGTAGAGGGGATCGGAGAACATCCTGCGGGGGCTGCGGTCAAGGCCGCGCACGTTCTCGAAGTTGCCGGCCTCTCGTAGGTACCCCTCCACGAGGCGTATGTGGCCCTTATCGTCCAGTCGATGCCAGATGGCGACCGCTTTGGTGGGAAAGCAGCGGTTGGAGAAGGTGATGACTACCGGAGACCCGACCTTCAAGACGCGTCCGACCTCCCGCAGGACGGCCACCGGGTTCGTCAGGTAGTCGATGGAGACGCAGATCCCTACCCCGTCGAACTCCGCCTCTCCAAACGGAAGCGTTGGACTCCTGTTGAGATTCTGCACCACGTACTCGTCGAGCCTAGGGTTTTTCCTTAGCTCGACCTCGTTCATCCCCAGGCCCACGACCCTTCGGTAGCGCACTTCGTTTGGTAGATGGCTCACCCAGCTGCTCATGAGGTCCAGGATCTCTCCATCCGCCGAGAAGTGCTCCCGATACAGCTGCGAGACCGTCGCTATTGCGCGGTCATCGATGTGGGTGACGAGCCGAGGTGTTTTGTAGAATTCCTCATCCGGGGTCTCGTCGTAACGCTTGAAGGCTTGCTCTGGCAAGGACGCCATCGCGTCTCCTCTCCTGCCGACAGCACGGTACGCGGTTGATCTTATCCGTGGGTGAGTGCTT
>DASQSI010000315.1:0-6908 GCA_035642415.1 Rubrobacteraceae bacterium
TGCTTATGCAGCGCTGTTCGTGGTGGGGATACTTTCTGCTAGCGTCGGCACCCTCGGGGGGCTCTTGCCACTCAATGGGGCCGACGATGTCCTACACGTCGTGACGGCGTTAGTGGCACTGGTGCTCTACTTCACGGCGCGGATGCCGGAGGCTCAAAGGGGCACCGCCTAGCCGCGTGCATGAAAAGGACCGAGGCCCTCGCTTGCGGGAACCTCACCGGGCCGGGATGTATAAGCCCCGGCCCTTTTCATGCTCTAGAGGCAGAGCGGGGCAGCCCTCCTATAGCGGTTATCGAGCATTACGGTGGTTCGTTGGAGACGAGAGAGCAGCTCTGATAGTTGCCAAGTGCTATGGTTTGAGGGAAAGTACCACTATGTACCGAGCCTTCGCGGTTGCGACATTGATGCTAATCCTTATGTTGCCCGCCGGCGACACGTTAGCGGCCGAAGGCTCACGATACGGGGATGCCGTAAGGAGTCGAGGGGGCGTCATCGCTTCCGAGTCACCAGCCGCTTCCGAGGTCGGGCTCGAGGTGCTGAACGCGGGGGGTAACGCTATGGATGCTGCCGTCGCCACCACCTTTGCCCTCGGCGTCGCTCGGCCCCAGTCTTGTGGTATAGGTGGGGGCGGATTCCTCATCTACCGTGGCGCGGACGGCGAGAGCGCAGCGCTCGACTTCCGCGAAACAGCTCCCAAGGCCGTTACGCCTAAGACCTTTGCCGGGCAGGGTCTGTACAAAACGTACACAGGTCACACCACCATCGGTGTACCCGGGACTGTGGCGGGGATGAAGGCTGCCTTAGATCGTTACGGTACTATTAGCTTGGCTCAGGCAATAGCTCCGGCCGAACGACTGGCTGGCGCGGGGGTTGAGGTGCCCGACTCCCTCTCACAGGAGATGGGGAACAACGCTGCGCGGCTCAAGCTATTCCCGGCGACAAGGCAGCAGTTCCTTGTAGGCGGACAAGAGCCGTATACGACAAGATCGGTCCTTACTCAGCCCCAGCTTGCTGGCACTCTAGAGCTGATCGCCAAAGAGGGGCCAGATGTCTTCTACAAAGGCGAAATAGCGGATCGGCTCGTCTCAGAGATGCAAAACGCGGGGAACTTCCCAGGAGACGAAGGGCTAATGACCAAAGAAGACCTTGCCTCCTATCAACCAGTATGGCGCAAGCCTCTCGTAGGGGATTATCGGGGGCATGAGATCTTGGCTGTACCACCACCGACCTCGGGTGGCGTTGTCGTAATCGAGATGCTCAACATGCTCGAAGGCTTCGACCTTGCATCTGAGGGGCAATCCTCGGCTAACACTTTGCATCTGTTGGCTGAGGCTCAGAAGCTAGCCTTCGCCGACCGCGGGAAGTACCTAGCCGACCCTGATTTTGTTGATGTGCCAGTCGAGAAGCTTACAGACAAGAGTTACGCCGAGGGCAGGCGAGCTGAAATAGATGCCGGGAAGGCCGGCTCCTACGAGCCGGGCAAGCTCGATGAAGCAGGACAAACCTCTAGCACGGGTGAGAACGCCGAGGGTAGCACCACACACCTCTCGGTAATTGATAGCTCCGGCAATGCTGTTGCGCTCACCTGCACCATCGAGCAGTCCTTCGGCAGTGCTGTGGTTGCACCAGGCACAGGCTTTCTGCTCAACAACGAGCTGACTGACTTCTCCGAGGCAGGCACGGCCAACGAGCCCGAGCCAGGAAAAAGGCCGCGCTCCTCGATTAGCCCCACCATCGTGGTGAGGAACGGGCAGCCGGTACTTGTGGTCGGAGGGGCAGGTGGTCCGCAGATCATCATGGGCTCCCTTCTAGCTGTGGTCAACACCATAGACTTCGGGCTCGACCCTGCCCGCGCGGTAGACTCAGAGCGACTCGACGAACAGCCGGATACTAAGATGACCCTTGAACAGGGGCGCGTACCAGCGCAGGTCCAGGCTGAGCTCATCGCGCGTGGACACAGCATCGACCGCAAGGGCGAGTATGCGGACCTCCCGCGTGTCCAAGCAGCAGGTATCGACGGCAAGACTGGAGAACATCTTGCTGCCACTGATCCCCGTAGCAGAGAATCAGGGGCGCTTGGCCAGGGTATGCGGCCGGGGCTGCCCCGAACCGGAGGACCTTCTCTCGAAGGAAATGCAGGGTCGCTGCTTTCGAACGAGCCCGCAACCCACCAGTAAGTCACGCAGGGGCTTCCCAGTGGGTAGCGGAGAGAGACTCTTGGTGGCTCTTTATTCTTATCCTGGAGTCGTTAGGGATTGGAGGGCAGAGGATAGAGAAAGGCCTGGTGGTGCGACTTACGATCTCCATCACCTCGGTGCACTACTCAATTTACAAAAGCGCTTGAGATTGAGTTCCGGGTCCTGCTAGGGAACGCAACAAGTGCGCTTCGAGTGGGTGACAGCAGGCTAAAAACGCAAAGAACTGCTACAACAAGGAGACGTGGCACAGGCTACTTCGCCAGAGCTTAGAACCACGCCACAAGAGGACATAGCTAAGAACCATGGTGTCCCCGGTTCGAGTCGAAGGGCCGACACTTCTGAAAGTCTGCCACTGGTGTAGAGAGAGCGGCGAGAGCTCTCTTGCACCAGCCCCGCACTTCGAGGTTCAACGCCATCTCATCCCAGTCTTCGGGGCCGTACCAGCCGACTTCATCCTCGCTGAAGCGCTCTTCTATGTAGGTGGGTCCAGCAGGCTTGGCGAAGTAGATCAGATCTATGTGCTGGTGTCCCGGTCCTATATTCTCGAGCTGCACTCCAGCGGGGCGATGGAGCTGCACAGGGTCCGAAACGTCCTCGCGCTTCTCCCCTACGAGCGCCACCCGCAAGCCGGTCTCCTCGTAGACCTCACGCACGGCCGCTTCGTCGGGTAGCTCGTCTTGCTCTATGTGGCCTCCAGGCGGCAGCCACATCTTGAGGCTGCGATGGCGGTGGAGGAGAACCTTACCCTTCCACACCACGAAGACCGCGACTGTAAAGTGCCGCCCCGTCTGCTTTTTCTTCACAGAGTGATTATAAGAAGGCTTTTTTGGTTCAAAGCGGGATTTTTACCCGCGAGGGGCGTGGCACCAAAATTCACTCTAAGGGGGTAATGTTGATTCAATCGGCAATTTTGAACAAAAATTTGGCTCTATCCCTAGGTCATCATCGCATGCACGCCAACGCCTTACGCGCACATGTAAAATCGGATACGTTCCCACCAGTAGGCGACTATGGCGGGGAACCGCCGGGAAGGGGAAGATCCATGTCGGCGGAAGAGAACAAGGCTGTCATCCGCAGATTGGTAGATGAGGTCTATAATGACAACGATCTCGACGTCTTCGACGAGCTGGTGGCGCAGGACATCATCAACCACTCTGCCGTCCCCGAGCATCAGCACGGCATCGAGGGCTTCAGGCACGTTAACGAGTGGGTACGCGCCGCCTTCTCCGACGCCCACTACAAGATAGAGGACATGATCGCCAAAGGGGACATGGTGGCATGCCGCATCACGGGCAGCGGCACCCAAGATGGCGAGTGGCGGGGGGTACCCCCCGCCAGAACACCACAAAAGCGGGGTTATCAATCCCTGAATGTGGGCTAAAAGGTCTCGAAGGCGTTATTCAACAGGCCTTGTCTTCTAAGAAACCTATTCGTTTCCCACGCTTACTACCAATTGTTTATACTTTGGGGTATGGCCGATGATCGACTATCCAGCATACCTAGCTCGGCACATCGTCGTGGCCGTCCAGACTACTATGAGCCGTATGGAAATAGCACGCTTTCAAAGGTCTCGACCAAATCATTGCTGGTGTGGGGTGGCTTAGTTGCTTTTCTTTGCATCCCGCTGGCTGCGTGGACCGTTTTCTGGCCATTACTCCTCGTTTTTGGGACACTATTGCCTATTGCTATTGGGCTAGGTAATAGGCTTGCAGATTATCATGGGCCTCTCGGGTCGTTGCACTCCGCAAACCATAAGGAGAAAGAACTCTTGGAGGCTCTAACACGCAAAGAGGAACTTACTCCTGCCTTAGCTGCTATGGAAACGTCTCTGACAGTTTCTGAGGCAGATCGGATGCTAAGCGGGTTAGCACAGAGGGGCCACCTAGAGATAAGGGCGGAGGGGGGAGGATTGCGGTTTGCCCTGCCGAACCGGAATCGGCAGGAACTAGAAGAGCCTAGCTAAAGCGCTCATACCAACCCTACCGCTTACCAAACAGGCTCTTATAGTAGGCGAGCGGGTTTCCCATTCGGTGCCTTCTCTGTAATGCAAGGTCTTTGCACAACAGGGATTCCCCGACTAGCTGTTTCACAACCAGGGTTTTTGAGACATAGGCAAAATAGCTTGCGCCAGGGGGGCGGACTCTCCGTAACGAGAACCCTTCTAAGGGCTCGGGCCCTTCCGGAGAGGCGCCGGGCTTTGCTCAGTGGCATCATACGGCGAACAGATGTTCCCGCGTTGGGGAAAGCGGCAGAAAGGAGGATGCTTATGGCAACGCTAGAGGAATTGCTCGATATCGAAGGGGTGCTTCGGCAGGGATTGCTTTTAAGGTTCGGTCCAATTCAACCGAGACTAGAATCGAAGCGAAAATAGAGAGGGGAAGACTATGACGATAGACTTGTACCAGGCGCTCGTTGTTGTAGCCGCGTCGGGAGCGCTTACCTTCATTGCAGGGACCGGTGTAAGGGTGTCCAAGGAGGTGGCGCAGTACCGCCGGGACGTACAGGATGGAAAGGTAGAGAAAGCTTGCCCCTGTTGCCAAAAGCATCTGTATGAGCGGAGGTAGCTGTTCTTGCACCTGGAAAGCAGGGTAAATACAGCTTGAGATAAACACGACATAGTGTGCTTCTCCTTCCAGCCTAGCCGGCTGAGAAGCTCAGCTATTATCTAAGCCCCTCTACGAGATCCGATAGCACGCAGACTCTAGATCAGGTCGCAGCGAGCTAGCCGTAGCCAACAGAACGTTGTGTAGACAAAGGGCCGGGCTTTTGACCCCGGCCCTGTTGCATGCCCTCTTGCTAGGCGGACAGCTTATAAGAATAATTATTCTTATAAGCTAACCCACTTTTGGGGTTACAAGTGGGTAGCGAGGATTCAGCGTGTTGCACTGATATCGAGCCGCATGGCTGGTAAGCGCATGGTTAGAAGAGCCTAATTAGGCACTAGGAGACAAGGATAGAGTAACCCCAAGGAGGAAGGACGCGAGCACGCCACTTAGGATCTTCGGTACCTCTGTGCACTACTCGATTTAGAAAAGGGTTTGAGATCGAGTTCCGGGTCCTGCTAGGGAACGCCACGCAACAGGTGCGCTTCGAGGGGTGACCGTAAACTACAAGCCATCGTAACAAAAATCTGCTACAGAAAATAGTACATTTGGGTCATGCGTTGGTCCCTCAAAGCAGCTTATGATCTACCTGCCATGTTCGATACTGGGCTCGTGCTCTTCTCCCCGAGCCGGCCTGGTCGGTTTGAAAGATAGGAGTGGAAGATGGCCGTAACGGCGCTGCGGGACTACACAGCTGAGAGTATTCTTGAGGACCTTGGCGACTTCGAGAACTATCCGAAGGAAACCCTTGTCACCTACGAGGAGTTTTTGGTCGATGACAAGACCTACTACTTCACTCCTGGCGGATTCCTCTACCGCAAGGACCCGGGGACGGAAGAGGTGGGAGGCTTCTTTTGCGGCTACCTCACCGACGAGGTCTGGCACTATAGGACGAGCTTGAAGCAGCTGCCGGCCTAGCTAAAGACCAGCTTCTTGAGGCCATGGAAGGGCACATCCTCGATGAGAGTGAGCTCGTCGGCACCTACGAACGGAAATAGATGCAAGTTGGCAAAGGGCTAGCGCCCCAAAGGAGGCTCTGCTATTGCCTTCAGGGAGCTTCTAAACTTAGTCAGAAGTGTAATGCCACGTTGTTTGGCTTTTAGCAGGGAAGGCCAGAAAAAGAAGGAGAACAGGGGAGGAGTCGGAATGGAGCTCGAAAGACATCTAGAGACGCTAGAGACTAGCGAGTCGATCCCGTGGGATTTCTCTGATCTTAAGGCTCTCTTTCTGAACTGTACCCTCAAGCGCTTGCCGGAACTCTCTCACACAGAGGGGCTTATTAGGATCGCTCAAACAATCATGGAAAAGAACGGCGTCTCGGTTGAGGTGTTGCGTCCCGTAGACTACGACATCGCCTATGGTGTTTGGCCAGACATGAAAGAACATGGTTGGCAGAAGGACGATTGGCCGCTAATTTACGAGAAGGTCAAAGCGGCCAACATACTTGTGATAAGCTCTCCGATCTGGCTAGGGGAAAAGTCCTCGGTCTGCACCAAGGTCATCGAGCGGCTTTATTCCACATCGACAGATCTGAACGCTGCGGGGCAGTATTCTTATTACGGGCGCGTGGGTGGATGCCTCATCACTGGCAATGAGGACGGAGTGAAGCATTGCTCGATGAGCATCCTCTACTCGCTTCAGCATTTAGGCTACGTGATTCCGCCTCAAGCCGACGCGGGGTGGATTGGGGAGGCCGGTCCAGGCCCTTCATATCTTGATCCCGGATCTGGGGGGCCAGAGAATGACTTTACGAACAGAAACACGACGTTTATGAGCTGGAACCTCATGCACATGGCGCGGATGATAAAGGAGGCTGGGGGCATCCCCGCTTACGGCAATCAGAGGTCTAAGTGGGTAGCCGGATGCCGCCCCGACCAGCAGAACCCGGAGCATCGCTAGTTGTTGCCTACGGTCGCTGGCGTCCACGTTGCCCTAACGCGGATATCTGTGGAATGTAACACCCACTCATGCATAGGATCGAAAGGTTGGACGCTATTGACAAACCTTGGCACGCGCCGGCTACTATCCGGCGCAACCTTGTGTCGTCTAATGCCTAACTCTAGCAGATGCTAATTAGGCACTAGAAGACAAGGATAGATTAACCTCA
>DASQSI010000316.1:0-6238 GCA_035642415.1 Rubrobacteraceae bacterium
CACCCGCAACATCCTTTTTCCTCCTCCACTCATTACCCGCGCTAGCGAGTACCCAGCAGAAACCATCTAGGAGCTTACCAGCGGGTTGAAGCTTACGCCAGCATCCGGTTTTGGGATAATCTCTGCCGGCCCTGATAACAAGCCCCCGCTCTATCGAAGAATTAAAGAGGCGAGGTGGGCCTCTTGGTGGGAAGAGTGCCAGCCCAGTGATGATTACTGACCGGCCTTTCCCTCAAAACGAAACTCTAAATGCGAAGCAATGCGAAGCGGACAAGTAACAGCGAGAACACGTTTTCTAACGTGCTCCGATCCGCACATGAGCCAAAGGTGTGCACTTCGCTATCTCTGCCTACAGCGCGATCTCGTCTCGAACTGTCGCCCACAACCCCACAAGCTTCGGCAAGACACGGTCACGGGTATCCGAAGCCACCACCCACACCATCGCCTCATCGCTATCCATCTCTATTCGGCCCACCAAAGCACTGCTTCACGAGAAGATCCTCAATACGAGCACGATACAGCAACAAGAAAGCCGGAGCTAACGTACTGTCGCTGGCGGGGATGTGCGTTGTAGACTTGGACGGTGGCTAATAAACCATAAGGTGGCAAGGAGGCAGCGATGGCGGATCGCAGGACGAAGGAGCGCAAGCTGGTAGCTCTCATGGTCAACGACCTCGAGGCTGCTAACCTCAGCGAGTCGGAGATGTCGCAGGTGGAAGAGGAGGTACGCTCTCTTCCCGACGAAGAGCTCGACAGGACTCTGGCAATGCGCCTGGATCTGCCCCACCCCATAAACGAAGAGGTCATGGATCAGGTCCTGGCGCGCGTAGAGGAGCCCGAACGCCTCGCGCAAGAGGGACTTGGCGGCTTCACCGGAGCGCCAGATATGAGCCACGAGCCGCGCCCTGGGGAACGCGAAGGCTAGTATCGGTCTCCGGAGGCTTTCGAGTCCTCGTTGCTACTCGTCCTCACTCACCACGGTGACTCGCTGTCCCTTCGAAGACCTCGAAGGCAAACCTGCCTTCTTAGGCCTCGCCGCCTTATCCCCAGGGCTGAGCGAACCTCTCAGCACCTTCCAGGATAGCTCGTTGTCTACCCTGCGCTGGAGGGTCCTGCGCAAGGAACGCGCCCCGAACTCAGATCGAAACGCTCCTCTGCTACAAGCTCGGCCACTTCCTCGTAAACTCGACTTGGATACCTGGGGCCTGAGACGCCTCCTCATATACTCCAAGAGAAGCCGGGTTATCTCGGAGATCTATTCCCTAGTAAGAGTCCTAAAGAGAGGATCACTTAGTCTATACGGTCCAAGAACTCAGGATGCAAGGTGCGTCTCAGGATCCGCATCATGTCCTCTTTAGCTCCTCAAGGGACTAGTATCCGCGATGTAGCGGGCTAATGTGGGTCCGTAGAGGCCCCGTCGCTCACCATCCGGATCTCAAAACTCTCTCGAAGAAACGAAGCCGCGGCGAGTAGAACAGGGTTCCGAACGCTACTGGTAGACGCGGTTTATCGATGGCCGGCATGGGAAAATACCGGTTCGAGTCAAATGGCGACCATGAAAGCAGGAAATGGCTGAAGACGATAGCGGTGCTACCGGAACTTCGAGCACCCTCTATCGCCACTAGATCGGCTAGAGGATTAAGACAAGGTCTACAACCGATCCGTTCCAGCCTTGTGCGTCCTGACGGTACGTCGTCGCATTGGCAACGATCCTGAAAAGGAGGACGAGTATGGCCTACAGCGTTATAGTCTGGCTGGTGAACCCCGGGGAGTATCCGCAAGAAGATCTAGAGGAGATACGCGCCTCTGAGGGCCGCGACAACGCCCCTGGAGCTGCCACGGGCGTGAACGTGGGACGCCCTATACCCCGGCTGGTTTACGGGGTCTACGAAAGTCGGGACGACGCCGAGAAAGCCCTCGCGGATATCGCGAACAACCTGAAGCAGAATGCTCCCTTGCGGATAAGCCTACGTGAGAGCAGGGTATTCCTCATTCCCGCAGATAGAGTGCACTACGTAGCCTGCGATGAGGTCACCCGGCCTATGGACAGGTAAGTAGGCCCAACCAAGCTTGTTACGGTTGCTCCCTGGTCCCGATGGGTATATACGAACCAGTCACACCTAGATATGGGAGGAGAATCGGTGTCAGAATCAGAACACCTTCCTGCCGGGAAAAGCAACACAGAGCTGGCCATCGAGTCGTTCGTGGACAAGATAATGGAGATCCATCCCGACCTCGACCGGGAAGAGTTCCATGACGCGATAAGCGGGTGCGTAAACGAAGCAGTGCCGTCCACCGACGAAGGAGAGTAATCCAACGGCAGGGAGGAGCCACATCGCTACGCCTGCGCAGTTTCGCAAGCTGCTTCTAACATTGTAGTCCGGTGCGGTCATCTGGTCTGGCACGTACACTACATGGACGAAGCGGTCGTCTTTGTCGACCACGAACACGACGCGCTGAAACAGGCGCCACTCCTTCACCAGCAAACCGTACTCACGCTCGAACCGACCGCTCCGGTGGGACGACAACAACTAGTAATGCAGGAGCGCGTAGTGAATTCGCCTCCTTATCGCTAAGGCGATGCTCATCATGCGCGACTTCAAAAGGGCGACGAATGATACGGACCGGATAGGAAGTTTCGCGGACGTCACTAGGAAACCCACTATCAAATACGTACTAGCAAGGACAATCAACTCTTATCTAAAAAGATTGCTAGTACGAAGTAAGGACGAGCCCAGCAGCACGTAGCTTCTTACGGTAATCGCCGAAAAGTGGCTGTCAGGGATACCTAATAGCCCCCATCCCAGGACCCCGTACGTAGGTATGACAAGCACATAAACTAAACCTCGAGCAAAGCTGTAGATTACGCTTGATTTATGCTGTGCTATCGAACATGCCTCTCTGGGAGAACCACAGGAGAAGAGAACTGTACCCTACCGTAAACCGAAGAAACTACGCCATCACGAAAGAGGAGTCTCTTCGAGCCACGTTCGGAGCTTGTCCGCTTCGATGTGTACTGCGAAGGCGCGCTTTCGTTCAGAATCGGCCCTCTCACGTTTCCACTTCAGGCTCTTCTCTAGGTGCTCTCGGCGAAGGAAGCGAGCTCGAAACGAGCTTCTAAGCATCCGAGTTCGCGCTGTAGAGTTTCTACTCGTAGTTCTGCGGTGCTCTCGGTCGGGTCTACGGTCCCTCGCGGCTGTCCGCCGGGGTGTTCGCGAAGCGGCCCCCTACGCAACAGGTGGTGCATAGCCCTCTGTGGTATACGCCAACGCCCAGCGTGGTCCTTGCCCCCCTCGGGTCCCCTAGCATCAAGCATCGGAAGGATGCGACGGACCTGCTTCTGCGAAGTATTCTAACCGCTTCGGTGGTAGCATAAGTCTCTTCCTGGCGCTGCATTAAGGCTTTAGATGACGGCGCCTTCATGCGCCTGATAGAGGCTTAGCACAGCTTCGTAGCTAGCTTCGGGGCGTTACCGACCCTATGTCGGCGGTATGTGGCGCCGCAAAAGGTGCAATGCGCAAAGTTATTGTGCACGAATTCAGCGTCGCTCGCTCTCAGTAGGCAGCCCGGCATCCATCCAGTCCTTCTTACCCCCTGGGTAATCCCTCACGTTCCGATAACCCATATCCACCAGTTCACGGGCGGCCCTCTTCGACGATTTTCACCTGAAGCTACCGCAGTAGACCACGACTTCCGCGCTCTTGTCCGATACCAGCTCAGGCGCAACTTCGCTCACCCTATCGGGCGGCAGGTTCATGGCGCCTGGCAGGTGAGCGCGTCGATAGTACTTTTCGGGGAGCGTCTCCAAGAGGAAGAACCGGTCCCCTCGTTCCAACTTTTCCTTCAGCTCCTCTCTGGCGATGGTCGACACCACTCTACTCTTGCCTCCCTTGTCTCTTGCCGTACATACTTCCGTGTATATTCTCGAATATATAGCGTATCGTGGCTTCGTCGTAGCAAGCGATCCCAGCTTGCTATCGCTTAAGTATTTGTCTAAGGTAGCGGAGCTGGTAGTGTGCTTCAGAAGCCCCGATACCGTAATGGGCGCCGATTCTCTGATTAAAGTAGTCGATAGTTTGTTCAAGGTTCTTGAATAATAAAAAGTAGCCTTTTGTGTTGACTAAGAAGGTTGTTAATGTAACAATGTCTGTTGGTCGGCAAAACCTACCATGGAGGGGGTAACAATGAAGAAGTTGATGCTGTTGGGCGCGGTGCTGGCTATGGTCGTGATAGCCGCTGCTCCCGCCTTGGCGCAGGTCTCGCAAGAGGAGTCGGAGAGGCGCATCACTAGCGGCAAGTCTTCGCCATCGTTCTCCGTAAGCAACAAGGGCAACAACGCGAGCCTGTGTCCGAGCGGCCAGCAGGTCAGCCAGACCGGTAACGTTGCCAACGAGCAGGGTGTAGTGCAGTACTTCTCTACGGCTGACGACCTAGACTTCTCAGGCAGCTCGATCACTGTAGAGCCTTCGACGACAGGTGAATGCACGCAGACCATAGAGCAATCTTCGGCTGCAGGACCTAAGGCAGAGGCTAAGGCTGGCAAGGCAGAAGCCAAGGGTGGCGAGGCCCCGCCTGCTCCGTCCGGCGGTGGCGGCGGCGGTGGTAGCGCAGGTGGCGGCGGCGGTGTACTACCGGCGACCGGCGGCCTCGATAGTCTCCCGCTGTTGGGTCTCGGCGCAGGGGCATTGCTGGTGTCCGGCGGGCTCCTTGTTCGCAAGATCTTTCGGTAAGAACACTAACTAGAGCCGACCCGAGGCGGGCCCCCTCAGGGAGCCCGCCTCAATCGTTAGCGGAAGGCGCAGCAACATCGCTGGGTTTCTTCTAACGTGTTTAAGTCAATCGATCTGTTGGAGAAAGTCGTCGATCGTGTCGGCGACCTGCTGTCCGAACTCGTAGAACAACATCGTGTAATGGTTGGCTCCGGGAAGGAGACGCTCCAAGCGCAAATCCAGAGCTTCCGCCATAGCGTTTCGAGCCGCATCGGGAATGAGAGGTTTGCTGCCGGGAAAGAAGCCTTCCGCCGCGCGGACGAGCGCGGCGGGACACCCGACACCTTTCAGGACGGCAGCGGTTGGGCTCTCGGAGAAGACCGAGTTTGCATCCTCATCGACCGCCTCGCGAGACGCTTTGGGAGTGAAGCCGCCGTCTACCCGCTCGAGGTCGTAGAGATAGTAATCGGCGAGGTCAAATGGCAAATCTTCGAGGGTAAGGTTTTGTCCGGGAAACCAGAAGTCAAGATAGTCTTCCGGGGTCTCGAAGACCATGTCGAGGCGGTTATAGGCTCTCTCGAGGCCCTCCTGAACCTCCTCGTCGGGCTCGGAAGGCTCCTCTGGTTGGGGCCAGCCGCCGTCGAGGAGCACGAGCGCTCGGACGCGGCCGGGGTACAGGAGCGCAGCACGCAGAGCGACGAAGGCTCCCATCGAGTGTCCGACGAGGATCCCCCGATGAATGCCCAAATGGTCGAGGGTCCGGATCGCGTCCTGCGCGTGCGCATCGAGCCCGTAGCCTGAGGACGGCTTCTCGGAGTTGCCCCTGCCCCGAAGATCCAGGGCCACCATACCGTCCGGATGCCGAAGGTGTCGCGCCACCGAGCTGAACGCCCGGTGCTGGGCCGTGATACCGTGCATGGCCAGAACGGGCTCCGGCCCCTCCCCCGTACGTCCGAACGCCAGCCGCACTTCCCCCGGTACGCTCCCTACTCTCCACAAGTCTCGTTCCATAAGCAGCCCGGCATTATACGTGAAGACGTACGACGACGAGGGCTTCTCTAGGAGAGCTCAAACCGACCATCGTAGACGGTCACGAAAGCTCGCAGAAAGCGTACCTGCTAGGCACCGTTTTCCAGCTTTACTTGGGTGCCTGAGCTTCGAGCAGTCGTGGTCCTGCCCCAACGATGCTCCGGAACGCCTCCAGCGAGGCCAACAACTCCTCGGAGCGGATGCCCCTTGTGATGAAGACGGCGCGCGAGCGGCGATCCTCATCGGGCCACTTTTCGAGGTGGTCCGGTGGGTGTACGACGTGTTGAACACCGTTGAGCAAGACGGGTCCTGCCTCACCAACGTCTAGAAGACCCTTCACACGCAAGACACCTTCACCATGGGCGTGGAGTAGCATGCTGAACCAGATCCCGAAGGCCGCCCAATCAACAGGCCCGTCGAACGTCAGCGAAGTGGAATGGGTCTGGGACACATGACGAGCGTCCCCCACCGCGAAGGACATGGGAACCGGAGTGGATCCC
>DASQSI010000317.1:0-3676 GCA_035642415.1 Rubrobacteraceae bacterium
AGCGAAATCGACATCCTGCCCACCGTCTTAGAGATGCTGGGCTATGAGGTAAAGAACGGCAAATACCCGGGCTATTCGCTGCTACATTCTTTACCCGAAGACCGCACCTTGAGGTTTAGCTGCATTACAACCCGCAAGTGCTTAGCAAACACGAAGGGCAACGAGAAGTACATCTACAACTATGGAGACCAGCCCGATGAGGTCTTTGATCTCTCTAAAGATCCTCTGGAGAAACACAACCTGGCCGACACATACAGCAAAGAAGATTTGGACAAGCGCCGTGAAGACCTGCTCAGGTGGCGTTCAGAGGTCAACGCCTATTATGGAGGACGTGCGGCTTCGGGCGCGATCAACGCCAGGTAGAAGATGCCGAGCTTCAATGCCTGAGAAACCATAAAGCAACTTACGACGCTGTCCGTGGCTGTTGAGGCTTCTATCTACGTGTCAGAGTACGTATTTCGGTCTCAACGTGTTACCCGCTTCCCTAAAGCCTCCGCCGAGAAAAGAACTAGGGAGCAGCCCACGGGGAAGAATATCTCGTTCAAACCTACGGAGATGAGCTCTGCGGTAGAGGGAGGACTTGGTGCCGCCCAGTATGTAAGGGCTAATATCAGACCCCCGAATACGAACCCTATTACAAAGCCCACCACAATATGCGCTATTGCTCCTCCCCACGAGCGCCGCCCGACCCAGCCGATAGCCAATCCAAGGCATCCGTACTCGACTCCCTTGAGTAGAGCGAGGGGGAGTATGAGGAAACTGACAGCGGAAGCGGACCCTGCAAGGTCTAAAGCCTTTTTTGTGCCCTCATGGACAAAACGGGCGGTGCTGAAGGCGACTGGAGCGGCGAGGAGCCCCAATAATCCCATCAACTGTGCGCGAAGCCTTGAGGCGGCTGTTCCGAGAGAGAGTCCGACGCACACCACAAGCGACCAAGAACTTTGCCTGACGAGGTCTGCAACAATCGTCTTCAAGTCGGGGAAGATCCCGAAGCCAGCCGCAAGGAGTAGAAGTAGGACCTCCATCGCCAAGCCGAGTACAATCGCAAGCCACGCGACGCGCAGAGCAGTAGTGACAAGGCTTGGTGCTGCGGTGGTGGAACCCATCGAGGTCGTGTCGGCGGCTCGCCTTTCGTCTGTCATACTCGGATTTATACACCAATCCGAGAGCTCGATAAAACACGGGGAGCACTCCCTACTGCGCAAAGAGAGGAGCCGGGCTTAGTAAGAAGGATTTGAGGAGCGATCTAAGCTGGCCGTGAGAGTCTCCGTGACGAACGCGACCTTGTGTGGCGAAGGCGCTCACATCCTCCTTCTCGGCTGCTTGCATTGGGCTGGTATCGCAGCTCCATCGGCTCTTCCGGCTTTTACAGGTAGCCGCTTAGACAAGCAACCACGCTCTACTATGACTAACCGCGACTTAGCATAAGCTTGCGTGGGCGTTAGTTGTTGCGTAGGCTTTTAGTGAACTTCTAGGGAATAGCTAGAGGCTAGAGCGACGCTATCAATAGTCGTGTATCAAGGAGGAGTGCCGGCGTATGAAGAGCAGAGCCAAGTTACTCGGACACCCACTACACCCGATACTTATTCCGTTCCCGTTGGGATTGCTAATGACATCGTTCATCTTCGACATCGTCTACCTACTTACGCACAACGCTATATTCTCAGTGGTTGCTTTTTGGATGATCGCCGCCGGAGTCATCGGCGGGCTTATCGCGGCGGTACCCGGCGTAATCGACTGGCTGGCGATACCCCCCGGTACGCGCGCCAGATCGATCGCCTTGTGGCACATGGGGAGCAACGCGGTGGCTATCGTCCTGTTTGTCTTGAGCTGGCTAATCCGCATTGGGGCGTCGCCGGGGCAGACGGGTGCTGTCGCGATCATCCTCTCGCTGCTGGGCGTGGTCCTTTCGGGGGTGGGCGGCTGGCTCGGCGGCGAGCTGGTCGACCGTCTGGGCGTGGGGGTCGACGAGGGAGCGCATCTGAACTCCCCCAACTCGCTCTCCGGGCGTCCGGCAAGCGAGGGGTCGACCGGCATGCAAAGAGAGGAATGAATTTTGTAGCGGAATTAAGCAGAAGATGCGCGATACGTTTGCCGGAAAGGGTGCCAAGGGTGAGTGGTAGTTGCCTGCCCCAGAAGCGATAGGCAGCTACGGGCAGTAGTCCCTCGCCATAGTCATGCTGGTTGCCATGATGTCCATACTAACGGCGGTAATGTTTTCTTATGTGGGCAGTAACTGGGCGCCGACGCGGCTAGGCTTGCATCAGGGGCGCACGGAATTAGATGACTGCTAGTGTCTCTAATGACAGGTCTCGAGAACCGACGCGAGAGCTGAAGCGGCTCCCATTGACAATCAGGCCGAGCCCTAAACATTGAGTTCGTTCGATATGAAGTTGCTCGAAGGTGCGTTCTTCTTGACGTTCCCCCCGCGCTCCCTCTCCTTCGCGGTGTCGGGCAAAACGATCACGGTATAGGTGTCGGGCTTGGAGCCTCCCTCATACCCGGTAGTCTCTCGTATTCTGTAGTCGATAGTCTCTTCACTAGGGAGCTTGGTCGTACCGGTAGCCAACGCTCCGTCGGAGCTGACGCTGCCTTCGTCCATCGCTCCGTTAGCTGAAGTACCGCTGCGCCGTCTATCACGCCCGATGGTCACCTAGTAAAGGCCAGCCCCGGCGCGAGCTGCTAGCGCTGAGAAGCGATGCAACGTGCCATTGGCGAGTGTGACCGTGCCGATGACCTCTTTTTCGGTTGGCTTCGCCTGTAGCCGCGCCTTCCCACTCACAGATGTTAGGTCAAGGGTATTTGCCGTCGTTTGTCCTACGAACCATTCGGCATCGCCTTGTGGCTCTCCGTCGCAGACGTAGGCTTGCACGTTGCGCCTGCTGCGCCCGGAAACCGTCGTGTTCGTACCTTCAGAAACCGGCTTGTCCGCGACTATAGCCACCAGCTCATTGGCGTCGAAGACTTCGCCTACGAGTTCGTAGGCGAAGTCTTCGCTCGTGGTGGATTGGGGGCCTTCGGTTCGTACGCTCGCTCCCCTTTTTGGCTGCTGCACCCAGTCAACAGGGTAGAGAGGATCACCCCAGCCAGCACGAGGGTAAATACCTTCTCAAAGACGATCTTTTGCGGCACCTCTTCTCACCTTAACCAGCCAGCTACCTGGATCAGGAAATTAGTAAGTGTTTCTACTGACGGTCGGGCTGCTTCTTGGACAAAGAACTTCTTCTTGGCTCAAGTTCTCCTTCAGCCAGTGCTTCTCTGTAACCGTGTGCTACGCCAAAGTCTCCTGCCTCAAGAGGGAAGTACGAGGATGTCTATCACCTGGATCAGCGCCGGCTCTAGTACGGAGGCTTGCCGGTCAGGCGCGGCTGGAACCTCAGCGTCCAAATGGATGAATGGCCGGAGCCGCATAGCATTTAGTGTCAGGAGGAACGAATCGGACTGCCAATGAAAGCTACTAACTCTTCTCCTGTCTTCTAGTAGTTAGCTGGAAGACAGGGCGCTGCGGTAGTATTCGATCTCCTCCATGAAGTGGCCGCTGCCAATGGCAACACACATCAAAGGATCTTCCGCTGTATGAACCGGGATGCCTGTCTCCCGCCTCAACCTCTCGTCCAAAAGGCGCAACAACGCCCCACCTCCCGCCAGTACCATCCCCCGGTCCATGATGTCGGAG
>DASQSI010000318.1:0-3970 GCA_035642415.1 Rubrobacteraceae bacterium
GTAACCCTGATCAACTAGTGGACTTCTTGGACGACCTCATTGATATGGAGGGTTCCTCTATCGACGAGCAGGCCTCGTTGGATGTGAACTGCGACCAGGGGCTCGAGCAGGCAACGGCGACTAGCTAACCGAGGTGTAGCCCAGGACGTTAGGCGAAGGGCCGGGGCTCTTATAACCCCGGCCCTTCGCCGTAAATATTGACCTTAGAACATGTTGCGATGATTGATCCCGATGCCCTAGGTATATGAACGGGTGGTTATCTCTTTGATGCCAGCATGCGCTTGCCTGGTGTATCGTCGTCTTCTTACCCTTTCCCTTACTCCTTTCCTCTGGCAGGTATCATATTCTTAGAAAGAGCAGACGCAACTCTTAAAGGTCGTCGTTTCTTATACCAACAGCCGTATTCTCTTACTGCTGGGACCTTGTCTTAGAAGCGAGCAGTATGGATAGATCTCTGCTAATCGGCACCGAAAGGCCATCATGATACTTATACCAAGGCGATAATCGCTTTCTCGAGTAACATTGACTATTAGTATTAAAATGACGCAATGCGGGTCGAGCGGCTCTTCAGCATCGAGCATGCAGACGAGGCGGCGTGGCGAGCGCTCGAGCCACAGGACTTCCCATTCTTCGACTTCGAGTTCCTGCGAGCGCTCGAGCGCTCGGGCAGTGTCGGCGGAGCGAGCGGGTGGTCGCCGGGCTACCTTATCTGCAAGGACGAAGGGCGCACCCTCGGTGCACTCTGCCTGTACCTCAAGACGGACAGCTATGGTGAGTACATCTTCGACTGGGAGTGGGCGCGGGCGTACCGAGAGCACGGGCTTCCGTACTACCCGAAGCTCGTTGCTGCTGTGCCGTTCACGCCTGCGACCGGACCGAAGCTCCTCGTGAGGCCCGATGCCGACGAAGCTGGCCGCGCGGCGGTGACGCGTGCCTTGCTCGACGCGGCGCAGAGGCTCGGTGATGAGCACTGCGTCAGCTCGTCGCACGCGCTCTTCCTACCCAAGCGGGAGCTCGAGGAGTTCGCGCAACGTGGGTTTGCGGTGCGCCATTCGCTGCAGTTCCATTGGCACAACCGTGGCTACGATGCGTTCTCCGATTACCTGAACGCCCTTGAAGGCAAGCGCCGTCGCCAGGTCGCGCGCGAGCGGCGCCAGCTCGGAGGCGAAGGCCTCAAGATCGAATGTCTCACGGGGGAGGCGCTAGGGAGCGAGCACGCAGCTGCGATGTACCGGTTCTACCTTGGCACGCTCGACGGAAAGTGGGGCGTTCCCTACCTCAACGAGGCCTTCTTCTCCGAGGTCTTTCGGACGATGAGCGACCGCATCTTGCTCGTCTTCGCTCGCGACGGTGCGGGCTGGCCGGTCGCGGGTGCGCTCAACTTCTACAAGGGCCAAGCGCTCTACGGCCGCTACTGGGGCGCCGCCGAAAAGCGGCGCAACCTGCACTTTGAGCTCTGCTACTACCAAGCGATCGAGTTCGCGATCGAACGGCGTCTTGAGCTCTTCGAGGCAGGAGCACAAGGCGAGCATAAGCTCTCACGCGGCTTCCTCCCGTCCCTGACGTATAGCGCACATGAGATTCGCCACCCAGGGTTCAGGCGTGCTATCGAGCAGTACATTGCAGAGGAGAAGGAGGTGCTTGCCGGTGCTATGGCGGCGTACGCCCGCCACGATCCCTATAAGAGCTGATGGAGGTCGGGTTCCAGCGGGATTTGGCCCTCAGCTTTCTGGCTGAGCAACACCAACATCTCTGGTGCCACGCTGCTTGTTCGATTTCGTATTTCGTGATGTATACCGCGCTTATCTACACATGCACAGCTTTCCTTTTGAGAGGATTTAAACCACAGCCGATCCGTAGGGGATTATCAGGAAAAGATACAGTGTGGGGCCGAGACCTAGCGACCGGGTACCCAAATAAGTAGTCAGCGTAGAGGTAGAGTGTAACGATAGGAGAGGGGCTCCAACATTTCAGATAGGCTTTCGAGGCCAATTATTTTGCCCGCATTGCTACCAGCTTGTTGCGTTTTTTAAAGTATATGTTAAGCTGTATTAGGTAGCATAAAGCACAACAGCACGTGGAAGGGAGGGGGTAAGACAAATGGAACTATACATCAATGATAAATGGACCGAGTGCTACGGGAATACCTACATCGCCGAAGCTATTGTGTGGTCCGAAAACGGCAACCATGCCGCGATCTACACCACGGGGGCCACTGCTGAGGAGGCGGACGCCAAACTCATGGGCGCGTTGCGCGAAACTAAGCTGCTACCCGAACCGGCCACGAAAGAGGAGCAGTAGCAAACGCTCTTCGTCAGATCCGCCAAATGTATGCCACCCGAGGTAGAGGGCTCTTCGTTGTTCTGCTCTAAACACACCTAGTAGCGTAGTTTGTAGCCGCGTCGCAGAAGTTCAATTGTGACTAGGAAAGCCAATACGGCGAAGACCGCTAACGCTGTCAAAGCTGGATACGGGGGGATGTCTGAGATACCCAAGGCCGCGAACCGGAAGGCATCTATAGCATAGAAGATGGGGTCGAGGTACGTTGCTACCCGTAAGGGAGTGGGCAGCATCTGTACTGAGTAAAAGACTCCACCCAGAAACGCCAGCGGTTGGATGACGATGCTAGTCAGGAAGAAGATGTGGTCGACGCGCGTAGCCAAGATTCCGGCAACGACGCCAACAGAGGCGAAGATAGTGCTCGCGGCTAAGCCCGTAGCTACTAATAGTAGGGGATGCTCTGCCGGAAGGCCAACAAGCGGGATCGCCAGAGCAAAGGTACCCACACCTACTAACATGCCCCGCACCATGCCTCCCAAGACATAGGCCAACGTCATCTGAAGCGGGGTTATGGGGCTTACCAGTACGTCGTCTATGTAGCGATCACGCTTGGCGTCGAACAGGCTGGAGGAAGTGTTGCCATAGGAGGCCGTGATGATGCTCATCAGGACCAAACCCGGAAGAACAAACTCTAAATAGGGGATACCGTTAATCTCTCGAACGCGACTTCCCAAGCCGTACCCGAAGACCACGATGTAGAGCAGCGACGTAAAGAGGGGCGAAAGCAGGGTCTGCGTCCAGACCTTCAGGAATCGTAGTACCTCCCGCGAAAGCAGCGTCCGGAAGGGTATGCCAAAGATCCCTCCTAGCAGTATTGGTTTTCCGTCTATAGCACTAGGCTGCCTAGTTTCGTTCATATCTGTCTAGCCTTCCCGGAAGGAATCATGAAAGGGATGAATCTCTAACGTGGAGCCCAAGAAGATAGAAGATATCATCGGCTCCTCAGACGTGATCATAACACTCGTCGAACCAAACGATAACTGACGCGAACAAGAGGTCAAGCGATGACAGACCCAACGCCAGATCTGAAGCCTTTCGTTCGCCAGAAGGCGGTCCTGTTTGCTACCTATCGTCGTGACGGTACTCCACTGGGCACCCTGTGAACATTGCCGTCGACGACGGCCGTGCGTTTGTCCGCGCTTTCGACACAGCCTAGAAGGTGGAGCGGGTTCGCAACAACCCAAAGGTCGGGATTGCCATTTCCACGGTGCATTGTAAGCTCGCTGGCCCAGCGGTCCGCGCTTGTGCTAGAGTGCTCGGCGACGGTGAATCAGCATACGCTAGCAGAGCCATTGCCCGCAAATATCCAATCCTGCACGGTTTCTTGGTTACTTTGTTCCATCGTCTGCGGTGTGACAAGACAGTACACATCGAGCTCGCGCAGGTGGATAGCTCTAGAGGACCGCATGCTCTCGGCACGCTCACTAGGTATTGTGGAGCGCCGTGGTAGCCGACGCTGTAGGGGAGGCAGATTGAAGTACTCTACGGAATTACAAAGCATCCTATCAAGATTCGGGGCAGGTCCTGTCTCGAAGGATCAAGTCGTGCAATATCTTACGCGACGGTCCAGCCAAGCTACTGAACGGCGTGCTGAGGACATCCTCAACGATTTAGAGGACGAAGGATACGT
>DASQSI010000319.1:0-21396 GCA_035642415.1 Rubrobacteraceae bacterium
CCTAGGCGTCGATTCCTCTGCCTTTACCGCTTCTTAAGCGAAGACGAGGACATCGGGCTAGTTATTTATACGCACCCCTATCTACCCTCGGATTGCTACCTACTTATATACCAGAAGTGGGGGTTAGGTAGCGAGAAGGCCCATTCTCGTGCGCTATTTCGAAACTAGAGACCCCTGGGCAGCTTTCTCGTGACAGTTGCGTCAGATGTTAACTTATATTATTGTGAAGTAGTAGAGTTTTGTGCAGGTTAAGCGAGAAGGAGGGAAGTTTGTGAAGACGAGGCTACTTTGCGTATTTGGTGCAGCTTTGGTGGCCATGCTAATCCTCGTGCCCGGTGCTTTTGCCCAGGGAACCGCGAAGATCGAACAAAAGACTGAGACGACTGTTCTGCAGCCCACTGGTGGTGGTGCGATTGGTGGTCCTGCGGTAATCTTGCCTGCTGCTGCGGCCCTGCTTATGGGTGCGGGCGTCCTAACGTACGCTGTGGTGCGCCGCCGCCGCTAGAGGAGTAGGTACACTATCGGGGAGGCTCTGGAGGCTACCTACACCTACACGGCCTGCACAGCCTACACGTATTGTAGGTAGTCCCAGGCCTCCCTGATACTGAACGCAGCAAACAACGTGTAGCGCAGATAGCAAATGCCCATATAGCGGCTTGCAACTAGCTGATCTGCGTGCACACGAGCGCATCTCAACGCTTGCGGTTACTTAGGAGCGCAACCTCCTAGACGCCGGGGTCTTAGGCCAAGGGGGCTACCGTTGGCTACCCTATCCCGCCGGTGCAGGGCCCGTTAGGCTCGGGACTTTGCATACCCCACTCAAAGGCGCTAACGAACTGCTCTAGGCGTGGGTCGTACGCCCCTTCAAGCATAAGCTGTCTGCCCCAGGCTGAGGCTACCACCGGCGCGGGTAGCCCCGGGTAAGTACTTACGAGCACGTGGGAATGGGTGCTCGCCAGCCCTCGCAGTACCTCGATCTGATCGGGCGATAGCAGATCGGGGCGGTAGGTGATCCAAACAACGCCGTGCTCTAAGGAGTGGACGGCGTTCTCGTTGCGGATCGGCGCATCGTAGAACCCGCAGTTCTGCCATACCGGGGCGTGATCCCCGCCGACCGGGGGGATCGGCTGATAGGAAACGGGCCCTTCCGTATGAAATCTGCTCGGAACCTCGAAGCTCTGTACACCCTCTGGTAACGTCTGGGCGAAAGCCGGGACGACACCCCACAGTACCATTGCTAGCATCATCGTCACCAACAACGCTAATTTCTTCTTCAACTCTTGCCCCCGCCTTCGTCGAGCGCTTTGAGAGAAGACTTCGCTTCTAGCTTCCCCACGCTTCGCTGAAAACCATAAAACCACAAACAAATGACAAACGCAAGCCTAGAGAACACTACATCATCGAAGCTAGCCGCCGTAGCGCTAAAACAGGCCGCGAAGTATCTCCTCGACACCCACACCCAGCGCTACAGCAAGCTTGTGAATAGTGGTTGGGTGTGGCCTGGCAAGGCCTCTTTCGATTCGGGTAATAGTTGATAAGGTCAGCCCTGCGGAACTCGCTAGCTGACCTTGGGTTAGCGCCCTACGCATGCGCCAGTAGCGGACGTTGTCGCCTATCTTTTGCGCTTCTTCTGACACTTACATAGTTATATCTCGTCTGCTCTGAATCTGGCCACAAACACCTTCGCCTCCTACGGCGTTGCCTCTAAGCATGTGGGTAGGGGGCTGCCCCGTTGACTCTAAAGCAGTTTTCAGCACTCCAACCACCACCCGCTCAACAAAAAGGAGAGAGCGCCTATGAAGCGCATACTTTTGGTTCTTGTGTTAGCAGCAATGTTGGTGACCACCAGCGGCTTGTCGGCCAGTGCACAGAGGGCACAGGGACAAGTAGAGTGTTCTCCTTGGACCTGGGACTACTTCTATTCAACGAACGCGCAACGATGGTACTGGGAATGGTGGAGATGGTACTGGAGTCCTGCACAAGGCTGGTTCCAAGACTGGGATGGCTGGGACTGGGTGTAACCTTGGGAATAGCCTAGCACATTAGAAGAGCGTAGTAGGAACTCGTTCTCTAAGGTTAAGAGCAAGGGTCAAAGAGCTGGGGGTGTTTACGCACCACGGCTCCTACTTTTGGTGCAAAGCCGAGTAGCACCGGCGTTGCAGGCGTTGCACAAAAATTCGCGCCTGCACAGAAATTACAAAGTCTGCACAAAAAATACAAACGCTTACAACGAGGAAGGGCAAGAAGAAGGGTCGGACCCCTGTGTACTAGGACCCCGACCCTCCGAACTCCTCTTTGACACTAAAAGCGACCAGGCGGAATACACGGGCCAGGCCCCTGAAAGCCACTATGTTGATGGGCTGGGTTTTTCTCTTCGGCCATGCAGTAATCTTCCTAGACGGTCAGACACGATAACAATCGTTTAGCGGAAGAGTTCACGAACATAAAGGTAACTAACACAGAAGAGTTTGCTGGCTATCCTCGCCTAGGGCCACCAACTCAAAACGCCCCTCTCGGCCACCTTCGGTCAGCAGAGCGCGGAATGATAGTCCAGGCGGATTTGTACTTGTAAAATGGTATCTTAGCACCGTGCAGATCCTGACCGCTGAACACCTTGCGCGTCCCGAAGATGGCTTCGGATTGCAGCAGGCTGTCCTTGAGGAGGTGGCCGCAGGCACCCGCGGCTCCACAGCTCTTATCTGGACCTCCTCTCGCTTTATCGGCGCGACCTACTCAGAGACGTGCTTGCCAAACTTCCACGATGCCGTCAGGCTCGCTGGGGAGGCCGGCTTCCCAGTGTTGGTCAGGAATTCGGGCGGGGGTGCTGTGGCGGCGAATGAGGGGAGCATTTCTTTTTCCCTGACGTTTACGGTTAGAGATCTGCGCCAGGGGTTATACGAGCGGTACACTGAGGGCGCCGAACTCATCACAGCAGCCCTGGGGAAGCTCGGTTTGGCGGCGGAGGCTGGGGAAGTCGAGGGCGAGTTCTGCCCAGGAGCCTACTCGGTTCGCTTGGGGGGATACTCCGGCATCAAGGTCGCCGGACTGGCACAGCGGGTGACGCGACAGGCCGCTAGAGTAGAAGCTCTGGTACTGATCACGAAGACTGCCGAACTCAAACGCGTTCTCAAACGTTTCTATGGGGCTTTGGGGATTACATTCCGTCCCGGAAGCATTGGGGATCTCCCCGTAGCGGATATTGCAGAAGCGATCGAAGCGCTTTCGGATGCGCTCCGAGAATGTTACGAGGTAAAGGAAGCGAAGGTAAGCGAAGAGATGCTCGATAAGGCGCGATCGCTGCGCGAAAATTGGCACGCTGCATCCAACCTCTCCAGAGGGCGCTGCAACCTATAATCTGGGCTGTGTCCGGGTTCGTTTTCAACGCCTTCGTTACACTCCTGGTCGTCATAGACCCTCTAGGTTTGGCACCTTTATTCGTGGGGCTGACACAGGGCAGAAGCGAGGCGTACAAGCGCAAGGTAGCGATAAGGGGAACCATTTTGGCGGCCATAATCTTGTTCCTTTTCACGTTCGTGGGACAGGGGTTGCTGAACGCTCTAGGCATCGGGTTTCCGGCGTTCAGCATCGCGGGCGGCGCCTTGCTCTTCCTGCTCAGTCTGGACATGATCTTCGCCAGCCCTTCAGGGATGCGACAGGCCTCGCTGCGCGAAGACGAAGAGACGCAGGAGGGAGAAGACATCTCGGTCTTCCCGCTAGCTATACCCTTGATCGCCGGCCCCGGTTCTCTTACAACCGTGCTCCTCTACACCGCTGGCAGCAATGTCCTCACCATAGCAGCGTTTTTCGGCGTGCTGCTCGTCGTGCTCTCGCTTACTTTAGCCTCACTGCTCCTCGCTTCCCGCATCATGAATCTTTTAGGCGAGACCGGTGCTAACGTTTTTAGCCGCGTCCTAGGTGTCCTTCTGGCAGCTCTAGCTGTCCAGTTCGTCCTCGACGGCATCCGGCAAAGCTTTGATTTGTAGCCGGCAGCTATCAGCGGTCAGCTTCGAAAGTTAAAATCTCGGGATGGTCCCAAGTGAGAAAGCGCGCGGTACTATCATTATCGTCGGCGGGCATATGACCTGGCCGGTGAGCTATCGAAGGCTGGCGCGCATTCTGGCGGATCTCTCCGGCTTCGAGGTTCATGTCGCGTCGATCACGCCGTGGGACTGGATCCTGGGCCGCATCCACGGGTACGGCCAGCTCGTCTTCGAGGTCGCAACTACGGTAGACAAAGCTCTGCTTGAATCTGACTCAGATAAAGCTGTGCTCGTCGCTCACTCCGCAGGAGGCATACTCGCCCGGGTCTACCTAGGTGGGGATCCGCCCTACGGTGGACGCCGCTACGCCGGCTACCGCCGCGTTTCTCACCTGATTACCCTGGGCACCCCTCACAACGTCCCAAACGAGGGACGCCTCACCCCGATAGCCGAGGTGGACATGCTCTTTCCTGGAATCTTGCACAAACCCAAGGGCCTCCGCTACTTCTGCGTAGCCGGTGCTGCCGTCGACGGAGCTGTCTCCTCCAAAGCCCGCAAACGCTACGAACGCTTCGTCGGCGATGGGCGTGTTAAAGGAGACGGAGAAGTGCCTGTGGAAACAGCTTTGCTCTCGGGTGCCGAACCCCTCGTCCTCGATGGCGTCTATCACGGCCGCTTTCACAGCTTTCGAAGAAAGCGCTGGTACGGCTCCGACCGGGAGACGGTCGAACGCTGGTGGCCCGAGGAGCTGCATGTGAGAGAACGCCTTGTGGAAGAACCTCGCGCGTAGTAGCCTCCGGACGCCCGTACGCGTCCCGTAGAAGAGATGGCATTGTCGGCTGAGAGAGACCAGGACCCGAAGAAGCACGGCTGGCAGACCCGCGAGGCCGACGCCTCAGCTTTGCGTGCGGCAATGAGCCTTTTCCCTACAGGGGTTACGGTGGTCACCACCGGGCGAGGCGAGGCGGCGGAAGGCATGACGGCGAACGCGGTGGTCTCCGTTTCTTTAGATCCTTTGCTCTTTCTCATCAGCGTCCATAAAGGTGCACGGCTCGACCAGCGCATCAGAGAGGAGGGCTACTACGCCGTTAACCTTCTTGCCGCCAATCAGGAGGGCTTGAGCCGACTCTTCGCCTCCCCCGAACGCTCCAGCGGTCTCTCCGCCGTTAACTCCCTCAACGACGGATACGGCCGCACAGGCGCTCCTCTCGCGGCGGGTGCTCTGGCAGCGATAGAGTGCGAGCTTGAGGCGATATACCCCGGCGGCGATCACGACCTCTTTCTCGGAAGGGTCGTCGCTGTTCATATGGGTGATACGCGCAAGGGGCCGCTCGTTTTTCACGAAGGCTCCTACCCAAGCCTCAAGGCCGCCCCACATCTCGGGGACTCCGGTGCCTTCGTGGACTCCGTCCGAGGCTTCGATGCCCGCCTTAACCGTATGAGGCCTAAAAAGCGCCGCTAGGTGCTTCAACGGGAGCTCCTGAATCTCGTCCGAGCTGAGAGGCACCTGCGGTCTATCAAGAACAGAGTTGTACAGGGCTGTCGCTAAAAAAGGGCAATTCTAACCATGCCTGAAGGCCCTCCAGCTAATGGATGGATAACGCGTCCCTTCTTCTATAGTGCCAGGCACAACATTCCATGCCACTGGCACCTAAACCAGCTGCAAACGTAAACCTGGCGGAGACCACTATGGGAGCCTTGCGATGCCTTCCCCTCATACGTAGTAGTAGAGAACAAGTAGGTGCAAGAGGGGCTAAAGACCGAGTGAGGCAAAAGGGCTCTGCCAACGGTTTATTAGACGGAGGAGCAGGAGGATTAAGAAGAGTCCTCTTCGGTCAGGCGTGGCTCCGCACTCCAGGTGGCGCGGGTAGAGGTAGGCTTCCACTCTCCTACCCCTACTATCTGCTAGTGACCTTCGGCGTGCTGGACAGAGGAGAGGGCTTGAGAGAGCCTTGCCCTAGCCCTAACCGCTAGCACCAGGCCCTCATCTGCCATATCTAACAGCTCCAGCCCCACCTTCGCGTAGTGCAGCAGCCGCTTCTCAAGCTCCAGCAGGTTAAGGTCAACTGCAGCTAGCAGCTGGGCGTTAGATAGACCACAGAGGACCTCTCGGTAATCAGCGAAAGGCAAAGCAGCACTAGGTTCTTCTTGTGGCTAGCCCTCGTTGCTCTTCTCCGACACCATCTACACCTAAAGATCTTTATAAGAAGAAGTGGTAGCCTCTTCCTTCCTCGTAGCCTCCATTTCTTCTTCTTTTTGGGCTACTTTTTCGCTGCTTGGCTTCTGTGGCTTGGCTACAGCTTCATCAGGTTTCTCTTCTTCGGGTAACTCTTTAGTATCTAGCCCTCCTTTGAACTCTTGAATACTCTGCCCAAGACTCCTTCCAAGCTCCGGCAGGCGTTTTGCCCCAAAGAGCAAAAGGATTACGATAAGGATCAGTAGCAGGTGGGTAGGTGATACGAGACCCGCAAACATAAGGGCATCTATCCTTTCTTGGTCTCTTTATGGCTTCTTATAGGTTCTTTGGCTTTGGAGGAGTGCTTCTCCCCTGGTTTGTCTTTTATAGAGTCGGTTAACTCTTCTTGAAACTCCTCCTTGTAATCCTGTAGGGTGCGGACGGTGTGTCCCAAGCTTCTGCTCATCTCCATAAGGCGTTTGGGACCGAAAACGATCAAGGCAACCAAGAAGACGAACAGAAGATGGGTTGGTTGGAAGAGTTCAAACATAAGCTAGTGTAGCTTTTTCTCCTCCTCTCTCCTTTTAATTAACTTGCTTTCTTTCTGTACGCTCTAGTCAATTCTAGCTCAGAGTCACTCTCCGTTAACAGGGCGCGGAACCGTAACCCAGCTTGTTTTGTGCTTTGGGATGTACATACAGCTGGTCAGCTACACCAGCAAGTACGAAGAATTCGATAAGTGCGGTGTGCGGTTCGCAAGCGTGAGCGCAGACCTCCCGGCGAACAACAAGACGATGGTTGAGAAGCTTCTCCTCCGCTTCCCGCTCCTCAGCGACCTGGGAGGCGAGCTCCTCATACGCTGCGGCCTGCAGAACGCCAAAGAAGGTGTGGCGGTGCTCGCTAGCGTTGCCGTCGACCGCGGGGGCTTCATGCTCTACCTCTACGAGGGAAAAGACTTCGCCGATAGGCCTGAGGACGACGCGCTCGTCGAAGCGCTCGAAGGTGTGAAGGTGACACCTACGCCGCTGCCAGAGCAGAGCGTGAGATCCAGGTTTCGCCTACGAGGCTGCAGCGCCGAGCGTCCACATCGACAGGTCGCCCATGACCCTCGAGCAGCTCGCCCCCTGTTACCAAGGCGTTTTCTTCGCCACGGTAGCTTTGAAAAGCAGGTTCGCCGAGTCGGGCTCAGAGGGCAGAAAGGCTTCCACCGACTTTACCTACGGCCGCCTGATCAGCGAGTAGGCCGACGCCGTAGTCACAGAAACCAGAGAGCTAAAACGGGGCTAGGCGAACCGCGACACGTTACTGTCGGGATAATGCGTTCGACCTTAGGTGGGAAGCTTGGGGACCTCCGGCTCGACAAACACGTTGAGGAGGTAGGGCCGTCCCGCGTCGAGGCCGCGCCTTAAGGCTTCCGGGAGGGCGTCCGCCTTCTCGATCGTTTCGCTGGTAACGCCCATACCTTCGGCTATCTTGGCTAGGTCGAGGCCCGGGAGGTCGAGCCCGGGGATAGTATCGATGGAGGCGCCTATTTGCTCGCCGAAGCCCTTGAGGACGTAGTAGCCGTTGTTATCTGGTACAACAAAGAGGACGTTCGCGCCATATCGGGCGGCGCTCCAGAGGGCCTGGACCGAGTACATGCTCGACCCGTCCCCGATCAAGCACACCACGGGCCTCTCCGGCATAGCAAGTTTATACCCAACGGAGGCAGGCATCGCGTACCCAAGCCCCCCCGAGGCGGCGTTGTTGTATCCCCCGGGGTGGGTTGTCCTTACGTACTCCTGGAACTTTGATCTCATAGAGGACGCCTCCTCGAAGATCGCCACCTCCTCCGGCAGGACCTCTTGAAGGATATGCATCAGGTAGGCAGGCGGTATCGGTGTCCGAGCCTCGGGGGCTGGGGGCGCCTCCTGGGTGGGAGGCGCAGAACGGTCTGTCTCTTCGGGAAGTAGCTCTGTAAGCCGGCGTATGGCGAGCCCGACGTCTCCCACAAGGCTGGTTCCGACGGCGGCGCGGGTGGCCTGTCTAGTATCGTCGGTGATTTGAAGGACGCGGGTACCCTCGGCGACGTAAGGGCCGGGAACGTAAGGATAGTATAGGAAAACCGGCGCGCCGAGGACGAGCACGACGTCATACTCCGAGAGTTCCTCGGCGAGTACCCTCTGGGCGAAGGTGAGGTGACCCTGAAAGAGCGGGTGGTCCTGAGGGAAGCCGAACCGCGGCGCGGCCGGGGCTTGCCACACCGCCGCCCGGAGCTTCTCGGCCAAAGCCACAGCGTCGTAGAAGGCTCCCACCCGGTCGGTCCCGGCTCCGGCCACAATCGCCGGTTTCTTGGCCTCAGAAAGCACCTCCGCGAACTTCTCCAACCCCTCCGGGTTGGCTGCAAGCTCGTAATACATCTCCCGCTCGGGAAGCGGCTCGGCCTCGGCGTCCCAATCGTCCATCGGGATTGAGACGAATACTGGCCCCTTAGGATCCAGCATGGCGGTATGATAAGCGCGCAAGATCTCCCCGGGCACGTCCTCAGCCCGTAGGGGCTCATGGCTGCGTTTCACATACGGCTTGGCGAGATCTACCAGGTCTCCGCTCAAGAGCGGCTCGAGCGCGATATGCCGCCGGTCCTGCTGCCCCGCCGTTACGATGAGCGGCGTCTTGTTGTGCCACGCGGTTACGATCGCCCCCATCGCGTTGCCGAGACCTGGACTTGTGTGCAGGTTGACCAGCACTGCCCGCCCGACCCCCTGGGCGTATCCGTCCGCCATCCCAAGGGCCGTAGCCTCCTGCAAACCGAGTACGTACCGGAAGTCATCTGGGAAATCCCGCAAAAACGGCAACTCCGTAGAGCCCGGGTTGCCGAAAATGGTCGTCATCTCCAACTCGCGTAGAAGATCGAAAGTAGCCTCGCGAACCGTACCCATAACACCTTGCCTTCCGTGGGGATCCTCGTCACAAGCAATATACCCGACCAGCCCGTCTCGAACACGACTGGGTAGTATTTTGGTTCGAGAGCGGCGCAGAGAGTCGGTTTTTAGCCTCTTATTCTTCCTTCGTCTTCGTCGACATCGTCATAGCCGTTCCCGAATATTGGTTGCTTTGGGTGCGCGGGCTGCTGTTGCGCAGCGACGGCTTTCGGCACACTCGCGCTCTGGGCAGGATCCTGTCCTTGAGGTAGTCCTCCCGGCACGCGCCCCATCGCCATGTAGTAGGCGCCTGCCTCCGAGCGTCCCCAGTTGTAGATAGGAATAACGTTCGGGTGTAAGAGGGACGCTTCGCTCTGCGCTTCGCGCCTAAAGCGCTCGGCGGCTGATCCCCGGTACAATAGCGCAGCGGGAACGAACGCGAAAGAAAGCTTATGTTGTCGGGGGTGAGAAGGTGTGAAGGCTATCAGGGTACACGAGTACGGCGGGCCGGAGGTTCTGAACTACGATGACGTGCCCGTTCCGGAGCCTGGTCCTGGTGAGGCCCGGGTCCGGCTGGCGGCCTCCGGGGTCAACTTCATAGACGTCTACCAGCGCACGGGTACCTACCCCGGGGATCTACCTTTTATCCTGGGTGTAGAGGGCGCTGGTGAGGTCGAGGCCGTTGGCGATGAGACCGAGGAGATCTCGCCGGGGGACTATGTCGCGTTCGCAGGACCGTCGGGAGCCTATGCAGAGTACATCGTCGCCCCCGTAGACAGGCTCGTTCCTTTTAACGCCACCCTCGTTGAGGCCCGCATTGCAGCAGCGGTGATGCTCCAGGGTATAACGGCCCACTACCTCACCCACAGCACCTTCCCTTTAGAGGAGGGCTTTACCGCCCTCGTCCACGCGGCTGCCGGGGGCGTGGGTCTCCTGTTATGTCAGATGGCCAAGATGCGAGGCGCTACCGTCATCGGTACCGTCTCGACCGAGGAGAAGGCCGAACTCGCCAGAGAAGCCGGAGCGGACGAGGTGATCTTGTACACCGAGCAGGACTTCGCAGAAGAGACGAGGCGTATAACCAACGGAGAGGGCGTCGACGTGGTCTACGACTCTGTCGGGAAGGACACCTTCGATAAAAGCCTTGACGCTCTACGGCCTCGTGGGTACCTGGTCCTCGTCGGCCAGTCTAGCGGGCCGGTGCCGCCCTTTGACCTACAGATCCTCAACCAGAAAGGTGGCCTGTATGTCACACGCCCTTCCATTGCCCATTACACCGCGACCCGCGAGGAACTTTTGTGGCGAGCTGAGAGCCTTTTCTCCTGGATCGGGCAGGACAACTTGAGCGTCCGCATCGGCGGCACCTACAAGCTATCAGACGCCCAGCTCGCCCATCAGGATCTCGAGGGCCGCAGGACCACCGGCAAGCTCATACTCATCCCTTAAGTGCAGCGGGCGACTTCAAGGTGAAGCTCGGCATCATAGCGGACGCACACCTTGGCCCTCCTGGCACCAGGGTCTGGTCCTTCCACAGCTGGTACGAAAACGCCGATACCATAGTCGCGTACCGACTAGCGCTACGGCGGTGCATGCAGGAAAACGTCGATGCGTTAGTGCTGCTAGGTGACATCTCGCACTCCTATCATGAGACGCTCGAGCCGGGGGTGAGGTTGGCAGCCGAAACAGGGTTGCCGGTGTGGACGGTGTCGGGCAACCACGATTTGATCGGTCGGGCAGAAGCCCTGGACGAAGCGGTGCAGAGGGTTGGGGCAGACAACGTTCGGCTCGCCACACCCGAAGGAGAAGTGGTCGAAGGCCTGCGTATCGCCGGCTTCTCCATTACCAACGGGGATTGGGGCTACATCCCCCGCTCGGGCGATACGCTGCACACGTCTGAATGGGGAGACGAGCCCGTGCTATTAATCAGCCACTACCCCATCATATCTTTCGCGGAGGAAGTTTCGGGAACGGGTCTGATGTACGGCGATGACCTCGAAAACCTGGATGAGGTTGCGCAGCCGCTGCTCGAGCGGTCCAAGCCTATCATCGTACTCAGCGGACATATCCACATACGGTACGCTTGCGTAGTGCAAAAGGTGCTCCAGATCTCATGCCCAGGGCTCGTCGAGCCGCCGTTTGAGGTCACGCTCCTCAATATCGAGCCTGAAGAAGGACGGATCGCGGTTCGCCTGGAAAGCGTGCCGCTCATCTCCTCGTTTCCCATCAACGTGTCAGGCTTATCGCCACTTCAACAGAAGTGGGTCTTCGAGGCGGGAACCTGGCGTAAAGACGGCTACCAATAAGATAATCGTTTAGAGGAACGGTGCTGTTGGAGGTCTCGCCAAGCCAACTTATCGAATGCAAGGATGTTCTCTGCCGGCCAGGGCGTCGGACAGCAACTTGGAATGCGTGGGTAGCAGGTTGACCGGCAGCTTCTCCGTATTGAAAAACGCAGCAACGGAAGCTCCGGTGCCGTACGCTCGAAGGGCGTCTCCAGCTGTCACACATCTAAAGCAACAGGTAATAAACTGAACGGTTTCGCACGCCGGGTAGGAGAACACCTGGGATGCGGGGTCGGAGTAGACCCCGATGAGCCGTGTAGACGCAACTTTCAAACCTGCCTCCCCGAGCACTTTGCGGCTTACCGCTTCCTTGATGCTCTCTCCCCTTTCAACCCGCCCCGAAGGCAGGCTCCAAAGCTCATGTCCGGCTCTTCTGAGCAGGAGCACCTCATCATGGTGATCGAACACCACGGCGGCTACACCCGCCTCTACCCGGTCGGGCCACGAGAAAGAAGGGCTCTTCCATACACGAACGGACACTTCTGGATCGAAGAGAAAAGAAAGATCCGGGATAACGGTATCTGGGGTGCGAAAGTCGTGGATAGACGGAAACCTCACGGGTGTCTTTGAGACCAAGATGCCCGTTATACCTACCCGATGAGCCCCCAAGATGTCTGTCGAGGGGTTATCCCCAACCATGACGATCCGCCCGCTCTTCACGCCCAATCCTTCCAACGCCAGGACGAATAACGGGGGATAGGGCTTTCCCACCGTCACGGCGGGTCGTTCGTTTGAAGCGACCTGGATCGCTGCCACCACCGCCCCGGCACCCGGGATAGGGCCTTCCGGGGTGGGGTAGGAACCGTCCGGGTTGGTGGCCACGAACCTCGCTCCTCCCGAGATCAGCTTTACAGCCCGCTCAATGTGAGCGTAAGAGGTACGTTCGTCGCCCCCGACCACAACCGCCTCAGGGTGTCCGGACTCAACGACCTCGACCCCTGCCTCGCGAATCTCAGAAACTAGCCCGTGGCTCCCGACGACGTAGGTGGAACGTACGCCACTTTGTTCGAGGTATCTCGCCGTAGCCCACCCCGAAGCGAAGATCTCCCGCCGGTGGGCTTCTACGCCTAGTCTGGCTAACCGTCGAGCGAACTCTGATCGGGTCGAGCGTGGGTCGTTGGTCAAGAAAAGTACCGTCTTGCCCGCACTGCGTAGCCGGGCCAGGGACTCCCTCGCGTGGGGAAGTAGCTCGTCCCCAAGATAGACAATCCCATCGAGGTCGAACAAGAACACGTCGAACTGCTCCAACAGCATACAAATTTCTCCTTCTTCTCAGCGCACTTCAGGTCTAGCCCCTTACCGGCAACTATCCTACCGTGGGAAAACACGTTTGTGGGCAACACCCGCAGCCGCGGGCGTTGAGACAGGTCGTTGACCCGGGGTTAAGGGGAAACCTGCTCCCAGGCTGCCGCCAGTTCTCCGAGCTGGCGGGCGGCCTGGATAGCCTCCGGCGCTAAAGAGTAGAGGTCGGGACAGAGTTCTACGCAGCACGCGGGGTTTTCGGGGAAGTCCACACGCCGCAACATTTCCCCTAGGGGGATGTTCCCTCTCCCCGGTGGCAGGTGCAGGTCTCCCAGACCATAGACGTAATGCTCGGAGACCTGTAGCTCACCCGTAAGGTTGGTTCTTCCCAGGTTGTCGTGCAGGTGTATGTGGCGAACGAGCGGCGCGACGGTAGCGCATTCCTCGGCATAGTCGAAGCCGAAGACGCAAGCGGCCAGGGCCGCGTGCCCCACGTCCAGGCAGATGCCAACCGCCGTATGGTCGACCGCCGAGATCTGCTCAGCCAGCTCGGAAGGCCAGACGGAGTAGTCATAAACCGCGCCGCGAATAACGGGTAGCTCGGGATAGTAGTTTTCCACAGCGACCGTTATGCCGAGCTCCCCGGCCATATCTCCCGTCTCCCGCAAGGCGGACCGCTCGGCGGTAAGCTGGTCCCTCAAGCTGTACCGGGCGTCGCGCGGCCCCACCCGCTGGCCGGCGTGGCAAACCACCACCTCCGCGCCGATGCTGTGCGCAAACCGGAGGCTGGCGTTCAGAACATCACGTTGAAGATGGGGGGCGGTCAAATCCATGAGGTTTATCTCGAGCGGAGCGTGGACAGTGTAGGCCAAATCCGCCTCCAAAAGCACCTCTTGGACAGCATGCAACCGGCCCGGGTTCAGATCGCCACCGAGAATGACGCCCAGGTAGTGAGGCCAAATCTCCACAAAATCCGGGCCGGCGCTCTTCAAGGCTTCCAGATCCTCTATGAGCCGGGAGACGCCATCCAGATGTAGATGCGGCAGGTTGATACCCACACTGCGAAAAGCCAAACGGTTCTTTCCTCCCTCAGAACTGTAGACTACTGGCATAGAGCCTATCTTCATGTAGTTACGAACGCTCTACATCTCTATATACAGAAAGGTGTACACGTCGGCCCATTGTAGGCCGGATTAGCCTACCTTGAGTAACAAGAGCGTTAACGACAGATAAAACTTTGGTTTACTATGGCTCTCTCAGGATGGACGAAAAGGAATATCTGTGTCAGAAACAACAAGTGCCTCACCACGCTAGAGAAGGATAAGACGTGATCACTATCGTTGCTCGTCTAGAAGAATTTATTTCTGCTACCCCTGTTATTGGCGCCGACGTCGAGGTTACTGTGAAGGTAGTGCCGAGGTGGGAGCTAGCTAAGCTTCCAGATCCCGAAGTTGGCAAGAATTCAACTCATCTCCAGCATACGCTCATCGATGAAGATGGCGAGAGCCTTTCCCAATGGACCATAAGTGGAGCTGGAGGCATCTCTTCATGTTCCTTCGATATCAACGAGGCCTTCCATAGACAGCGTCGAGCCAGGATAGAGGTTCCAGTACCCGGATCCCCAACAAGTGAATCAAGGCCGCCAGATGAAGTGGTGGCAAGGTTTAGCGTCCGGGCAAGGCTTGCAGGCTTAGATAGTACCGTTGGTCCGTTTCTCCTACCTGACCCTGAAGAGGCGCTGGTCGGACATCAGCGAGTCGAGCAAAAGGTGGTGCTTGATTTTGCCAAAGCCATCGTTGGGCATACAACAAGTGAGTCGGTGACGCTTTGGTTCTGCCATCATGGGCTCATCCTCCCCGGCCACAGTTATGTTTGTGAGATCGACGAGACGATTCCCAGCGAACGCGGAGAGACGGCTGCATCGCCTTCTGCACTCCAGCCGGTCATCTTCGATCCCAAACGGGCGAATACCGCTACGTTGGAGTTTATAAATCTCAAACCCGCTACGAACTACACCTTCCGACTCCGCTTCCGAGAGTTCCCTGCAGGAAAGCAGAATTCCGAAACGACTACGGACGAAGCTGTCAAGACCCAAATCCTGGCTGAGGGGGGATTCGTCACCGCGCCGGCCGACCCTGACCGGCTGAGGCTGGTATTTGGCTCCTGCCACACGCCCACGACCGACCGGAGCCTCGAACGCTGGCAAGCGTTGGCAGAGAACCGGGACTACGATCTATTGCTCCTGATGGGGGACCAGATCTATGAGCACGGGCTCGAGGGAGATACGGAGGAAGCCTGGTTCAAGGAGTATGTGAAACGCTACCATCAGTATTGGGCATACAAGCCTGTGCGTGAGGTGCTACGTAGTACTCCCACCTATATGACATTGGATGACCACGAGATCATGGACGACTGGGGATCTCCGTTACCTTCCGATGGTTCCCCCCAAACCGTGAACACCGTTTCCCCCGAGGTTCGCCACCGGTTTAACGGTGCGATACGGGCTTACCGCGCCTTCCAGCATGCCCACAACCCGGGTGGAACCAGCCCGTCTAGTCCCATTTACTACAGCTTCCATCGGGGCCCAGCAGCGTTCTTCGTAGCGGACAGTCGAACCGTTCGCGGAACCGAGGTCCGCAGCGATCCTATTGAATCCTTCCCCATCCTAGGCAAGGAGCAGTTTGCAGCGATAGAAGAATGGGCCAGAAGCCAAGAGACCCAGCAAGCAGACGTCGTTTTCTTTATAGCAGCCGTGCCGCTTGCACTCCTTTCGCTGGCGGAGCTTGAGAGGTTCAATGAGAAACTCAAGGAAGACCTGAAGAGTGCGGTGGGCACAGGCGCGGCCCTCCTAGATGCTTGGGTGGCTGGCCCGGTTGGCCCCGGGACCGGGTATATCTCCGGTAGAGAAATCGTTGAGGATACCTTCGAATGGCAGATCGTTGAGGAAGACCTAAGCACCACGTACAATATGAACGATCAGTGGGTCTCTGAGCAGAACCAACCCGATCTAACGCGCGTCCTCGACCTCTTGTTTGAACTTGCCAACGAACCGCATTCTCGTGCCGTCTTCGTTCTCTCGGGCGACTCGCACATGGGCGCCATGCATGTGATCTCCTCCAGAAAGCCTGAGCATCGTAGGAACACGGCCATCTATCAAATTATCAGCTCTCCTATCTCGCGTGAGTCGCCCGCCGAGAAGCTTATCGAGCGTTACACCAAAGCTATTCCGGCGGCGCCCGTACACAAGTTGCTAAAGAGCCTATCCGGAGCTCCCATCGCTTCCTCCGTTGCGGATCAAACACCAGACGAAATGGGCATGCGATTTCCTCTGGACCATCACGCAGATCCGGAGCCGAGCAATTACAAGGCGCAACTCTTGGGCCTGCGAGCAACCCGGAACTTCGGACGTATAGAGCTTGAGCGTGTCAGAAACGATAGGCGAGTATATCGTTTCCGTTTGAGCATTCGCGGGCAGGTAGCAAGCCTGGCCTACGACATGAAGCTAGACTTAGATGATCAGCTCGTGACCCCTCGAGGCATAGCTCCTAACGATATAGTTAGTACCGTAGTGTCCGGGTAGCCTATCCCGCGCTTAGACAAGAAGAAAAGAGTACGCTTGAAATGAGCAGCTACGAGGACTACACCCAGACATCCAAGCATTACGATAAGACGCGAGAGCCAGTAGGGACCGAGATCATCGTTGGCTGCTTCGCCCACGCACAGACGCCATTGAACCGGATGGTGGTGCTAGACGCGGGGTGCGGTACTGGCAGCTACTCCGAAGTGCTGCTTGATTATATCGGTCGGATAGAGGCGGTAGACTTGAATCCGGGCATGCTCGAGGCCGCCGCTCAAAAGTTGGCGCCCTTTCGGACTGAGGGCCGGATCTCGTTCCGCTCTTCCCCGATCGACGAGCTGCCCTTCAAGGACGCGACATTCGACGGCGTTATGATCAATCAGGTGCTCCACCACCTGCCAGACGACGCTCCGAAAGGTTTCCCTGCCCACCAGAGTGTCTTCCGGGAGTTTGCCCGTGTCCTCAAACCCAACGGAGTTCTCACCGTCAATACCTGTTCGCAGGAACAGCTACGCCACGGCTACTGGCACTACAACCTGATCCCGGAGGCTGCCGATGCTCTTCGAGCCCGTTACGCTCCCCTCGACGAGTTGATCGAAATCCTCGATGCTTGCGGCTTCGCGCACCAGGGAAGGTTCGTACCAGTCGACGCCACGATACAGAGCGAGGCTTACTTCGACCCCCGCGGTCCCTTGAACAAAGAATGGCGGAACGGTGATTCGGTCTGGGCGCTGGTCACGGAAGACCGCCTGGAACGGGTCCTCTCCAGGATTCAAGAGCTGGACGCAAAAGGTAAGCTGGAAACTTATATGGTACGCAATGACGCCCGGCGGCGAGACATAGGCCAGGCAACCATACTTTTCTCGCTCCGTAGATAAGCCGAGACCGATCTCCAACCGCCCGGTAAGCCTACGAAGAGTATTGTCCAGCGTTTATAATGAGTCCGGACTTTGGCAGGAGAGTGTGGGGAACTGCGGTCTCAACGGGGGCTGTAGGCTACTGCATTCTCGAATCCAATATAGAAAGAGGAGCCAGATTGGACGGGGTGTACGCTGCGCTGGCGCGCGTGCCGTTGCTTGCAGGGGTGCGGAGGAAAGCCATCAAACTCGAGCGTCTCGGCTCTCTCACCAACGCCAGTTACAAGATAATCACCAATGGTGAAGCTTACGTGCTGAGGCTCCCTGGAAAGGACACCTCTGATTACATAGATCGGGATGCTGAGGAGCATAACACCCGGATCATGGCTGCCGCCGGGGTTAGCGCCGAAGTGCTCTACTTCGATACGAAGGATGGTACTATGTTGTCCCGGTTCATCGACGGAGTTCCCACCAACGCAAAGGCGTTTATCGCCAGCCCGGTAGCGCCGGCTCGCGCCGCACTGGTGCTTAGGCGGGTTCACAGCTTCGGTCGGGTTTTCAGGTCCCGCTTCAACGTTTTCTCCACGATAGATAAGTACCTCGGCATCTTAAGCAAACTAGGAATGCCACTGGAAGTCTATTACGAGGTAGAGCAAGAGGTAGCGGAGGTGCGTCGGACGTTAGAAGCTTCTCCCGTGCCACTTGCACCCTGCCACAACGACCCATGGCCAGGAAACTTCGTGGACACAGGAAGAGATCTTTACCTCGTCGACTGGGAGTTTTCCGGCATGAACGACCCAATGTGGGATCTCGGTGACCTCTCGGTCGAAGCCGGGTTCAAGCCTGAGCAAGACTGGATGATGATGAAGGCCTACTACGACAGCAATGTGCCTCCAGCACACTACTCGCGCTTGGCGCTCTACAAAGTGATGAGCGACCTTCTCTGGGCTCTCTGGGGCTTCATCCAGCACGCAAACGATAACAAGGCGGACGACTTCCTGGCCTACACGCTGCGGAGGCTCGAGCGCTGCAAGACGCAGTTGGGTAGTGCCGATTTCGGTCGCCATCTAGCCAACTTACAGGCATGCAATCGATTACTTGCTCCAAGAGCCTGTAGCCAGGCCCATCCGAAACCTAAAGCATCTCTTAGTACGCACTACGGCAAACATCGGTGATTGCTACTAAGCGAAGCTTTCCGGGGTACGTAGCTCGCCTCTAAGGTACCGCCGGGCGAGAAGCGATCACGGCTTCAAGACGATTTTTATTGCGCCGTCCTGCTTTTTCTGGAAGATCTCGTAGCCTACGGGTGCATCTTCTAGTGGCATGGTGTGGGTAGCGAGATCTTCGGTGCCCAGAGGATCCTCGTCACCAAGCAAAGGAAGGATATCGGCAGTCCACCTGCGAACGTTGGCCTGGCCCATGCGAATCTGGATCTGCATGTCGAAGAGGTCTCCTAAGGGGAACATCTGTACCGGCCCGGCATAGACGCCGCTTATCGACAGGGTTCCGCCGCGCCGGATCGAAGACATACACTCGCGCAAGGCGTTTGTCCTATCGAGCTGGACCTTAGTAGCCTGGAGGATAGAGCTGACCAGCGAGCCCGACGCCTCCATGCCGACGGCGTCGATCGCAGCGTCTACGCCCCGGCCGTCGGTCATCTCAAGCACGAGTTCCTTCATATCGTCTACCGCCGAGAAGTCTATCGTCTCCACGCCGTACTTCGAGGCGAGCGACAGGCGCTCGGGCACGCTGTCCATCCCGATTACGCGCCCCGCGCCGAGGCGATAGGCGATCCTGGCGCACATCTGTCCTATTGGCCCGAGCCCCCATATCCCGAGCGTCCCACCCTCGGGCACGTCCGCGTAGGCGACTGCCTGCCAGGAGGTCGGCAATACGTCCGAGAGGTAGAGGAACCGCTCGTCCGGAGGCCCCACTGGCACCTTTATCGGACCGAAGTGCGCCTGCGGAACGCGCAAATACTCGGCCTGGCCGCCGGGAACGGCACCGTAGAGGTGCGTGTAGCCGAACAGGCTTGCACCCCTGCCTCGCCCCAACAGGTTCGAGTTCTGGGCGAGCTTGCCCCTGTCCCGCGTTGTGGCACACTGGGAGTAGAGCTGTTCCTCGCAGAAGTAGCAACGCCCGCAGGAGATGTTGAAGGGCACGACGACGCGGTCACCGGGGCTTATATGCTCGACGTCACTGCCGACCTCCTCGACGATGCCCATAGGCTCATGGCCGATGATGTCGCCCTCCCGCATGACGGGGTAGAGTTTGCTGTAGAGATGGAGGTCCGAGCCGCAGATGGCGGTCGAGGTTATGCGGACGATAGCGTCCGTAGGCTCCTGAATGACCGGATCCGGCACGTTGTCTACTCTGAGGTCTTCTTTGCCGTGCCACACTACGGCCTTCATGGTTCACGCCTCCCGACACCGGTTAGCAGCTCGCGGATGCGTAACCGCCCACTGGTTTTCGACGAGAGCGGCGGTGTGTCCAGCCCCGCCCCCTCACGCAGCCCCTTTAGAAGATCCAAGAGGGCATCCTCGGCAGTGCGTTGGGGGGTCCATCCGAGCTCCATGCTGGCCCGGGTTGTGTCCATAATCGGGAGGTTGAGCGCCATGTCTAGCCACCCCACGGATGCCGGCTGCAAGCGCAGCCGCCAGGAAAGATCGGCACCTGCGCGAGCGAGCCGAGCAGGCACCGGCACCGGAGTGGCATTGAGGATCCTTCCCATCTCTTGGGCGTCCAGCACCGGTTCGGCGGCGAGGTTGAACGCCCCGCTCACCTCCCGCAAGAGGGCAAGTCGGTAGGCCTCCCCCACGTCGTAGGAATGGACCACCTGAAACCGCAGGTCTTCTATCTGTGGGACCATCCTAATAAACTGTGGTCGTGCGAGAAAACTCGGGAAGAACGGGCCCCCGAAGAGGCGACGCTGGCCCTCTGCTGACTCAGACTTGAAGACCAGCGCTTGGCGCATTCTGACGACCCGTACATCCGGGTTCTGGCTCTCGAAGTAGTCCAGTCTTCGTTCGACCTCCGCCTTCTGCCGCGAGTAGTAAGAGGTCTGTACACCGCCCGTTGGCCAGCTCTCTTCTACCGCCCGATCCTTTGGACCCGGGGAATACGCGCCGATAGACGAGGCATACAGGAGCGCGGGTACTCCGGCCTCCTTGACGGCACGTGCCGCCCGCATGCTACCTTCGACGTTTATCATCCACAGCTTGTTCAGGTCTCGAGACGGCTGTATGAGCCACGAGAGCAACACGACGGCGTCCGCCCCACGGAAGTGCGGCACGAGGTCATCCGTGGCAATGTCTGCCTCGGCCCATTCGACCTTCGGCATGCGGAGTTCGGGACGGCGCCGAGCCAGCCCTAGAATAGACTCCACCCGCTCCTCGCCCTCGAGAGAGCGAAGCACGCTCGTCCCCACGTTACCTGTTGCGCCCAGCACCACAACCCGCATAACGCGGTTCTTACCCATGCCAGGGAAGGGTGAAACCGCACGTCGTCAAGAGATGCGGTTGGTGCGCTTCTTACCTCCGTTCGAGGTAGCGTTCCGCCGGAGCAGAGGATTCGGTAGAGGTTACGACGTACCCGGCGGTGGTAAGCCTCTCCGCGATACCGGAAGGGTCGGTGGTTTCGAGGCGCAGTACGATCGTTCGATAGGTAGACCTGCTCGCCGGGGCGAGGAAGACGCCGGTTATATTGACGTGCCGCTCCCGGATGACGTTGGTCACCTCGGCCAGCATCCCCGGCTCGTTCGGGACCTCTACTTCGATCCAGCTGCCCGCTCCATGCGCGCCGATGAGTTCGATGAGGGTACGCATTAGATCTGAGGAGGTTATGATGCCGACCAGTTCGCCGTCGGCGACCACGGGCAAGCAACCGATCCTCCTGTCATAGATCTCACGCGCGGCGTGCTCGATGGTGTCCAGAGGGTGGATCGTGACGGGCTCCCGCGTCATTATGTCCCTCACCCGTACCCATCCTAAGGTGTTCTCCTCGTCAGCGCTGCCCCGTGGCGGGCTTACGTCTCTTAAGTCTCGGTCCGAGACTAGACCGACGAGCCTGCCCCCTTCCACGATAGGCAGGTGCCGGATGTTGTTCACCCGGCACAGACCCAGGGCTTGAGCCGCGCTCGCCTCCGGCCCAAGCGCAACTACCTCCCGGGTCATGGCATCCCTCACCCGCAACATCCTTTTTCCTCCTCCACTCATTACCCGCGCTAGCGAGTACCCAGCAGAAACCATCTAGGAGCTTACCAGCGGGTTGAAGCTTACGCCAGCATCCGGTTTTGGGATAATCTCTGCCGGCCCTGATAACAA
>DASQSI010000320.1:0-2958 GCA_035642415.1 Rubrobacteraceae bacterium
CTAACATCTAAGCAGTCGCCTCACCAAAAAGCCCTTGGACCGCTCGGTCTCCAACTCCGTCTCAAGTCTGTCGGACAGTTTTGGGGCAGCTACACTACCCAGCTTCAGGGCCTCGTGGCGCTCGAACTCCAAACGCTCTAATTTCAGTCGTACCCTGGCTAGCCGACCTTCTTACGATAATGATACTTCTGCTAGCAGCCGCGTCCCTTGCAGAACTCGCGGTCGACCCGGGTCTTGTACGTGCTACGGGCGTTTTTCTTCAGTCCGGGGTCACGTTTGCCTGCCAGGGGTGTTCGTCATCCTGGCGATGGTGCATGGCTTTCTCGAATTTCCTCCCAGGCTCCTAGAGTCTCCCCTAGTAATCATCACTTACCTATTGATCTGTGGGGTAGGTGTCGCCATGTTCCTGTACCGGGAAGTGCTGATGCGCTACTTTCTGCCGCGCACCGAGTACAGCGTGGGTGCCGTCGAACGACCGGACGCGAGGACGTTGGTGGTAGATCTCGAACCGCGCGGCGAGCCGCTGGTGTTCGCCCCTGGTCAATACGTGTACGTCAACTTCGCCAGCGATGGCTGGCGTCCGCACCCGTTCACGGTGGCCAGCGGTTCGTCCACGCGCCGCTTGCAACTGGCGATTCGGACTTCCGGCGATGAGACCCGTGGGCTATACGAGGTGTTGCAGCCTGGCGTAACGGCCGTCGTTTACGGACCGCACGGCAGGTTCGACTACCGTCGCGGCGGCGCACGCCAGGTGTGGATTGCCGCGGGAATCGGTGTTACCCCATTTATTAGTTGGATCCGATCGCTGGACCACACCTTCGATCGTGAGGTCGATTTCTTCTATGCGGTGCCTAATGAGCATGACGCCTCCTTCGTAGAGGAGATCCAGGAAGCCGCGGCGCAGCAACCTTCGTTGCGCGTGCATCTTGTTCTCTCAGAACGCGAAGGGCGTTTGGCACCCGAGAACGTCGCAAAGGTGGCGCAGACACCACTCGATGAGGTGTGGATCTACATGTGCGGGCCAGCGCCGATCATGCGGTCGTTCGAGCGGCGCTTTCAGCAGCTGGGCGTTCCACGGAGTCGCATCTTCTGGGAGCACTTCGAGTTGCGCTGACACAAAGGACCGGACGCTATATCTGGTTAGCCGGGCCGTGAAGTTCGCTGGAAGGAGGCGGATGCTTGAGTGATATGAACTATTAGCATAGCGAGCAGAGCTCTTCGCACGATGGACGTTCTGCGCACTCAAAGGCCTGAAAAGCTTCTTCGTTGCGCTGCTCGTCGTTTTTCCGTCTTAGAAGAGTTTGCGCCTGCTGAGGAAACCTCTGTAGCTTCCTAGGAAACGTGCTGGCCCGGCTCGGGTGGTATCCTCCAAAGAGCTTTAGCCTTAATTGGCACCTGTTGGCGCACAACCCTTTGGAGCATGTCTTATGGAAGAGTTTGTTGATGCACGGAATCCTTCCCTAAAGGAAGACCCGCCGGTCACGGCGGTAGCGTCGCGGCGGGTGAAGCAAGGGTGTGAGCAAGAGTTCGAGGAGTGGGTCTCCGGCATTCTCGCCGCCGCGAACAAGTTTCCGGGTTACCTCGGCTCAGAGGTGCTACGCCCTAGCGACTCCGACGATAACGAGTACAAGATTGTCTTCCGGTTCGATCACGCAAGCAACCTTGACGCTTGGGAGAACTCGGAAGAACGTCAGCGCTGGCTCCGCAAGTCCAGGCCCCTCTTGCAAGAAGAAGAGAAGATGCACGTCCTCACCGGCCTTGAGACCTGGTTCACGCTGCCTTCGAAGGCAGGGGTGCCACCGCCGCCCCGCTACAAGATGGCCATTGTCACCTGGCTGGCGGTCTTCCCGGTCGTGGCCGTAATCTTCTCCCTCTTCGGCCCCTGGCTGAACCTGCTTCCCACGCTGCTGCGCACGCTAGTTTTTACTGCGGTGATGGTCACGTTGATGACCTATGTCATCATGCCCCGCATGACGCGCCTGTTCTCCTTCTGGCTCTACCCGGATCGCAAGTCATGAAAAAATCGGGAGCAGAGCCTGTCTATGAGAGATTGCTGGTTGGCTCCGCCAGCGCTATCTTTTACCGAAGGGAAGGGCTATCGTTCCTTTGGCCGCGGTACCCTATGAGGATGAAGAGAGCATATCAGCGCTATGCAATAGATGATGCACCTGTGGACTGCAAGCGGCTATCCTGATGGCCCCTTTAGCGAGGTGAGATCCCGGGTAGTTGTTCCTTCATAGAGGCAAGCTATCCTCTGAGGAGGCGAACAGCTTGTGAGGATAGGCGTTGCAAAAGTAGAGGTGCACTCCCCTGAACCTGACGCCACGTACCTCCGGTCGGAGAATGGGGATTATTCAAATAACTGTCTCATAAATGACCGTTTATGGAACATCTTCATCGGTGTTTCATAAAGGGAGGTTTTTGATACACGCCGCTTGCAGCAAAAACGACCCTTTATGACACAGGTTGCAGTAGTGGCTTTACCCAAAAAGTCCTACGTGGCCAAAACGTCGGAGTAAGAAAAGGGACCGAGGCTGCTACTAGGCGGGCCCAGCGGTTAGCGCTAGCGCCATAGGTACCCTCGGCTTGGACCAGAGCTATGGTCTTTGTAGCACGTGGTAAGTGGGGGTGTAGCGCAAGATACAGAGGTTGAGAAGGTACTGCTATAAATTATGCGAAGAAGCCTGGTGCCCTCTCTTAAGGGGTGATAGTGGGGAAAGGGAAAGGAGGAGTAGGACACCAGGGTAAGGCTATATACCTACCACACATATGTTCGGTTGAAAAGCGCTAGGAGTAGGGCAATTCCCACCATATCACACCGGGGCTATAGGGCGGGCTCCCCCTCTTCGCCTTCTACCGCACGCTCTCGAGCCTCATCCTCTCCTATAGTGATCCAAGCTTCAGGGTGGTCACGCTTAACTACGCGCCACATCAACATCCTGACCATGGGCTTCTGAT
>DASQSI010000321.1:0-3076 GCA_035642415.1 Rubrobacteraceae bacterium
AGCTCTTCTAGAGGTTGCTGCAGTCATCAGGTTTATCCACTATAAGGCTTCCATAAGCAAAGGAACTTTCACTTCGGCCATTCTGGTTTATCTTCTAGTTGCTCTTGGCTTAGTCCTCCTGAGCGCCGCTTACATTATCTACGTCGTGGTAGGCTGAATCCAAGTGGAGCCGCAACTACCACTCAGGTGTCGCGGAAGGAGTTACTTCGAACATCTAGAGCATCTACCACCCGCCGCGTCTAATCACCACCGTAACCCCTGAGCGTTCTCTCACCTCTGGTGTCGCCCAGGAAGTGTATTAGCCACTCCACCATTACTATTACCCTGAATACCTATTCTCTGTACTTCTAAATATGTAAAACGAAGCGGCGAAGGTAATGAGTCGGAGAGTGCGGTTCCAGACAAGGAACAAGCTGGTTTATTCGGAAGTCGCCCTTTGGTCCTTCTCTAACTACTTTCCACGCAGAAGAATAACGGCCTCTTCTACCGAATTTAAGTGATCCAACATGGCCTGTCGAGCTTTATAAGGATCTCGGGCTTCAATCGCTTCGATAATCTGTTCATGCTCGATGAGCGAGAGGCGGCCTCTGCCAGGTATACTCAAACTCTCCAACCGCACTTTGGCCAAAAGATCCAAAAGGGCTAGCATTATTCTCATCAGTACCAGGTTCTGCGACGCTTCGGCTACGGCCACGTGAAATTGGGCATCTCGCTTACTCAGTACGGGTACGTCCTCCAAATGTTGGTAAGCGTCTTCCACTATCTCCCGCAAGCGATCCAGCTGCTGAGGCCTTCTCTCTACAGCGGCGAGCTCTGCTCCCCTCGTCTCCAACACCTTGCGAACCTCGAACAGGTCTCGCACCCCTGTGTCCTGCAACCCGAGCGTGTTCGATAGCGCCTCCAGGCAACCGGCCATGCTCTCCTCGGCGGTTGCGATAAATATACCTCTGCCATGCTTTACCTGCAGCAGACCACGTCCGGCAAGGGTTTTGACCGCGTCACGGATAACGGTGCGACTGACACGAAACTGCTCTGCAAGTTCGCGCTCTGGTGGCAACTTATCGCCTGGCTTTAGGCGGCCTTGGACAACGTTGTCGGTTATTTGAGAAATAATTTTATCGCTGAGCACCTCGTCGTCATGGATGGGTTTGAAGGTCATCCTCGTCCTTCTTTATAGCTTTCGGTAAGCGTTCTGTAACCAAAAAACGATTAGCCGAGCAAGCGGGCTCGGCCAATATGATACCAGCTAACGGTACCAGGTTAGATTTAGGCGCTGGGGTATAGCTTGGTCATCGTGAACTCCCGGTGTCCCAGCACCTCGGCCGAGGTCAACCTTCCGTTGACCGTCCGGCGCAGGTTGTCCATCAAGAGGTCTCCGGCTTCCTTCAGGGTCAGTTCTCTGGCGAGCAAGCCGCTTACGTCCACGTCTATGTGCTCGCTCATCGACTCTACCGTTTGAGGGTTAGCAGATATCTTAATCACCGGCATGATGGGGTTGCCTATGACATTGCCCTGACCTGTAGGGAACAAATGGACCACGGCGCCGCCGGCGGCCGTCAAGGTCACCTGCTCGGCCGCAGCCGAAGAGCTTGTCATGAAATAGAGGCCGGGGCCGTTGTGGGGCTCCTCCGCGGGTTTCAATACGCCGACGATCTCCTTAGTGCCGGTTTTCTGGATGTTCCCGAGGGCCTTCTCTTCTATCGTGGTCAGGCCTCCGGCAATGTTGCCCTGCGTCGGCTGCGACCCCAGCAGGTCGACGCCCTGAGATTCGATAAGGGAGACGTAATCGTTGTAGAGCTCCATGAATTCCTCTCTGAGCTCCGGAGTCGCCATTCGATCCGCTATTAGGTGTTCGCCTCCCGTCAGTTCGGACGTTTCCCCGAAAAAGACGCTTGCTCCTTCGTCGACGAGCCGGTCCACGGCCACCCCCACGGTCGGGCAAGAAGCGAGCCCCGTTGTCGTGTCCGACTCCCCGCATTTGATGGCGACCGTCAGGTCCTTGACCTCCACCGACTCTGGGCGCAGCTCTGAAGCCCACTGCACGAACTCCTTGGCCTTCCAGGAGGCGCGTCGAACCGTCTCCAGGTCGCCATGTCCCTCTATGGAGAACGCTGCCACGGGTTTGCCGGTCTTGGCGATGCCGTCGACAATCTTCCTCGTCCAGTTCTCCTCTATCCCGATAACCACGGCTGCCGCAACGTTGGGATTGGAGCCGGTGCCGATCATGGTCCTGAAGTGCAACTCCAGATCCTCACCATACTGCAACCGTCCGTAAGAGTGTGGCAGTGCCAGCGTATCCTCGATGTGGCTCGCTACCGCCTCACATGCTGTATTGGAGATGTCGTCCACCGGCAGGATCACCACGTGGTTACGCACGCCGACCCTGCCGTTCTCCCGACGATACCCAAAGAGTTTTCTCCGCTCCATTCCTACCACCTCGCACTCTTCAGATTGTGCGTGTGCACGTAGTCCCCCATCTCGAAGCCTTCGGGGGCGTTACCTATCTGGACCCCATACTCGATCACCACCCCGCCAGGCTCACACGCCTGGACCGCGATCTTGTGTCCTAAAGGTACCTTTCCCTTCGCAGACAACTCAACGCTTGAGTCGTCGTCCATGTACACGCCAACCACCGATTCCCCGTCTGCGATGTCCGAAGTGGCGACGCCCACGTGATCTCCCTTTTTGTGAATCAGAAGCTTGTGCACTCTTACCCTCCTTTTGGAACTCGCTACTGCGCCTTCGCGTGTATCTATCCTTCTCTGGCAAGTTGCTTTGCGCGGCTGTCGAGCTCGATACTGGCCCGATTCAGCGCTTCGCGAGCCCGAGCCACGCGGCTGACGTGCTCTTCTAACATCACGCGCGCGTTCCGGATCGCGCCGTACACCCTTTCAGGAGCCGGCCCGCCGGGCACGTCGTGCGCCTGCACGAAGGCAGTCGGATCGAGGGACCCGCGCACGAGCTCGTCGTCGATGTTGAGTTCGCGCCCGATGGTCTCGCGTGCGGACTCGTTCACAAGGGCCGCGTCGACCTCTGTGGCGGCCTTGCCCTGCTTAAACGCGCGCAGTACCAGGGT
>DASQSI010000322.1:0-18585 GCA_035642415.1 Rubrobacteraceae bacterium
GTAGCTTCGCCGCCCGCTTCCTCTAGTATCAGGATTCCCGCTGCTACGTCCCACGCCGAGAAGCCTTGCTCGTAGCAGCCGTCGAGTCTCCCCACTGCGACATAGCACAGATCGAGCGCGCCGGAGCCTAAGCGCCTCATACCTCGCGCCAGGTTCGTGAACCTTTCGAAAAGCTCGATGGCCATGGGTATCTCCTCCCAGTCGTCGGGGTAGCTGGTACCCAGAAGCGCTCGCCCTGGCTCGTCGGTGTCCGACGCTCCTATGGGCTCGCCGTTAAGGGTGGCGCCGCTCCCACGCTCAGCGGCGTAGGTCTCTTCAGTGGCCGGGTCGTGCACCACGCCCACAACCACCTCGCCGTCCCTCTCCAAGGCTATCGACGTAGAGAAAAAGGGGACGCCGTGAACATAGTTCGTGGTGCCGTCTAGGGGGTCGACTATCCATCGGGCGTCACCCTCGCCCTCAAGCTCCCCGCTCTCTTCGGTTAGCATCCCGTAGGTGGGGAAAGCCTCCTGAAGCACCTCCTTGATCTTCTGCTCGGCCTTCTTGTCTGCCTCGGTGACGAGTTCAGCCTCCCCCTTATATTCGACGTCTAGTCGTTTGGCGAAGCTGTCTCTCAACACCTCGCCCGCTGCCTCCGCTGCTGCGACCGCTACCTCAAGCTCACTACTCAAGTTTTCTCGGCTCTCCCATAGTTGAACGATACGTCTCTCTACATGATAGTCCCCGAAGCGCAACGAGAGGAGTGGTGAGGGGGAAGGCAATTCGTGGTACAGGGTCGAAAGTACAAAACTATCTCGGTTGCGGTTCTGTGCCCTACTAGCAGGGAAGGTGCCGAGTAAAACTAGGTCCGGCGTGTTGGTCCAACAAGCCTCAGTCCTTTCAGCTGGTCTTCCATGGCCGGATAGGGGACAGGACCGCTACGGTAGAACTGATGATATTGGAGACTACGGCGCCCCCCTTGGGTAGGCGCAAACTCTTAGCACATGTCTAGTGGAGAGATTTCTCGAACTCCGCTAGTTGAAACTCTCGCTGTCTGATACTGTTGAGACTAATGATGATAGGGATCGACAAGTAAGGGTCACCTTTCGGAAAGAGAATGCGGTAGACCCGATGTTAGCCGAACGCTCCATAGAGGACGGCAGATGATGTCCGTCCACCGCGACGGTAGGATAGGTAAGTTGCATTGAGCTTGAGATCGTATAGAGTGGCTTCGGGAAAAATCGTGTGCTTGGTGACTGCTGTCGTGGTGATCTTGGCCGTAGCTACAGATGGGGCTTACGCGAAGGGAGAAATGGCGCAAAGAGGCGGTGGTGGCGGTGCTCGTGGGGCTCCTAGTGGAGGCGGCAAGCCCTCGAGCCCATCCCAGGTCGCTAAGCCCTCAGTGCCCTCCAACACCTACTCGGCTCCGCCGAGGGACGTGGGGAGCAGGAGCAACCCTTACTATGGCTCGCCGGGCTACGGGATGCGCTACAACTCGCTCTCCAACTTCTTCCTGTGGTCGTGGATCTTTCATCACGACAGGGAGGATTCCGACTACCAGTACGAGTACGGCGGGGAATCGAATGAGGACGTTGGAGGGTGGCTGCTCTCCGGGATCGGGGTCATAGGAATAGTAGGTGGGTTGGGGTGGTGGCTGCGTCGACGATTGGCCTGGCAAAAACCAGGGTAAGCGGCAGGCTTCTGCCTAGCTTGTCATAGGAGGTGGGCCGCGAGGCTCCGATAACTCTTAGGCAGAGTCAACGGCAATCCCTATTAGTCGGTATCTATGAGCCTACGTTTCTTCGAAAATAGGGCCCTTCGTCGGAGGCATCTGCTTATGCGTCTGCCATCATACTGGCGTGGGTAGAAACCTGAGAGGAGAAGAGGTAGCAAAAATGAGGACGGAGCCTTCAGCCGAAGTCTCTGGTTCGACGGTAGCTCAGGGCGAGCTTGGGGATACAAGGGCGCGGGACTGGGCCAAGGTGCAGGAGAGCATGGCTCTCCCATTCTATGAAGCGGTGTTGGGGAAGACGGCGATCAGGCCTATAGTTCTAGAAGGTTCGGCGGTTAACGGGCGCGCTGTCGGGGTAGGCGAATATGCTCGATCGGCAGCTAGTCCAGAGTTGGGGCTGTTCCCAACGCGCGAAACCCTTTTTAAGGACGCTTTAGCGAAGGTTACGCCTTCACTCCTGCTCAGGATGGGTTGCCCTCGGGGTAAACTGCGCGTGGTAAGTATCAGCTGACACGGAGGAGGCGAAGAGAACATGAAGGCGGTGATCATGGCCGGGGGCAAGGGGACGAGGCTCCGGCCACTGACGAGCAAACAGCCCAAACCTATGGTCCCCATAGTTAACAAGCCATGTATGGAGCATATCGTCAACCTCCTCAAAGACCACGGCTTCGAGGATATCCTCGCCACCCTCGAGTTCATGCCCGAGGTCATCCAGGAGTACTTCGGCGACGGGTCCGGGTGGGGTGTAAGAATGGAGTACTCCGTGGAGGAGGAGCCTCTGGGTACCGCTGGCTCGGTCAAGTTCGCCGAGAATTGGCTGACGGAGAGGTTCGTCGTCATTTCAGGTGACGCTCTTACCGACGTGGACCTGAGGAGTGCTGTCGCCTTCCACGAGGAGCGTGGGGCCGAAGCTACTTTGGTCCTCAAAGAGGTAGACGACCCATCTGAGTTCGGTATAGTGGTGGTCGAAGACGACGGGCGCGTCTCCGGCTTCCTCGAGAAGCCGGATGAGGAAGAAGTCTTCTCCCACACGGCCAACACCGGCATGTATATCCTAGAGCCGAGCGTGCTAAATGATATTCCGGAAGGCCAGGAATACGACTTCGCCGAGGAGCTCTTCCCTAAGCTGCTTGAAGAAGGACGTCCCATGTATGGGTACGTGATGGAGGGTTATTGGGAGGACATCGGCAACATAGAGCAGTACATGAGTGCCCAAAAGGATGTACTGGACGGCAAAGCCCGGGGTATCCGGCTGCCGGGGGAAAAGTTGCGGGAAGGCGTCTACGTCGGGCGCGGCACGCAGGTGGACGAGGACCAGCTGGAAGCACCGGTGGTCCTGGGGGACAACGTTTGGCTCTCCTCCAGCGCCCGCGTCGGTCCTTACTCGGTTTTGGGACCGAACGTTTCGGTGGAGGTGGGTGCATCGGTAGAGAGAAGCACCGTGGCCGAGGGTTCTTCTATCGGCGAGGAAGCCGAGCTTGATGGCGCCCTGATCGGACGTGGGTGTCGCATAGAAGCCAGGGTGCGCTTGCGTGAGGGTAGCGCCCTTGGGGACGGGGTCAGCGTAGGAGAAGAGGCCACCATCTCGCCCGGAGCAAGCGTCTACCCCGACGAGTTCATCCAAAGCGGAACCGAGATCATCGAAGACGTTTACTAGGATCATAGGGATTCGGACTGCGGAAACCCGGAAAACAAAGGACTGGGAGGTGCGCGCTAATCTCGTCCAAGAAGAGACGACCGATCACCTAGTGGAGCATGAGGCCGCTCATCCTTGGCGCTTCGGGCACCCTTCCGAGGATACCGGGATACGTTTTAAGCTCTTGTATCGCTAGGTAGCGGTTGACGCTGTAACGGCCTGGTCCTCTAGGCGCGAGAGCAGCCGAGCCCTGTTCCTCGTCCGATACAATGTGTGGGGAGGCACAGAGACTAGAGAGGCTTGGGTAAGCGTGCGTGGAGGAACCATCGCGCTGGTAATCAGCGCTTTGGTGTTGGTCATAATCCTACCGTTTTTGCTCCTGCTGCGGGCGGTTTCCGGCCCCGCGGAGAATAAAGTGGTCACGCGAGAAGTCACACGTCAAGTCACGGTGGAGCCGAAATCGAGAACCCAACCATCTCCGCGAACCTAGCTCTCACCATAGATCGCGTCTAAACAGCAGGGAGCTAGCTGATCGACCCTTAGCGGGTCGGAAGCCTAGACATCTCCTGTGGGCTCTCAGTTGCCAACTGCTCGAATGATCTAACACGAGGGCCAGGAGCGCTAGACCCCGTTTTTGGGGTACATTAATTAGTGTGCCCCTTAGTCGGGGAAGAGAATAGACTACGGAGGTACGAATGACGCATCGAATAAAGCGGGTTGCGGTCCTCGGCGCGGGAACGATGGGTGCTGCCATCGCTGCCCACCTCGCCAACGCCGGTCTAGAAGTGGACCTCTTAGACATAACGCCCGAAGAGCTCACCGAGGAAGAGGAGAAAAAGGGTCTCACGCTCGAATCGCCCAAGGTCAGGAACAGAATCGTACGGGAGGGCTTCGAGCAAATGAAGAATGCGAAGCCTCCGGCCCTCATGAGCGAGCGCGTCCTCGAGAGGATACGCATCGGAAACTTCGAGGACGATCTCGAACGTATCGAGGATGCAGAGTGGATCATCGAAGCCATAATCGAGAAGCTCAAGCCCAAGCAGGAGCTGATGGCGCGGGTAGAGGAACTGGCGAACAACAACGCGCTCATCTCATCCAACACTTCCGGCATCCCGCTGCACCAGATCGCCGAGGACCGGTCCGAGGCGTTCAAGAAACGCTTCTTGGGAACCCACTTCTTCAACCCGCCGCGTTACCTGAAGCTCTTGGAGATAATCCCGACCGAAGATACCGACCCCGAGCTCGTCGAAGAGGTGCAGGTCTTGGGAGAACGGGTGCTGGGCAAGGGCATCGTGCTGGCAAAGGACACCCCGAACTTCATTGGCAATCGGCTCGGGAGCTTCTCCATGATCAACTCTATGCGCTACGCCTTCGACAAAGGCTACGGGATCGAAGAGTTGGACGCCATAACGGGCCCCCTGATCGGACGTCCCAAGACGGCCACCTTCCGCCTGCAAGATCAGGTCGGCCTCGATATCTCGATAGGGGTTGCGGAGAACCTCTACGAGGCGGTCACAGACGACGAGTCGAGGGAGCAGTTACGCCCACCCGAGAAGCTCAAAGAGCTAGAGGAGCAAAACCTATTGGGCGCGAAGTCCGGCGGTGGCTTCTACAAGCGCGAAGAGCGCGGCGGCGAGAAGGTCTTCGATGTCCTGAACTTGGAGACCCTCGAGCACGAGCCTCCTGAGAACCCCGACATACCGCTCGTCGAGGAGGCACAGAAGCAGGGCGACTTGGGGGCGCGGCTTCGCTTCATCATATCCAAAGCCGAAGAGGACCGGCACGCCCGGTTCTTGCGGGACACCATCCTGTCCGACCTCGCCTACGCCTCTCGGCGGGTCCCGGAGATCTCCGACACCTTAGAGGATGTGGACCACGCGATGGAGTGGGGCTACGGTCATAAGGCTGGCCCTTTTAGGATGTGGGACCTCCTCGGTGTAAGGGACACCGTCGAGCAGATGGAGTCTCTCGGCATCGAGGTCGCCGAGTGGGCGAAGGAGATGCTCGACGGCGGTGACGAGAGCTTCTACAAGACGGAAGGAACCCGGGAGCTACAGTTCAGCCCGATAGAGGGTGGCTATGTACCGGTGCGCGAGGACCCTATGGAGCTCTCGCTTGAGAAGGTTCGCGCTGAGGGCGGTGAGATCGACCGGAACGGCTCGGCGAGTCTGCTGGACCTGGGTGATGGGGTTTTGTGCCTCGAAATCCACTCTAGGGGCAACTCTATAGACGAAGCCGTAGCGGAGACGGGTGACGAGGCTTTGCGGCGGCTCGAGGAAGAAGACGAGTGGGTTGGGCTCGTGATCGGCAACGAGAGTACAAACTTCTGCGTGGGCGCGAACCTCAACGAGATCGCGGAAGGGGCGCATCAGGAAACGCCCGATGAGTTCGGGGAGAGGGTAGACGCCTTCCAGAACTTACTCATGGGCTTCCGGTTCGCGTCTAAGCCGATCGTCGCGGCGCCGCACGGGCAGACCGTAGGGGGAGGCGCCGAGATCTGCATGCACGCCGATCGCATCGTCGCGGCGGGAGAGACCTACATGGGACTGGTCGAGACCGGTGTGGGGCTCATCCCCGCTGGCGGTGGCACGAAGGAGATGGTCCGGAGGATCATCTCCCCAGCCATGCACACGACGAGCGCCCCGCCGCTGCCCTACGTCCAGGAGGCCTTCGAAACCATAGCACAGGCGAAGGTCTCGGGAAGCGCCCTTGAGGCCCGGGAGATGGGCTTTTTGAAAGAAGAAGACCGGGTGGTGATGAACGGGGATCACCTGATCGACGCCGCCAAGCGCGAGGTTCTAGAGCTCGCTGACGGTTATGCTCCGCCCGCCCGTGAAAAGACCATTTACGCTTCTGGGAAGGTTACTCGGGCGGCCCTGGAGGTCGCCGTCAAGGCCATGCAGTGGGGCCGCTTCGCAACCGAGTACGACGGCGTCATCGCTGGCCACCTCGCTTATGTTCTTACCGGTGGAGATCTCTCGGTACCCCAGTGGGTGAGCGAGGAATATATACTCGGGCTAGAAAAAGAAGCATTCCTGGGGCTCCTCAAGAACGAGAAAACTAGGGAACGCATCGATGCGATGCTCGAGAACGGCAAGCCTTTACGCAACTAGAGAAAGGAGACCATGCGATGAAAGAAGCCGTAATAGTCTCGGGTGCCCGGACCGCGGTAGGTCGTGCTCCCAGGGGTACTCTAAGGGGCACACATCCAGCTGACATGACCGCCGCCTGCATAAAGGAGGTGCTCAATCGAGCCGACGGCTTGGATCCCTCGGAGGTCGAAGACGTAATCATTGGATGTGCGATGCCCGAAGGGCCCCAAGGTTACAACATCGCCCGACAGTCGTCGATCAGGGCCGGTCTGCCGGAGACCGTGCCAGCACAGACCGTAAACCGCTTCTGTTCGTCCGGATTGCAGACCATCACGAACGCGGCCGAGAGGATCATGGCCGGTTACGCGACCACGATAATTTCGGGCGGCGTCGAGCACATGTCCTCTACCCTGGAGATGCCACTCTTCTCCCCGAACCCTACGCTCGTGGAGACCAACCCGGAGGTCTACATGGGGATGGGCCTGACGGCGGAGCAGGTCGCTAAAGAGTACGGTGTCTCCCGCGAGGATCAGGACGAGTTCGCCCTCAGGAGCCATACCTTGGCTGGGGAGGCCGTAAGCTCCGGTCTCTTCGACGAGGAGATCGTGCCGCTCGACGTGAAGCTCGACTGGGTAAACGAGAACGGCGAGCCGCAGCACACAGAGACCACCTTCACGCGAGACGAAGGGCCCCGCGACACCTCACTAGAGAAGCTCGCTAAGCTCCCTGCGGTCTTCCAAAAGGACGGTACTGTCACCCCTGGGAACTCCTCCCAGACGAGCGACGGGGCTGCGGCGGTCGTGGTCATGGAGCGCGAGCACGCCGAAGAGCGTGGTCTCAAGCCGCTCGCCCGCTTCGTCGGCTTCGCCGTTGGCGGTGTCCGCCCGGAGATCATGGGCATGGGACCAAGCGTCGCAATTCCCAAGGTGCTAGAGCTTACCGACCTCTCGCTCGGTGACATAGACCTTATCGAGTTCAACGAGGCGTTCGCGGCGCAGACGCTGGCTTGTATCCGCGAGGTGGGCCTGGACCTTGAGAAGATGAACGTAAACGGCGGCGCCATAGCCCTCGGCCACCCAATGGGCGCCACAGGCACCAAGCTCACCGTCCAGCTCATGAGCGAGATGAAGCGGCGGAATTCCAAGTACGGCATGGTGACGATGTGCATCGGCGGTGGTATGGGAGCGGCGGGCATCTTCGAGAACCTTCAGAATTGAGAACCGATGGTCACGAAGCCGCGAGAAGATACCAACCTATAGGGCGAGAGCGCCTTCATGTAGCTCCTCGGCCTGCGCTTTGAGGAGATGGCCCCTTTAACGTTGTCGCCTCGTTCGAGATCGCTACCGACCACCAACCCTGCGGAGCCGTGCCCGGCGGCGTGTTTACCGCGGTGATCGGAACGGTGGCCACCACCGGTGCCTACCTAGCGGCCAAGGATCAGAGCCAGCTTGCGGTTGGGCTCAGAAACGTGACCGACTTTTGCAGCCCCACAAGCAGGGCGGACTACACGCCGTCGGCGAGCCCCTTCAGCGGGGAAGAGCCAGCAGCTTTGGCCGGTGGTGATCACGTCCAGAGACGGCAAGACCGTCGCGCGGTCAGGTTCTACTCCAGAACGTCGCGGAGGAAGATTGAAGCCTCTCTTAAACGAAGGCTCCTATCCCGGTGATCTGTCGTCCGACGATGAGGGACTGGATAGTGTCGGTCCCCTCATAGGTGTAGACGATCTCCATGTCGGAGAGGTGCCTCGCCACGTAGTATTCAAGCAAGATGCCGTTGCCACCCATGATATCCCGCGCGTCGGCGCACACCTGCTTGGCCGTACGAGCGTTGTACATCTTGGCCAAAGACGCCATACCTCCGCTCATCTTACCTTCTTCCTGCAGCTGGGCGAGCCTGAAGCATAGAAGCTGCATGGTGGTGATCCCGGCGAGCATGTTCGCCAGCTTGTTCTGGATGATCTGGAAGCCTGCAATCGGCTTGCCGAACTGCTCCCTTTCTTTGGCGTAGGTTAGGGCAGCCTCATAAGAGGCGATCGCGTGCCCTATACACTCCCACGCCACCATGGCGCGCGTAGCAACGAGGACCTTGCTGGTGTCCTTGAAGGTATCGGCCTTAGCGAGGCGGTTCTCCAGTGGAACGCGCACGCCCTCGAGCTTGACGTCCGCCTGCCAGACGGCGCGCTTGCCCATCTTGCCAGTCATGATCTCCGTGGTGAAGCCTTCCGTGCCCTTCTCGACGAGGTAGCCGGCGACGTTGTCTTCGTCGTCGCGGGCCCAAACGACGGTGACGTCGGCGAAGGAGGCGTTGCCGATCCAACGCTTCTCTCCATCTATGATGTACCCGTCTTCCTCACGGCGCGCCCTAGTCTCGAGCCTTACCACGTCGGAGCCGTGCTTGGCCTCGGTGAGGCCGAAGGCGCCGATCTTTTCCATCCTCGCCATCGGTGGGAGCCACTTCTCCTTCTGCTCCTCCGAGCCGCAGATGGCGATGGAGTCCATCGCTAGCCCCGAATGGACCCCGAAGAAGGTGTTGAGGCTGCCGTCCCCACGGGCCATCTCCACGGCCACGATTCCCGCCGCCACATGGCTCATGCCCGGGCAACCGTAGCCTTTTATAGTAGTGCCCGCGACGTTGAGTTCGGCGAGCTTGGGGATCAACTCGAACGGGAACTCCTCCTTGTTCCAGTACTCATTTATGATAGGGATAACTTCCCGGTTGGCGAAAGCGCGAACCTTGTCCCGAAGCTCACGCTCCTCGTCCGTGAGCAGATCACCCAGTAGGTAGTAGTCGGTTCCTAAGGATTGAGCGACGTCGGCTATCAACGGCTGCAACAGCTTCTCCTCCTTTTCTTCTCAGCGTCCTTTGTCCGACGCGCGTTCCACAAGCCCAGCACACTAACATGGCCGGCGGCCGCCGTCACCTGACGGTTGTCGGGGTGGTTATCGATGAACGACCAGAGCTTACTCTCTACACCCGCGCGGGTTGTCAGCGGCATTTCTGGGTGCAGCTAGCGGTTGACGAGGTAGATGCCCGAGACAACCAGGGCAGCGCCGACGAGAAGGGAGGAGCTCAGGGTTTCGCCCAGGAACAACACGCCCATCAGCACCGCTGTAAGCGGGACAAAAAAGACGTAGGCCGCAACGCGGCTCGCCTCGCCGGCCCGCACGAGCCCCAACCACAGTACCCAGGCGACAGCGGTACCGGCCAGAGACACGTACAGCCAGCTCGCGATAAAGGTTCCCGTCCAGGAGATCTCCGACCATGGCTCAAGGATGAGCCCGAGGACCGTCAGAAAAACGCCCCCGATAAGAAACGGTCCTGCAACCGACCACAGCGTCGAAACTCGCTCCTGGACCCGCTTAAAGTATACGGTCCCAAGCGCCCAGAAAAGAGCCGTAGCCACCCCGAGTGCCACCCCTAGGAGGGGCATCGTCCCAAAGAGGCTCCCGACGCTCACCGCGACTATCCCAGAGAAACCTAGGAACAGCCCGATGAGTTTCGCTGGTGAGAGCGCCTCCCCGAGCACGAGCCACGCCAGAAAGCCAACGAGTATCGGTTGCAGGTAGATCAGGACCGCCGCTAATCCGGACGGTAAGTAGAGTATGGCGAGGGCCTGACAGCCCATAAACAGCACCACGTTAAAGAGGGCCAGCAACACGAGCGCGGGCAAGTTGCGCCGCAAGTTCACCTTCCCGCCCCAGATCGCTGCCACGGCCGTTACGGCGAGCCCGCAGAGCAGCGTACGGAGACCGGAAAACAAGACCGGCGGTGTATACCCTAGCGCGATCTTTATGGCCGGGAACGAAGATCCCCAGAAGAGGATCAGTAAGACAAACGCCAGTACAGTTAAACGGCGGTTGGTGAACACTAATCTCCCTCAAAAACGCAAAGCTAAACACAGCTAGCCCCAGTTAGCTTACTACGAGTGCGCTCGATAATCTCGCTCAGATTACGAACAGACCTTAGAGTACACCTGCAGCGTCACCTAAAAAAGTACGCGGGGTGACCATCATGACGCTGTCGAGACCGATCCGCGTCGCTTTCTTGGTGAGACTCTCTCGCAGGCTCAGCATTGTCAGGGCTAGAGGCTGTAGAATTCCCTCCGTCTCTAAATTCTAACTAATGGAAATGTATGCTAGCGGTCCCGACAAAGACGAGTGACGGCCTCATCGAAAAATCCGAGGCCACGATGCTGGAGGACATCCCCATGCACCGCTTCAGATGGCCGAAAGCTGTAAAGGGGGTCATTACTTCCTCGCCTCGGCCACCAACTACATGACCGCCGGCCACACGGTTGTCGTGGGTGGCGGTCAGATAGCCTGGTAAGCGGCAAAAGGGGCATGGTAAGCTCGGGTTTCCGTATCGAGAGTGGAAAGGAGGCCCGTGATGCGCGCCTGGCAGGTGCACGAGCTCGGAGACCCGAAAAGTGCCCTCTTGCTGGAGGAGGTAGAGGAGCCAAAGCCAAGCTCCGGTGAGGTCGTCGTCGAAGTCGAGGCGGCGGCCTTGAACTTCTTCGACATCCTCCTGTGCCGGGGCGAGTACCAGGAGCGGCCGCCGCTTCCCTTTACTCCCGGGGCAGAGGTTTCGGGTACCGTCGTGGAGGTCGGCAATGGCGTCGACCTGGCGGTGGGGACTAGGGTGCTCGTAGCACCCCCGCTTCCCAAAGGTGGCTTCAGCGAGAAGGTTGCGGTACCAGCTTCGGGGGCTGTCTTCCCTATCCCCGATGCGATACCGTTTGAGGTTGCTGCAGCGATGCACCTCGTCTATCAGACCGCTTTCTTCGGCTTACACCGGCGAGCGAACCTCGCCGAAGGCGAGACCGTCCTTGTGCATGCGGGCGCTGGGGGCGTGGGCTCGGCGGCCATACAGCTTGCGGTGGCGGCCGGTGCGCGCGTGATCTCTACGGCCGGGGGTGCAGAGAAGGTCGAAATCTGCCGGGAGCTCGGGGCCGAAATCTCTGTGGACTACAAAGAGGAAAACTTCGTCGACATCGTCAAAGAGGCAACCGAGGGGCGCGGGGCGGACGTCATCTTCGATCCGGTGGGGGGGGATGTGTTCGACCTCTCTAGGAAATGCGTAGGCTTCGAGGGGCGCATCGTCGTTGTGGGGTTCACGGGCGGTAGGATAGCCGAGGTCCCTACCAACCATGTCCTAGTGAAGAACTACTCGGTCGTTGGTCTCCACTGGGGACTTTACAATGAGTTTATGCCCGAGCTCGTTGCCGAGACCCACGAAGTCCTCGTTGCGCTTTACGAGGAGGGTAAGATAGACCCTCTCATCTATAAAACGGTCCCCTTCGAGGAGGTGCCGGAGGCCTTGGAACTCCTCGGGAGCCGGAAGACTTACGGCAAACTGGTCACTCATCCCAGACGCTAGAGCAGACCGCTCAGAAAGGAAGTTTGTATGTCGACGCAACCGCTTGAAGGCCGGATAGCCATCGTTACCGGCTCCAGCCGCGGCATCGGCCGCGCCTTCGCCCTTCGGCTGGCCCGTGAGGGTGCGAACATCGTCGTCACTGGGAAGAGTGAGCAGCCGACCGAGAAGCTGCCCGGTAGCATCTACACCGTGGCCGAGGAAATAGAGGCTACGGGCCGGAAAGCCCTGCCGGTGAGGGTCGATGTCCGCTCAGAGGAAGACGTTGAAAACATGGTCGACCGCACGATCGAGACCTTCGGCCGCCTGGATATATTAATAAACAACGCGGGGGCGATGTGGTGGGAGCGAGTCCTAGATACACCCCCGAAGCGTTTCGACTTGATGTGGCAGATAAACGTGCGCGCCGCCTACCTGTGCACCTACTACGCGCTACCGCGCATGATCGAGAACGGCTGGGGGCACATCGTCAACTGTAGCCCCCCTATATCCACGGAGGCCAGTCCGGGCTACGTATGCTACATGATCACCAAGATGGGCATGACCCGCTTGGCCATCGGCGTGGCCGCTGAGCATAAGAACGACAACGTGGCGGCGAACGCCCTCTGGGCAGCGACGCCGATCGAAAGCCAGGCTACCATCAACTGGGGTAGCGAGAAGATGGGGGACCGCAACCACTGGCGCTCAACAGAGATTTACTGCGATGCCGTTATGGAGATCCTGCGCACCGAGCCAAAAGAGCTCACCGGCCGACAGCTCACCGACGAGGAGATTCTTCGCGAACGTGGCTGGAGCCAAGAGGATCTCGACGCCTATTGGCTCGGCGATCGCCCGCCCAGGGATCCAGTGTGGATCGACGGCCGGCCCTCCGCGCTGATGTAGGTATCTTCTAGCGAGGATCGCTGTGATCCAGCGGCCATACCATTTGCTGGAGGTTTCCTAAGGTTACAAAATAGCTGCAAATAAGCACTTTTTATACGAACAGCTTTCTCTAGTTTTCAGGTCATTAGTCTGGGTTGCTACACGGTTGCTGCACAAAGCCCCCAGCTACCTCCGGGGGCTTCTCTAATTCTTCGCGTTTTACCTGGAAAACGCGAGTTTTTGCAAGCCGCCTCTACGAGATTAGAATTCGTGAGGGTCGCTGTGGCCCGACTGGGCTCTTCGAACACAAGAACTGGAGGGATTTCTACGAGTACGATCAGGGTTGAGCGGGTAACTAGCGTTCCAGAAGGGTAAGCGAGCATGATGGGAAAGGGGTAGAGAGGAGTATGGAGAAGGTTTACCGCACGGAGCTTACACCGGTGAGCTTCCTCAGGCGCAGCGCCTACGTGTTCCCAGACAAGATAGCCGTGGTCCACGGCGACCGGCGCTACACCTACCAAGAGTTCGAAGAGAGGGTCAATCGCCTCGCCTCGCGCCTGCGGGATGCCGACCTGCAGAAGGGCGATAGGGTCGCTTTCCTCTGTTCCAACATTCCGCCGATGCTCGAAGCACACTTCGCCGTGCCTTTGGCGGGCCTCGTGCTGGTGGCCATAAACACCCGCCTCAGCTCGGGCGAGGTCGAGTACATAATCAGTCATTCGGGGTCGAAGATGGTCTTTGTGGACGCTGAGCTAGAGGAGCTCTTGGAGGGCGTGGACGAAAGCGTCGAGCGCGTGCGCGTAGACGACACCGGAGAGCAAGGCGACCCTTATGAGGACTACCTGGCCGAGGGATCTCCGGAGCCCGTAGAGAGCATCCTCGAAGACGAAGAAGAGACCATCTCCATCAACTACACCTCGGGGACCACGGGACAGCCTAAAGGCGTGATGTATTCCCACCGGGGCGCCTACCTCAACGCGCTCGCCCAGGTGGTCGAGACGGAGATGAATCATGAAACCAAGTACCTGTGGACGCTGCCAATGTTCCACACCAACGGCTGGTGCTTCCCTTGGGCGGTGACGGCGGCAGGGGCCACGCACGTTTGTCTGCGACAGGTGGACCCAAATTTGATCTGGGACCTCTTTGAGTCGGAGGACATAACCCACTACTGCGGGGCGCCTACGGTCCAGATCCCGCTCGCCAACCACGAGAAGGCCCACGAACTCGACCACCAGGTCATTACCGTGGTCGGGGGGTCGCCCCCGTCGCCCGCGCTCCTCGGTCAGTTCGAAAACCTGAATATACATCCTATGCACCTCTATGGGCTCACCGAAACCTATGGGCCGAACACCGTCTGCGAGTGGCAACCGGGGTGGGAGGAGCTGCCCGTGGACGAGCAGGCCAAGCTGCTTGCTCGCCAGGGTCAGGCGCACGTCGCCGCCGACCTGGTAAGGGTCGTGGACGACGAGATGAACGACGTGCCACGCGACGGAGAGACGATGGGTGAGGTCGTCATGCGTGGCAACACCGTGATGAAAGGCTACTTCGAAGACGAGGAGGCCACCGAGGAAGCCTTCGAGGGCGGCTGGTTCCACTCCGAGGATATCGGCGTGTGGCACCCCGATGGATACGTCGAGATCCGGGACCGCGACAAGGACGTCATAATCTCCGGTGGCGAGAACATCTCGTCTGTGGAGGTCGAGCACGTCGTCATGGAGCACCCGGCCGTGATGGAGGCCGCCGTGGTCGCCATGCCCGACGAGCAGTGGGGCGAGCGTCCGAAGGCCTTCGTCACCCTCAAGGAGGGTGAGGAGACGACCGAAGAGGAGATCATAGACTTCGTCAAGGAGAACATCGCCCGCTTCAAGGCCCCGGCGGCCATCGAGTTCAGTGAGGAGCTGCCCAAGACCTCCACCGGCAAGATCCAGAAGTTCCAGCTGCGCGAGCGGGAGTGGGAGGGACAGGAGCGGCGCGTTGGCTAACCACCACGCGCAGCACAACCGTTTCCCTGTACCCCTTGTAGGGGTGTAGGAACAAGGAGATGGCGTTCGAGACGTAACTAAAGCGTCAGAGAGGTTAAAGCCTTGGTCGACTTCAAGCTAGACGAGGAGCTTCAGCAGGTCAGAGACAGGGTCCGCCGGTTCATCGATACGGAGGTTATCCCCTGTGAAGAGGGATTCGGCCCCGAACACGGGAAGTTAGAAGCGCTGCGGGGAGAGCTTCAGGCTAAGGCGAAGAAAGCCCAGCTCTTCCTTCCCCACTTACCCCAGAAGCTTGGAGGTCTGGGATTAAACTGGAGGCAAACCGCGGTAGTCCTCGAAGAAGCAGGGCGGAGCCTTTTGGGTCCACAGGCCCTCAACGCTGCCGCTCCAGACGAGGGCAACATGCACCTGCTCAGCCATGTGGCGGACGGGGAGCAGAGCACCCGCTATCTACAGCCTCTGGTCAGAGGCGAGATACGCTCGTGCTTTGCCATGACCGAGCCGGCTCCGGGCGCTGGCTCGGATCCCGGCCTACTCCGCTCCACCGCCGAAAGGAGAAATGGTAAGTGGGCGATCAACGGCACTAAATGGTTTATTACCGGCGCGGAAGGTGCCGCGTTCGCCATCGTCCTCGTCCAGACCCCCGAAGGCCCCACCATGTTCCTTATAGACACCGACAACCCCGGGTTTAGTTTACAGCGAACCATCCCCACGATGGATGTGTTCATGCCGGGAGGACACGGACAGATCGATTTCGTCGACTGCCTCGTAGACGACGATGCCGTGCTGGGCAAGGTGGGTGAGGGGTTCGAGCATGCTCAGGTCCGGCTGGGTCCGGCGCGTCTAACCCACTGCATGCGCTGGTTAGGAATCGCGGGGCGTTCTATGGAGATAGCCACTCGCTATGCCCTTAAGCGGGATTCGTTTGGCAGCAAGCTTTCCGAACACCAGGCTATACAGTGGATGGTGGCGGATTCTCATACGGAAATGCACGCCGCGCGGCTAATGATCTGGCATGCCGCCTGGAAGCTCGACCAGGGCGAGCGAGCGCGACAGGAAACCTCCATGACCAAGATATTCGTTGCCGAAACGGTAGACCGGGTGATCGACCGTTCGCTTCAGATATGCGGAGCACTGGGTGTTTCCGAGGATACTCCTTTAAGCCACTTCTACCGGGAGGCACGACCGTTCAGGATCTACGATGGCCCCAGCGAGGTCCACAGGAGTTCCATAGCCCGCCGAGTTTTCAGAGAAGCCGATCAAGCGTGAGCGAAAACTGGACCGAAGGCCTTGGCGGGCCTTTGACTACCCTGCTTGAGGGGCCCATAGAGGTCGAGCGTGCAGAGCTTATCCCGGGGGGTGCTTCTAAGGATACCTGTGTGGTGGATGCTGTAACCCCCGAAGGAGCGCTAGAACTGCTCGTCCGCCGTGCTGCCGGCGGGGTCATCTACTCCGAGACGCTCTCGCTCGAGCAGGAGTGCAAGGTCCTGCAAGCAGCATATGAAGCGGGGATCAAGGCACCAAAACCGTACGGTTACCTTGAAGACCTCGCAGGGCGCGAAGCCGTTGTGATGGAGCGCCTTAAAGGGGAGAGCGTCGGACGCCGGGTGGTGCAAAAGCCAGAGTTCGAAACGACCCGTGAGATACTCCCCGAACAACTGGCCGAGGAGTTATCTAAGATACATGCTATACCCCTCGAGCAGCTTCCGTCCCTCCCCGGTGCCCGGACCGAACCGGCTGCAGACTACGTGCTCTCAACCCTAGAACAGGAGCTCGACGCCCTGGAGGAACCCCACCCGGCAATCGAGCTGGGGCTTTCATGGCTGCGCGGACATGTTCCCGCTAGCCACGAGATCGTTCTGAACCACGGCGATTTTCGCGTGGGTAACTTCATGGTGGATGAGGAGGGATTGGTGGGGATATTGGACTGGGAGTTCGCCCATCTCGGCGATCCGGCCGAGGACTTGGCCTGGCCCTTGGTGAGGGCCTGGCGGTTTGGGGTGGATCATCTCCGTCTCGGAGGTATCGGTGAAGTCGAACCTTATCTCGAGCACTACAACACCCTTACCGGTCGTCGAATCACCTTCGAAGAGCTGTTTTATTGGGAAGTGGCAGGCAACGTGAGGTGGGCCATCGGTTCGCTAAACCAGGCCAAACGGCACCTCTCCGGCCAGGAGCGTAGCGTAGAGCTTGCCGTCATAGGGCGCCTGGCTTCGGAGGTAGAGTATGAGCTACTCTCTCTGCTCGAAAGGGGTAGCTGATGCAGGACCGGCCCTCCGGTGGTGAGCTTGCCGAAGCGGTCCGGGGGTTTTTGGAGGAGGAGATTCTTCCCAACTTGGATGACCCGCGAAGCCGGTTCCGTACACGGGTGGCGATGAACGCCTTGAGCATACTAGAGCGTGAGCTCGAGCAGGAAGAAGGCCTCCTCCGGGAGGAGCTCGCACGCCTCGCTGACCTGTTGGGCAAGGATCCTGCTACACCCGACACCGTGGAGAAGCTTAGAGAACGGGTCATAGAGCTCAACCGGGATCTCGCCCGGAGCATCCGCCACGGAGAGGTGCCAGAGGGCACCCTCGAACACCTCAAACAAACCGTTGCGGATAAGCTTAAGGTAGCGAGCCCCGACTACCTGGGGCGCTACGACTAACTAGCCTCTACCACTCTGGATCTCTCCCTTTTAGATAAGAAACCCCTTTGCGACGTCAAAGCGCAATCCAGAGCGTTGAGTTTGGCATGGTCTCTACTGGGTATAGCGTAAGGAGAGTTGCGAGTTCGAGTTGCTTAAACGTAATGGGAAAGGAGGTGCGCGTAGTATATGCCTACCGTTCGCGCTGCCGTCGTGCAGGCGGCCCCGGTTGCCTTTGACCTCGAGAAGACGCTGGACAAGGTGGAGCGCCTTGTCTCTGAGGCTGCCGCCACCGGCGCCGGGCTCGTAGTCTTTCCGGAGGCGTTCGTCTCCTGCTACCCGCGTGGCCTGACTTTTGGCGCGAGCGTCGGTTCGCGCACCCCTGAGGGTCGGGAAGACTTCCGACGCTACTGGGAATCCTCCGTGGACGTGCCCGGTCCGGCGGTTGACCGGCTCGGGGAGATGGCCCGTGAGAACGGAGTGTATCTAGTAATGGGGGTGATCGAACGCGCCGCCGGGACGTTGTACTGTACCGTGCTCTTCTTCGACCCTAACGGCAAGTTCTTGGGCAAGCACCGCAAGCTCATGCCAACCGCGGCGGAGAGGCTGGTATGGGGTTTCGGGGATGGGTCCACGATGCCGGTCTTCGACACCAGGGTCGGCAAGCTCGGCGCCGTCATCTGCTGGGAGAACTACATGCCCCTCCTCAGGATGGCGATGTACCAAAAGGGCATTCAGATCTACTGCGCCCCGACCGCCGACGCCCGGGACACCTGGGTTGCCACGATGCGGCACGTTGCTTGCGAGGGGCGCTGCTTCGTACTATCGGCTAACCAGTTCGCCCGCCGCAGCGATTACCCCAAAGACTACGCGATAGAAGATGACGACGGAGACCCGGATCGCGTCCTCTGCCGGGGTGGTTCGGTGATCATCTCTCCGTTGGGGGAGATGCTCGCCGGGCCGAACTTCGAGGGGGAAGCGATCCTGACTGCCGACCTTGACCTGGGCGAGATCGCAAAAGGCAAGTACGACTTCGATGTTGTAGGTCACTACGCCCGTTCGGACGTCTTCCAGCTCTCGGTCAACGAGCGGGCGATGGCTCCTGTTATCCGGGAGTACGAGATGCAACAAACAACAGAAATTCTGGCGGAGAGTTAAAGGAAAGATCGAATGGTATGATGGCCGGGGCGCACATCTTTGATCTGGAGCAGCCGCGCACGGCTGACATGCCCGTCTGGCCCGCTCACCAGCCCGGCTACTCCTACCTCCTCCACCGCCACCACGAGGATGAGTACGAGGACACA
>DASQSI010000323.1:0-6906 GCA_035642415.1 Rubrobacteraceae bacterium
AGGAGACCTACGACGAGGGGCGCCTCAGCGAAAGGATCATGCTAGCCGCCTCAGCACACGGGGTTGGCTCGAGCATCGGATGGATCGTAGGGAACGGTAGGGCGGACGCCAAGGATATCCTCGGCGTCCCGTCCGAGCGTATGGTGCGCACGGCGATCTCTCTGGGCTACCCATACGAGGACCCGCCGCTGCGTGGGCGCGCCGTGCTCTCGCAAGGGCGTAAACCCCTCGCCGAGATCGTTCATGAGGAACGCTACGGCTAGTGCCGGTGCGCTAAGCAGCGATCCGCCCGCGAAAGAAATCGCGGCAAAGGCCCGACTCCGATGCTAACAAAAGGGCAATGTCCGCAGACAAAGAGGAGCGCCGTATGCACCACGTCCGTCTCGTCGCTGCGATCCTGATCTCGGCTCTCGCGCTCCTCGCCGTCGCGTGTAGCGGCTTCACAACGGACCAGTCCGCCGAGCAGTCTTCGGAGCCTGGTAACGAAGCTACCCAGACGAAGCTAAACGAGCAGGGGACGACCCCCGCCGAGAAATCGGCGCCCTCCAGCCCCGCGACCGCCGGACCTGTCGCAGTCGAGACGACCGTCGTTGCCTCGGGGCTGGAGGCGCCCTGGGGACTGGCGTTCCTACCGAACGGTGACGCGCTGGTCAGCGAACGCGACTCCGGCCGGATCTTGAGGGTGGATTCGTCGGGCAATACCCAGGAGGTTCAACGGCTGCCCGAGGGCGGCTCCGGAGAGGGTGGCCTGCTCGGCATCGCCCTCTCCCCCAACTACGAGACAGACAGCCTTGTTTACGCCTATTACACTACGGCGACGGACAACCGCGTGGTCCGCTTCCGCTTAGGCGAAGAGCCCGAGACGATCCTCACTGGCATCCCTGCTGCCGGCTTCCACGACGGCGGCAGGATCGCCTTCGGCCCCGACGGTCTTCTATACATAGGCACGGGCGACGCAGGCAACACTTCCAACGCCCAGGACCTCAATTCTTTGGGCGGTAAGATCCTGCGGATCACACCCGACGGGAACGTGCCCTCAGACAACCCGTTCCGCAACAACCCTGTCTACTCCTACGGCCACCGCAACGTGCAGGGCCTGGCATGGAATGCGAGAGGACAACTCTATGCCAGCGAGTTTGGTCAGAACCTCTATGACGAGGTCAACCGGATCGAAGCAGGCGGCAACTACGGCTGGCCCGAAGTCGAGGGCATGGGCGGCGGTGGCAGATACATAGACCCGATCGTGACGTTCTCCACGAGCGAGGCTTCGCCGAGTGGAGCGGCTATCCTCAGGGATGGGGCGATCCCACAGTGGGAGGGCGACTTTTTCACAGCAAGTTTGAGGGGCCAGCGTCTGTGGCGGCTCAAGATCGATGAAGGAGGCAACGTCACCGAACAGGAGGCACTCCTGCAGGGTGAAGCCGGCCGGCTCCGCCACGTTGCCCAGGCCCCCGATGGCTCCCTGTGGGTCTTAACAAGCAACCGCGACGGCCGCGGCACCCCGATCCCCACAGATGACCGAATCCTGCGTCTCGGACCTGCGAGCGGATAGGGGCAGGTGACGATGAGGGGTATCGAATCCATCGCTCGCACGCCTCAGGAGCAAGCCGAGAACAAAGGCGCGACCGCCCGCCGCCTACTTTCGGAGCTCGGGCCGTATCGCCGGGGCCTATTTTTGGTCTTCGTGCTCGTCGTGCTGGGAGCACTCGCGCAGGCCGGGGGGCCGTGGCTGATCGGGCGTGCCATAGACGAGGACATCCTGGGTGGGAACCCCATGGGGCTTTTCCGGACGATGTTCCTGCTACTCACAATCTACGCAACGGGCGCACTCGCCCAACGCAGCCAGATCCGGCAGATTGGCGCGGTGGGCCAAAGCGTACTCGCCTCGCTGCGGGCTCGTGTCTTCGAGAGGCTCCAACACCTGCCTTTAGGCTACTTTGATCGGCGACCAGTCGGTGACCTGATGAGCCGCGTCACAAACGACGTGGACACCTTGAACCAACTGCTCTCACAGGGCTTGACCCAACTTTTGGGCTCGCTGTTCAGCTTGTTGGGCATCGTGGTCGCGATGCTGGTTCTGGACATCCGGCTCGCCCTGGTCTGCTTCACCGTCATCCCGACGATGCTTTTCGCAACCTCCTTTTTCGCCCGTCGGGCGCGCAAGGCCTTCCGCACCACGCGCGAGACGGTCGGGAGCGTAACGTCCAACCTTCAAGAGGAGATCATCGGCGTGCGCGAGGCCCAGGCCTTCAACCGTACCGAGGCGAACATCGCCCGCTTCCAGGAGCGTAACGCCGCCAACTGGGCCGCGAACGTGCAGGCCGTCGCCATAACCTCCGCCTTCGCCCCGACCATAGACGCCCTCTCGACGCTGGCGACGGCAGTGGTGATCGGCTACGGCGGCTACCTCGTATACACGAGCTCCCTTTCGGTCGGACTTGTGGCGGCGTTTTTGATCTACGTACAGCAGTTCTTCCGGCCCATCCAGCTCGCCTCCCAGGTCTACACCCAGGCCCAGGCAGCCCTTGCCGGGGCGGAACGCATCTATAACATCCTCGACGAGGAACTCGAGCCTGCCGATCCACCCGCCACCCCGCCACTAGGCCAGATCGAGGGTCACATCGAGTTCGAGGACGTCTGGTTTGCTTACGAGCCCGGGCAGCCGGTCTTAAAGGGCGTGAGCTTCACCGCCGAGCCCAAGCAAACGGTCGCGCTGGTGGGCGCCACGGGGGCCGGCAAGACCACAATAGCGAACCTCATCCCCCGCTTCTACGACGTCACGAGCGGCTCGGTACGGGTGGACGGGCGCGACGTGCGCGAGGTCTCGCGGAGAAGTCTGCGCGCGAACATCGCCACGGCGTTGCAGGAGCCGTTCCTGTTCTCTGGCACGATCGCGGAGAACATCGGCTACGGCCGGGCGGGCGACGAGAAGCCGGCAACGCGCGAGGAGATCGAGAGGGCCGCTAGCGCCGCCCAGGCCCATGATTTCATCTCGAAACTGCCGGACGGGTACGACACGATCCTTGGCGAGGGCGGCGGTTCCTTGAGCCAGGGCCAGCGCCAATTGCTCTCCTTCGCCCGCGCCGTGCTCGCCGACCCGCGCATTCTCATCCTGGACGAGGCTACGAGCAACATAGACACCCGCACGGAAGCGGTGATCCAAGAGGCGCTCGAAAGGCTTCTGGCTAGGCGTACGAGCGTCGTGATCGCTCATCGCTTAAGCACCATCCGCAACGCCGACCAGATCCTGGTGGTCGCAGAGGGCCGTATCGCCGAGCGGGGCACCCATGCCTCGCTGTTGGCTGCTGGCGGTCTCTACGCCGACCTCTATCGTCGACAGTTCCGTGAACCGATCCCTTCTACCTTCGGCGGCTGAATAAGGAGCGTTGGCCCGAGTGTTAGAATCCATCTATGCGCTGCGAGAGTTGCTGCGCGTTTTTATAGAAGCGGTAGTTTTTCAGAAAACACGTACAAATATTTGAGAAGGAGCCTGGTGGCGATGGCCAAGCCGGCAATCTTATGGTGGACAGCAAGCTCGCCGCCTACGCTGACACCCACAGCCGTCCAGCGATCAATGAGATTGCATAGACTACTACACCTCCTCAAGGGCTGGGACTCAATGTCGCACGGCACATCGTGGCTGGACGAGACGCACTTTAGAATTCGGCTGTCGGTGAATCTCGAAAAGAGAAACGGAGGGTAGGACGTGGAGACGGAGAAGGACTTGCTTAAGGAGATCTGCTCGGAGAGGCGCGCGGTGAACACGCGCGTTCTCGAGCAGACCATCACGCTCGCGGTGGAGATCGCGCGCGAGGGGCGGGAGGGCCGCAAGATAGGGACCCTCTTCGTCGTCGGCGACTCCGAGGCGGTCTTAAAGGCCTCTCGCCCCCTGATCCTGGACCCTTTGGCTGGTCACCCCGCCGAAAACAAGCGTATAGACGACCCCAACGTCCGCGAGACCCTCAAGGAGCTCGCCCAGCTCGACGGGGCTTTCGTGGTCTCAAACGAAGGCGTTGTCCTCTCGGCGACCCGCTACATAGATACGGTCTCCGACAACCTGGACGTACCCCTGGGTTTAGGTAGCCGTCACATAGCAGCAGCCTCGGTCTCTTGGCACACGGGGGCCGTTGCGGTGGCGGTCTCGGAAAGTTCGATGGTGAGGATGTTCGATGATGGGATGCTCGTCTCGGAGATCGTCCCAGAGCTGTGGATGCTGGGCCAGTACAGCTCTCAGCTCGAAGGCTCGACCTACACCCGCCAGGAAGGCCGCCTTACGGTCCTGGGCCGCGAAGAATGAGAACTTGACGCCTACCGGACAAAAGGAGGCCGCAGGTAGCTTACGTTAGAACCCCGTGCGACGAGGGCGAGATCCGCTCTAAACGAGCCGATACTCCTTGCTCGACCAGCTCGGGGCCCTGGGTACTCGCCGCCACCGAGCGCCTTAGCGGCGGCGACCCTCATTGAAGGCAAAGGGCACTTTGAGAGGCCGGAGGAAGCAAGGCAGGCCGAGACCGGAGCGTCACCCGGCTAGAGAAAGGAGAACGATGCAACGCTGCACCCACCTTAACCAGATCAACGACGTACAGCCCTCGGCCCAAGGATGTGAGGAGTGCCTACAAACGGGCGATGCCTGGGTGCACCTCAGGGAATGCCTCACCTGCGGCCACGTTGGTTGCTGCGACTCTTCCAAGAACAAACACGCCACCAAGCACTTTCACGCCACGGAGCATCCGATCGTGCAATCCTTCGAGCTAGGAGAAGATTGGATCTGGTGCTACGTGGATGAACTAGTCATGATGCCGCGTTAACAACAACGCCTCCTCTGGTTCTCTATGCCGCACTCTCCCCCGACGGGACGAACTTCGCTTGAAGGTGACGATTCTGGCAGTATGCCTGTGTGCGAGTTGGTTGCGAGCACACATCAACTGCAAGAAACGCCCGCCGTTGCCACCTCAAAGCCCCCTGGAACGGAGCTGATCTGCGAGAAGGAGAGATCGAAGTGGTAGCAGCTGCCATCAGAACCACGGAGTACCGATAGGTGTTCCTTACAGCGAATTGTGGTGGTGGCGCGCTGCCTCCGCTAGCTATGTCCTGGAACTCGCTATCTCGAGAGTAAAGAAGAGCCGGAGTCCAACAACCCCGGCTCTCTCTGGCACGCTTAAACCTGGAAGAATGCCTTTTTAGGCAGGTCCTGGACCTGCTGGCACAGAATAGTAGTACCCAGGGGGATATCCAGGGCCAGCATAGCCACCCCAGGCCCAACCGGCCCAGTCTATATACCAAGGGCTCTCCAACGAGGGGTTATAACACCACCTCCACGACCAGCCGTACCACCATCCCCCATAGGATACATACCACGCTATCTGCCAAGGTGAGCAGTGTGGTTGCCCTGGGACTTGAGCACTAGCCGACGACACCATGTGGCTGGCCCACGGCGCGCCCAGCATTGTTGTGGGACCGATCAGCCCTATTGTGGCCATAACCGCGGCTACTATAAAAGCTACGACCAAGCGTTTCACGATCGGTAGCCTCCTTTCTTGTGTACTCTTGTCGCTTACGATCGGGTCTCCTTTAGAGGAGGCTACCTGCTACCTACCTGTCCTCCTAAGGGTGGCGTAGGCTAGAACACCCGAGCTCGCAAGCAGCAGGGCAACAGCTGGCAGGATCACCATCGGTCCACCGATCCCCGCTCCACCGCTTTGGGGCAGACCTTGCGGGGGCGCCACGGGCACTTCCCCAGGGTGTTGTCCGGGATCTTGTGAGGGCGGGGGTTGTCCTGCTTCCTGCTGGAGCTCTTCGTGTGAGACCTCTATTGCATTTGGTTCCGGCGCATAGGGATCAGTATCGCCAGGAAACCCCTGCGCTAGGGCGGTTGGCACCATGACCATCATGGCCGCAAGAGCGGCCATAGCCAAGTAAATTAGCCTCTTCACAAAGCCTACCTCCTATCTAACCTACACGCTCTCTTATACGACTTGCATAGAACTTGTCTGTGACACTGTAGTCGAAAGTTGTGGCTACCGAAAGCCTTGTTGACAAAGAGTCTTTTATAACGCAACTCGGTGGGGAAGGCCTCTTGAGGGCCACTAGATGTGGCACCTACTCGGTTGTGTGAAGCCTGCTAGTTAAGTATTCAGAGAATACCTTCTTACACCGGGCACTGGGAGGTATAGGAGATGCTCAGCCTCCGAGTTGCCGTTCAAAAGGGCGGTATACTAGATGTATTAGGCGCCTTCGGGAGCGAGATGTTGCGTATGGACAATGACACGTCCGGGCACAAGCACTGCCACCAGGCACTTCACGCGGCAAACCACCCTATCGCATAGTCCTCCGTGGCGGGCGAGTACTGGCGATACGTAGGCAAGCTCTTCGTCTAAGGCTGTTCGCTCTGGCAGTCTCTTGGGGACACGGACGCAAGAGAAAGGAGTACTGGACGTAGGATCGGCAGGCTTCGCGGTAGCTTAGGTTGGGGCTCGGGTGAGGTTGGGGCTCGGGTGAGCTTGCTGGTTCTGGATACGCGAGCTGTCGGTAGTCACCTTCAGGCCCACCTCCTTCCGCCTCAACATTGCTTCGCTTGTGGGCATTGCCTGGTATCGTGTTTTCCGCTAGAGTTGCGCGCTGTAACCCAGTCAGTCACGGCATTAATCGGTGTAGTACGAAAACAAGCAGCAGCAGCAAAGGAAGGAGAAGGCACCAACCTTTATGTCATCACCACAAGAAGAAGAAAGGAATATGAGCACTACTACGAATAAGGAGGAGGGGTATCCTCAGAAAAAGACCTCTGCTTTTTCCGGGGCCATTTTGATGATGGCCCTCTTTTCTTTGACCATCTTTTTGAGTGCTGGCCTTTTGTTTTTGATAGAGCCTATGTTCGCCAAGTTCGTGCTTCCTTCTTTTGGTGGCACT
>DASQSI010000324.1:0-3014 GCA_035642415.1 Rubrobacteraceae bacterium
CATGGCTCCTGGCGCTACCACAGCAAGGGTAGCGATAGCTAAGGCGAACGAGATCATGATGCGTCTCATGTTTTTGCTCCTTGTAATTTGTAATAAAAGGGCCCTAAGCTGCTAGGCCCAAACCTTACGAATCAGCTTTAAGAATGCATTTGAAAAGACACTATATGTTGGCCCCCCTTTTAACTTGTGCACAAACTAAGGGTACCCTTACACAGCTGTACGAGGATGGCAAGGTGAACCTCCTTGAGCTTTAGGTAAGTTACGCTTGAGCCGTAACTTCCCCAAAATCTCCTAAAGCTCTACTCAAGGTTTATAGTTAGAAGGCTAGGACCAAATCTCGCAGCCCTCTCACCGAGCGCATACCTGAGCCCGCCTCAGAGGCCCCAGAGCCCCCAGGATGGTCGACGGCGGACGGCGAAGAGAGACTCCCTAACGGCACAGAACTCCTCCTGGCTAAAGAGGTTCTTCAGGCTAGGGGTCTAACGAAGCATAGAAGCTCGACAAACTCGTCCATCGTTACCCTCTACCTACCTGTTTAAAGACCACCGGGAGAAGTCTTCATCCCAGCGGTCAGAGAAGACCTCAGAGCCGGTAAGATCCTCATAGGTGAAGGCAAAGGACTCGTCGAGAGTAGCGGTCTTCGACCTGGTGAGCCACCAGGTAGCGTTGCAGACAGAGGCGATGATGTCGTCATGCTCACCGGAGATGGCTTCCATCCTCTCGTAGCCCGGCTTGCGAGAAAACTTCGTGGCAAAGGACTCTATCTCTCGGCGGAACCCTTCCTTAAAGGGGTAGCCCCTCGCGATTAGAAGCCTGCTCTCTTGATAGGGCATAGCCGCCGAGTGGACGAGCCGGTCCTTCGGGACGTTGTAGGAGACCACACCCTTCTCTGAGGTCTTCGTAGTCTCCTCGGCCCCGGCCGTGGACATGATCCTACGAACTGTCCCCAGTTCCAGCCTCGAGAGCTCATCGGCCATATACCAACCTACCCCCCTAGCGTCGATAGCGATGTCAGCGGAGTACAGAAGCGGGGGTCTCGATGATCATAGAAAGCGTACAGTCCACAAGAGCAACCGCTTTGGGGAGCTTGGTGCCTGAGCACCTTCCGCCGAGGGTCGGGAAGACCGAAACTCCCGGCAAAGGCGTGACGGGAGATCGACTCCACGTGGTCGCAGGCCGCCTTCTTCACCTCTCCGGGTGTCCACCGCTCGTCTCTCCTTGTGGTACTGTTCAAGAACCCTTTCTTGTCTACGCACCACGCTCTTATACCGATTATCGGCTGGGCGTAGTCCGGTGCCTTCTGTATAGTCTCACTACTCAACAAGCGTGTTCCCTCCTTTCGCTTTTCTTCTCGTAACCGAGTAGTTTATCTGTGCTCCTCCAGTACTAGCGGCGAAGGTTTTCTTAGGGGATTTCTAACCCCAGCTCACCCAAGCGAACATGCCGTCTTGCTCTTTAATCCGCAGGTCGCAGGGACGAGTCCTGCCGAGCGCGCTAATCTTTTTCCTACATGTGCAGGATAAACGGAGAGGCTTACGGAGAGTCAGGTGGTAGTGCTCAGCTCATTTGAGAGAGAGGTGACAGTAGTCCAGATAAGGAAGCTTCTCTAGCCCATACTGCTGTTGCTTGCGTGAGGCTTAGCGTGGCATCGATTCCAAAAGCAAAATAGCCTGATCTTATGGTTTCCATGCCGAAGGCAAACTAATCACCGCCCCTAGCAAGAGGCTGGCGAAAAGTCGCTTGGGAACTCTACCAACTTGTGTAGACTGTGTGAGGATCTCGTGGTCACCCGGCGGTCATCAGGAGAGAGTACCACTGCCGCAGGAGAAGGCGAAGCCTCTGTAGGAGGTGCAGCGCGTATGGACCGAAAACCGCACAAGTTCGATCCTGCTCGTGCCGAGCAGTTGGAGCGTCCTGAGCGCCAGGAATTCCTGCCCAATGAGCAAGTTCTCGACCTTCTGGAACTGAGCGGAAGAGAGACGGTCATAGACTACGGGGCCGGGAGTGGAGTTCTTACCATTCCTCTCGCGCAGCGTCTGCGAGGTGGAGTGGTACATGCGGTAGAAGAGAGCACACAAATGATGCAGCACCTACGAAAGAGGATCGAGGGCACAGACCTGGGGAACGTCAGGCTACACCTGATCCAGGACAACCAGGTGCCGCTGGAGAGTGCCGTTGCTGACCGAATACTAGCGGTAAACCTGCTGCATGAAACAGTTGGTGAGACAGTGCTTGAGGAAATGCGTCGGCTGCTCGCCCCGGAAGGATTTGTGCTCGTCGTAGACTGGCGAGCAGACGTAGAGCGCGAGTTCGGTCCTCCAAGGGAAGTAGCGATGACTCCACAGAAGGGATGGCAAACCTTGAAGACTGCGGGCTTCAGCGCAACTTCTGTAGAAGTGAATTTCCCTTATCATTTTGCAATGATAGCGCGGGCTGCGACGGATTAAGCTCCGACCAGGAGTAGGGTCTCAATCGAGCCAGAAGAAAATTATCCACCTGTCTTTGACAGGAGCATCCATGCATTAAACTATGCCTCGAGGCAATGCGTCTGCTCTATCTATAGAAGGTAAGGTGAAGGCCAGCATCTCGGGAGCAATAAACGCAGCACCGAAGAACCCCTTCAGATGCGCGCTCGAACCCACATGAGGCCCTAATGCCATGTCGGGTGGTTCGTCCGACCTCGCGAAGGATCTAGAAACCGTCACACCACTGCTCAAGCGAACACTGACTCGCCGCAGGATGCTACACATAACCGGCGGGGCTCTGGCTGCTATCTTGCTCGGCGGTTGCGGCCCCGAGGATTCCGGCGTCGGGGGCACCACCGCGACCTCCACGAGCGGGGCAGGCGAGACCGTTACGAGGGCTGCTCGCGGGATCGTCTTCAACACCGCGTCCGAAGACGTGACCCTCTTCGACCCGGCTACCAACCGGATCACCGATACGCAGCCTACCAACGCCGTCGTCCGTTGGCTGTCCAACGAGCAGCACTACTGGGATGGGGAGAGCATCTGGAC
>DASQSI010000325.1:0-2962 GCA_035642415.1 Rubrobacteraceae bacterium
TGGGCTTCGTGGACGCGACGCTTCCGATCCTGATGTTCTGTACCATCTTCGGGGTCTCGATGGATTACGAGGTCTTTTTGCTCTCGCGCATCCGCGAGGCTTACGAGCACGGCGAGTCGAATACCGCGAGCGTCGCTAAAGGACTCGTATCAACCGCTGGCATCATCACTTCAGCAGCCGCCATTATCGTCGTCGTTACCGGGGCCTTCACCTTTACCGGCATCATCACGACCAAGGCCATCGGCTTGGGTCTCGCCGTCGCCGTCCTGGTGGATGCGACGATCATTCGCATCCTTCTCGTCCCGGCAACCATGCGGATTCTGGGCGACTGGAACTGGTGGCCCGGCGCTCGCAAGAGTGTGTTTCGCGCTGTGGAAGAAGGGGCAGGAGACGACGGGAAGCTGCTCGCCGGGGTCGCCTTGGCGTACCTAGCCCGGCGCGTGGAGAGCGCCAACGGAGAGTTTCCGCACCTCCTTCAGGCGCTCTCCGGGCTTGTCGAGCCCAACGGGGACGCGTCGGCCTCGGAGCATGCTCGTGCCCTACAGGCCAGCGAAGAGATACTAAAACCGCTCGCCTTGGCCCTCCTGCTGGACTACCTGCTAAAGAAAAGTAAGTAGGACTTACGCAAGAACCATCTGAACGCTGGGATTCTTGAGCTGTTGGACGAGATAGTCGTGCAGCAAGCCGTGCTTGATCTGGTAGACGGTCCGACCGCTCTGGTAGGCCAGATGCTTCAGGCGGCTCCACACCAGTAACGCACACGCAATGTGGTTGCGCTGGATGCGAGAAGATCGGCACTGGCAACGCTCGATCCCCGTCAACTGCTTGGCCTCCCGGTGAAACTCCTCGATCTTCCAACGCAGGAGACGCGCCTTTTGCGCCTCATGCACCGAATCCCGAGAAAGAAGACCGTTGGTCACGATCCACTCCGTGCGGCGAGAATGCACCACTACCCGAAATAGCTTCACCTTGTGGTCCCTGGGGAAGCCCTTGATCTTTATCGTCTTACCCTTCTCTAACTCCTCTTCGCTCCAATCCAACCCGTCCACCCGCTGGTAAGAGCACTGACCTCCAGAATCGTCCACCTGGCGGTTGCTCTTTAGCGGACAGTAATACTTCTTGGCCATCCTCTCGATCAGGAGCATCATCTCCTTCGTAGCGTACCAGGCGTCTATGAGCACGGTCTCAAACGTCACCCCTCGGTGCTCGACGGAGCCCAACATCTCACGCACATGATCGAGCTTCGTCTTGCCGTCCGCATCTGGATCGAAGATGCGGTAGTCGATCACCCAAAATCGCCCGGTCTTGGGGTCGACGTAGACGCACGAGACCACCCCGATACCCCGGATGACGCTCTTCTCGTTGCCGCTCCATTGCTTGCGTGTCACCTCGATGGAAGGCCCAAAGCTCTTCTCCAGCACGGTGTCATCGAAGATCAAGTATGCTTTCGAGTCCTGCTCAAGCATCGGCTCGACTTGCTCAAAGAGCAATCGGGGCGTCAGCTTCTCACCTTTGAGGTATCGGTTTATGGTGTCGTGGCTGAAGCTCGTTAGGTGCTCGGCGAGGTTGGTCAAGGTGTAGTTGACCTGGCTGCTCAACAAATACTGGCAATAGTCCAACTTCGTAAAGCTCATGCTTTCAGATTAGCAGACTCCCTCTCCACGTAAGTTCTAACTCCTTTTAGAGTAGGTATACGTGTACCGTGTTGTTGGGACGTATCCGGTTCGGTGCAGCGATCACCTCCTCGCTCTCTTCGGGACATATCTCATCGGTCGCGGTCGGCTCGGTCCACAACGATCAGGCCCACCTCGCTGGCCCGCCGACCGTACTGCCATCCGGTACGCGGGCGGGTCAACGCGCGACCTGCAGCACGACCTTACCGGGAACGCCAGATCTCCGCTTGGCTTCGAAGGCCTCCCGGCCGTGCTCCAACGGGAACACCTCGCCGACGATGGACCTCAGTTCGCCGGCGTCGATCCGCCGGGCCAGCTCCGCCAGCGCCGCCCGGTCGGGCTCGACGACGAAGAAGACACCGCGTGCTCCCGGACGCCCGGTCTCCTCGAGCGGGGATACGACGGAGACCAGCACACCTCCCGGTTTGACGACCGCCCAGGACCGCTCCCGGATCTCCCCGCCCACCAGGTCGAAGACCACATCGACTTCGCCCGCCACGTCCTCGAAGCCCCGGTGATCGATGTCCACGAACTCGTCCGCCCCGAGCTCGCCTACGAGGTCTTCCGCCCACGCCCGCCCCGTCGCGATGACCCGAGCGCCCGCGCTCCGGGCCAGCTGAACGGCGAAGACGCCGACGCCGCCTCCCGCACCGTGGATCAGCACGCTCTGGCCTGCCGAGAGACCTCCGTGGTCGAACAACGCCTGCCAGGCCGTCAGGGCGGCCAGCGGGACGGCGGCGGCCCGCTCATGGTCCAAAGAGTGAGGCTTCGGGGCGAGGTTGCGCGCCTCGACGGCAACGTAGCCCGCCGCCGCGCCGTCACGATACCAGTCCGTGAGGCCGTATACCTCATCTCCTACCGCGAAACCGGTGGTGCCGTAGCCCAAAGCGGCGACCACGCCCGAGACCTCGTGGGCCGGGATCGGCGCGGGGCGCGCGTTGCCGGCGCGGTCCACCCAGGTGGAAGACCAGTCGAGCTCCGTGGGGACGAAGCTCGCGGCGCGCACTTTGAGCAGCACGTCCCCGATTCCGGGCGAGGGCGGGAGGACGCGCTCGTAGATAAGTTTCTCCGGGCCGCCCCGCGCTTGCGCACGCAGCGCCTCCATCGTCCGTCCAGGCTCGACGGCGGGTTCGTTCATCATACTTCCTCCTTCCGACGACTTAGCTAGGTACGTTCTGATGACGTTCCTTGAGCGTTGGCTATACGAGGCCTCGGGAAGCGTATGTGACACCTCGTATAGGCCCACTACCCAGCAGGTAGAACACACCGAGTGCACCGACCACGCTGCG
>DASQSI010000326.1:0-26143 GCA_035642415.1 Rubrobacteraceae bacterium
GTAGGACCACCCCAACGATGGTGTTCATGAGAAGCCATGGCACCACAGCCTCGCTCCCCCTCAGCATAACGCCCAAGACCATCAACACCATCAGCACGAGCACAACTAATTCCATGGAACTTCTACCTACCCTGTATACCCTACCTTTTACGCCCAGTATTCTGCCCGCATGCTCCTTACACCCCGCCCTACAGGCAAGGAGCGGGGGCTATGGCAAAAGAGCGGGCCGGGCATCAAGGCGGGAAATGGATGCACCAGCCCGGTAACGAACGCAACCCTACCAGGACAACAAGGAAAATTATGTATCCCAGGGTACCAAGGGGGGAAGGGCACAAAGAAAGGGCCGGGCGGATTAGCACTCTCATGCCCAGCCCCTCGTTAATGACGAAGTGCATCATAGCAGTAAACCGGCGTAGCGGTCTTCTACAATAGAAGAAGAGCCGGGCTGGACGGAGGCTAGAGAAGCAAGCGTCGTAGCAATTGCCAGCCCGACTCTACCCATGAGCTTACCTGCATGCCAGCGACAACGAACCACAATTTTTACAGCATAACGCACCTTGTACGCAATAGGTTGACCCACCCTGTTCTCACAGCCACAACCTCTCGTGCCTAAGCGGAATTTTCGGGACAAAGCTACGATTAACTACTGCTTGCGCTCTTCTACCTCGCTCCTCTATAGTACCCACGGGCCGGAGGGGGGACGGACATTTACCGAATGTCCGTTAGGGTCCGGCCCCTGGTTTTTCTGAAACCTTGGTACAACTATTGCTTGTTTGTGCTCTAGGGTATATATACAGAAGAACTACTCCTTGCTCAGCTCTTCCATCAAGCCTTGGCGCAGCATCAATCGGTCATTCACCATCACGCACAAAAAGTCGGCCATCTCCAAGCTGGTGAGTAGGGACTCTTTGTCCATCCACATCACCCTTAAAGTGTTGGTGTTATCTAGTGCCTCGTTTGCTGCCTCGAATCCGTAGCGGTCTACAAGGTCCATAAAGTTTTCAGTTTCGTCGCCCTGAAAAGCATGTAACACCGCCTCGGCCCTTGCTTTGGTAGTGAAGATTCTCGGCGCTCTCAGATACTCAGGTCCCTCCTGATGTATCCATGAAAATTGTGCTTCTGGCCACCACGGCGGAGATAGCGCCCCTGATGAGAAGTCCACAGCGTCCTCGCGCCGGCGTATTTCGTCGACGCGGTTCACATCTTGGGCAGTAATACCAGGTGGCAGCGTCTCAGAGGATGTCTTTTCCTCCCACTGTCTGGCTTCTTCCTCCGCACGGCGCGGCATACCCCACTCTGTGATGTAGTAGAAGCGGTCTTCTTCAGGCACCTCTTCGAACCAGTAGCGCTCCTCGCTCATCCTCACTCCTCTCCCAAGCATTCCCGGCACACCACGTCGTAGTCATAGCCATCTCTTAGTTTGGCTCCGCAGTACCAACACACGCCTACAACTTCTTCTGCCGATTCGGGTCTCATCAAGGATTGCTTCTTCATCGTCCACCCCGTGATTCTCTAGGAGAGATGCTAATAGAAAACAGCTAATTTGCTCGGCACGACCAGGCCGATAGCCCCGGTCCGATGGGCCTAGGGGTTGGCGGTAGAAAAGAAAGCCCGAGGTCCCCCTTAGGATGTGCTGTACGACACGACGTTAGGGTTGGTGGGACCTCGGTGATTCCGAACCCTAGAGCACGCGCATAAGAAGGCGATGAGAGGACTCTCATAGCCCCGGTCCTCTACCATCCCCCAACACCCGTTCAAACCCGGAGACCCCCCTCCCACACAGGCAGGGGAATAAAAAATACTGCGCGTGGCAACTGCCCTAAAGCTCATCGGGCTGGTTCGACCACGGAGCCCCCGCAGACAGAAACACCCGCCCCCTGTGCAAAAGCAAGACGTTGTGTTCGAAAAGGCAGAAGGGGGACGGGCCGATATAAATGATAGCCCCCGGTGGGGGGATGTAAGTCATGTACAAGGCAGTTTTAGGTCTGCACTATTGATGCAACGCTGGGTTGCAGTACGGTTGCAGTAAACAAGCTCGACCTGAGCATCATATCTGTCTTTGTTCTTGGCTTTTTACCTGCAAACAAGCAACTTATGGAGGCATGACTGGCGAGGCCTACGTCCACGCCTTTCTTAGTGCACCAAAGGTAGCCCAAGGCTATAGGCGCTATCCGTGAAAGTTACCCGTAAGCTCGTGGTGCTACGATTTACCCATGTCCAAACTTTTCTGCACCGCCAGACGCATCGGCGACTACGAGAGCCGTACCGAAGAGTACGAAATCACCTTCGCCGTCGGCGACGCACCACCGAAGACCTTAAAGATAAAGTATCAGGCCGCCCGAGCCTACGAGATCCATATCGTCCTCGAAGCCTGCGTGGAAGCCGCACGCGCTGTCATCGCTGAAGCGAACCCGACTCTTGCCCACAGGCCTACCGACGAATCGCTTTCTCAGTTCTCCTGGAAGACTCTGCAGTCCGTCAAGTACGACGAGGGCGCGTCGAGGACAGCAGTCCTCGGCCTCTAGTTCCCCGCAGCCTCTAGAAGCTCCTCTAGGGTGACCCGGCCCTCGTAGAGGGCTGTACCGACAACCGCACCAACGATGCCCCGGGTGTTCGACAGCGCCTTTATATCCCCCGTTCCGCGCACGCCGCCGCTGGCGATAGTAGGAAGTACCTCTGAAACGGCAGCAGTGCTCTGGAGAGCAGCACCAACATCCATGCCATCGCGAGCAATATCAGTGTAGAGAACGGAGCCCACGCCATCTTCGGCGAGCTCCCTTGCGACGTCGAGAACGTTCCGTCCGCTCGCCTCCTGCCAGCCGTGGGTCGCCACGATTCCGTTCTGAGCATCCACGGCGACAACGAGGGCGTCGCCCATCTCGTCCATCGCTCGCAGTCTGAGCTCGTGGTCGAGGACGGCCGCCGTGCCCATGACGACCCGGGCGGCCCCCACACCCCGCAAGACCCGCAGGTCCCCGAGCGTGCGGATGCCACCCCCCACTTGCAGGGGGATATTTACAGACCTGGACAGCGTATGGATGAGACTGACCTGCAAGGGCCGACCTGCTCTAGCGCCGTCGAGGTCCACGACATGGATGGCACGTGCGCCTTGGCGCTCCCACTCCTGAGCGCGCACTACAGGGTCTGCGTCGTACTCCTTCTGGCGGTCGAAGTCACCCCGCTTGAGCCGTACGCACCGGCCGTTTCGGAGGTCTATGGCCGGGAAAACCGTGAAGGCCTTCAAAGGCCTCGCGCCCAAAGGAGAAAGTTCTCGTAAAGCTTCAAGCCGGCGCGGCTGCTCTTCTCGGGATGGAACTGGACGGCAACGAGGTTCTCTCTACCTGCCACCGCGCAGAAACCTCCACCGTAGTCGGCTACCCCGAGCACGTCCGAGCCTTTCTCGGGGACAGGATGGTAGGAGTGGACAAAGTAAAATGCCGCGCCGTGAAGCCCATCAAGGACCGGGTGCGGACGCATCACTCCAAGCTCATTCCAGCCCATGTGTGGCACTTTGAGGTTTTCAGCGTCGAACCGGACCACCCTCCCTGGCAGGACGCCCAAGCCAACAGCACCCGGCGTCTCTTCCGAACCCTCGAAGAGAACCTGCAGACCCACGCACACTCCAAGAAACGGCTTACCGGTACGGTACGCCTCCCAACAGGCTTTGTCCATCCCCCGCTCCTTGAGCTTCCGTATGCAATCCCCAAAAGCTCCCACCCCGGGCAACACCACCGCGTCGGCGGCTTCGACCTCCGCCGGATCTGGCGTAAGGTTCACCTGCGCGCCCACCTTCTCCAGCGCACGGGTTACCGAAAGCGTGTTCCCGGCATTATAGTCTACGATAGCAACGTTCAAACGTTCAGCCACCACTTTTAGCTTTTCGTCCTAGCCGACTACTCAATCTATGACCCCTTTTGTCGAGGCGCGGCCGCTCTTCCTCCGAGCGATCCCTGCGCGAAGGGCCACTGCAAGCGCTTTCACGCCAGACTCGACTTTGTGGTGGGCGTTCTCGCCGTAGTGACAGTTCAGATGGAGGGTGAAGCGACCGTACTGGGTAAAAGCACGCAAGAACTCCGCAAAGAGCTCGACATCGAAGGAGCCGATCTTCTCGGGCATCGGGCCAGGGTTGTAAGTGAGATGTGAGCGTCCTCCCAGATCCACGACAGCGGTCGAGAGCGCCTCAATGAGCGGCGCCGAGGCGTCCGCGAAACGGATGAGATCAGTACGGTCGCCCAACGCCTCGTCGAAGACCCGTCCAAGTACAAGGCCAGTATCCTCGACGGTATGGTGGTCGTCGACCCAGGTGTCCCCCTCGGCCTCCACCGAAAGATTCATACCGGAGTGGTGGGCGAGGAGGTGCAAGACGTGGTCGAAGAAACCAACCCGAGTATTTACCTCTGCTCTACCTTCGCCGTCGAGTTCAAGGCGCACCTTCACGTGCGTCTCCCCCGTCTTCCGCTCGGCCGTTGCGGTCCGCGACATCAATCTCCCTAACTCTCAGCTATCAGCTCCGGACATTTTAGCTGACGGCTGGTAGACGGTTGTTGCCGGCTTTTAACCTTTGCGAAGCCGAACATCCACGCTCCGAGCGTGGTTCTCGAAGCCTTCGAGGCGGGCGAGACGTTCGACGTGAGGGCCTAAAGCCGCGAGGGCTTCGGGAGTGTAGCGGATGTAGTTAGTACGGGCGGTAAAGTCGTGGGTACCTAAAGGAGAAGCCCAGGTCGTCGTACCCCCGGTCGGGAGCGCATGGGAGGGGCCGGCGGCATAATCACCCAAAGCTATGGGGCTAAAGTCGCCGAGCGCCACCATACCGACGGCGTCGAGATCTCGGAAAATCGCCTCAGGGTTCTCAGAGATTACGTGCGCGTGCTCTGGGGCATACAGGTTGGTGATCTCTATGGCCTGCGTGACATCGCGCACACGCACGATCGTAATGAGCTTTGCAGGCTCCCCAGTAAGCAAGGGCTCAACGCTGCTTACGAGCTCGGCGCTAGGGGTGAGGAGTATGGCCGAAGCGCCCGAGAGGTGCTCGGCCTGCGCCATGAGATCGTGGGCTATCCTCTCGGGAAAGGCCCCGTCGTCGGCAAGCACTACGACCTCGCTCGGCCCTTGTGGGGCATCCACGCCCACGACCCCGAAGACCTCCAGCTTGGCGGCGACTACATAGTCGTTGCCGGGACCCACGATCTTATCGACTGCAGGAATGCTCTGTGTGCCGTAGGCCATTCCTCCCACCGCTTGGGCGCCCCCTACCCGATAAACCTCGTTGAGCCCAAGAAGCCCGGCAGTGGCGAGCACATAGGGATCCACCCTACCGTCGGGGCCGGGCGGAGTGCAGACGCCGATCTCCCCAACCCCCGCGACCTGCGCCGGGACCGCCGTCATCACGAGGGTACTAGGGTAGGCGCCGTGTCCGCCGGGAATGTAGAGACCGGCCCGACCTAAGGGACGCACCCTCTGGCCTATCGTTGCCCCGTTGCGGTTCGTTTTCCACGAGCGATCCAGCTCCTGCTCGTGGAAAACGCGCACGTTTTCTATCGCGACGCGCAAGCTTCCCTCGCTCTTCAGGGAAAGTGCGTCCCGTGCCCGGCGTATCTCTTCAGTAGAGATCCGGATCGGGTCGGGTCGCACACCGTCGAAGCGCTCGGTGTACTCGAGGAGCGCCTCGTCCCCCCTCTCGCGGACATCTGCAACTATACGACGGGCAGTATCGCGGACCCTCTCTTCGAGAAAGCCGCCCGGACGCCGGAGCTGGGGGACTAACTCTTTGGGACCGGCGTCACGGGCATCGATCACCTTAACCAAGAGGAACCCCGGCTTCTATAGCTCCTACGAGGCCAGCAATCTCCTTATTGCGGAGGCGGTAGGAACTGCGGTTGGCGATCAAGCGCGCGGTAGAGGTGGAGACCTCGTCGAGAACCACGAGGTTATTCTCGCGCAGGGTAGTTCCGGTGGCCGTCAGATCCACAATGCACTCAGCGAGGCCCACGAGCGGGGCGAGCTCTATAGAGCCGTGAAGTGCGATAATCTCTGCCTGGCGGCCTATCCCCTCAAAGTAGCGCCGTGCCGTATGGGGGAACTTGGTCGCTACGTGCACAACCTCGGCGTGGGCGATCGCTTGACGTACTTCGGGAGCCTTCTCGGCCGGGGCTGCCAAGACCATACGGCATCCCCCTGTACCGAGATCTCTCAGCTCCACAACATTCGGCTCCTGTTCTTCCAAAACGTCCTTGCCGACGATGCCGACGTCCGCTGTCCCATACTCTACGAAGACCGGCACGTCGGACGGACGGCTCACGATGAACTCTGTTCCTTCGGTCTCGTAGAAGAGCTTGCGATCGTTCTCCCGCAGAACCTCTACTGGCAACCCGGCCCCCCTGAGCGCCCGCAGAGCGTCCTCGAAGATGTTACCTTTCGGCACCGCCACCCGCAGGTTGTTCCTCGCGCTCATCGCGCCGCCCTCCCGAGCACCTTTCCAGCAACGTCCTCGATGCGCACCGCTTCAAAGCGGGTTCCCGGCTCTGCCGGGGCGAGCTTGATACCGTCGGGAGCCGGGTAGCAGATCCAACCAGCCTCTACCGAGGAGGCGTACCGCGCTGCGGCCTCGGGCTCCAAATCTTCGGAGAGATGCAAAGTGGGCACACCGCACGCGCGCAGCGAACCTGCAACCTTTGTCCCCCTTGCGCCCCCGCCAACGAGGATGAGTAGCGGAGAAGCGTCTTTTTCGGGCAAGACGGAGAGGAGCCTTTCGAGATAGATGGCGAAGCCCGTCGCGGGCAGCGTCCGGTCGAAGCGCTGCAGGAGGTTGTCGTAGCGACCGCCGTTTGCGATGGTGAACCCAATTCTGGGGGAGTAAGCCTCGAAGACGGCGCCCGTGTAGTAGTTGTGACGTCCGACCAGGCCAAGGTCCAAGATCACTGCCCCCAAACAGCCGTGAACGTCGAGATAATGCAGTATCTCACGCAAGTTCTCGAGTGCCGCAGAAGCCTCCGGGGCACTTCTGGCATGCTTCGCCGCCTCCTCGATAACGCCGCCTTCCGCGGCGGGTCCTACAAGGCGCGGTATTTCCCGAACCGCAGCCGCGACCTCGCTCGACAGGCTGGCAGCCAGAGAGTCAACACGTACGAGATCCTTGGCCGCGAGCGCCGCAAGAAGGGCCGAGGCAGCTTTGGGAGCCGTATGTTGGAGGTAGGCTGCATAAAACGCCGTCTGGCCGAGCACGACCGCAAAGTCCGAAGACGTCTCAAGCCCCAGACTGCTCAAAACGTCTACAAGAAGGGCGACGGTCGCGGCGTCCTCCTGCGGGCTTGGGGAGCCGACGACCTCGACACCGGCCTGGAATAGCTCGGCACTCTGGCCACGGCCCACACTCGCCCGGCGGTAGACCGGCAAAACGTAGGAAAGCTTGTAGGGAGGCGGGAAATTGCGCAGACGCTGGGCAACGAGCCGGGCGATTGGGGTCGTCATCTCGGGCCGCAAAAGGAGCATCTGGTTATCCGGATCGAAGAGCTTGAAAGAGGCATCCCTCAGCTTCGGCTCCTCGATGACCTCCGAATACTCCAGGGCCGGCGTGAGAACCTCGCCGTAGCCGAAGAGCCGGAATCTTTCCCGGATACTGGCCTGTACGTCCAGTAGGCGCGTAGACTCTGGTGGCAGTACGTCCCGCGTACCGGGAGTAGTCGAGAATTTACGGGTTGGATGCTTCATCTGAACCGCTATCTTAACCGATTTAAACGATCCGGCACCCCCCGCTATAGGTAGGCGACCGGCAGGGCTCGACTACAGGCGTGTTGGGAAGCGAAAAGCGGGTCGCCATCCGATGCTAGTATGGGTTCATGAACAAAGAACATGAGACCGCGTACGAACGACTCAAGGATCGGCTGGCGTCTATAAGCGACCTGAGCTCGGCGAACGCTCTGCTTTTCTGGGACCGACAGACATATATGCCCGAGGGGGGTGTTGCAGGCCGGGCCGAGCAGATGGCAACTTTGAGCCGACTTGCCCACGAGATGTTCACAGAAGCCGAGACCGGTAGGCTCCTTGGGTCTTCGGGAGATCCGGACCCCTCGTTGGAGAAAGGTGCCCTGTTGCGACGCGTCCGTCGCGATCACAAACGGGCGACCAGGCTCCCCGCAGAGCTGGTCGCTGACATCACACGCACAACCACGCTGGCCGAACCGGCGTGGGTGAAAGCGCGAGAGGAATCTGACTGGGCCCTCTTCGCTCCGCATCTAGAGAAGATCGTACGCCTCCAGCGTGAGGCTACCGAGCACCTAGGCTACGACGATCACCCCTACGACGCTCTGCTCGACGGCTACGAGCCGGGGGCGAGAAAGGCGCAACTCGAGACGATGTTCGAAGAGCTTAAAGGGGACATCGTACCTCTCGTTCGAGCGGTCGCCGGGCGCGCACAGGAGGAGGACCGGGCGGCCCTCCTCCACGGAACGTTTGCCGAGGCCGAACAGGAAGAGTTCGGTAAGGTAGTGATCAACGCCTTCGGCTACGATTGGGAGCGGGGGCGGCAGGACCGCTCTGTTCACCCGTTCTGCATAAACTTTGGCCCGGGCGACGTGCGCATTACGACACGCTTCGATAAAGGTTGGCTCGCGCCTGCACTCTTCGGCACCATGCACGAAACCGGTCACGCCCTCTACGAGCAGGGGATAAACCAGGACTACGCCCGCACGCCTCTAGGGGGCGGCACGTCGATGGGCGTCCACGAGTCGCAGTCTAGGCTGTGGGAGAACCTCGTCGGCCGATCGAGGCCGTTCTGGTCACACTACTACCCAAAGCTGCAAGATACGTTCCCGGAGGCTTTAAGTGGAGTAGATCTCGAAGCATTCTACCGCGCGATCAACGTGCTCGAGCCGTCGAGCATCCGAGTCGAGGCCGACGAGGTCACCTATAATCTGCACATCCTTATGCGCTTCGAGCTTGAGGTTGCCCTTATCGAGGACGAACTCCCCGTCTTGAACCTTCCCGCCGCCTGGAACGCGAAGATGAAAGAGTACCTTGGCATAACCCCCGAAAGCGACGCCGAAGGCGTGTTGCAAGACGTTCACTGGTCGAACGGGCTCTTCGGATACTTCCCGACCTATACTATCGGTAACGTCCTCTCCGTACAGTTCTTCGACGAAGCGATCAAGCAACGGCCAGAAATCCCTGCCGAGATGAAAGAAGGCAAGTTCTCCACCCTGCATACCTGGCTTAGGGAAAACATCTACCGTCACGGCTCCCGGTACGATCCCGACGAGTTGATCGAACGGGTCACCGGGCGATCGCTGGACACCGCCCCCTACCTCCGCTACCTGAAGAACAAGTTCGACGAGCTGTACGACCTGGGCTAGCAACCAAGGACTGGCCGACGCTTAGCCGTGCCCGGTGTCGGGAATACTTACTTTATCGGGAAAGCACACCGGAGGGATGAGATGAACTTCACCAACAACTTCGTGGGTAGCCACCGGGAAGAATATCGTGATTTCGTGGAGCGCTACGACCGAGGTGCGCCTTACGACAACATCTCCGACGAAGAAGCCATAAACCGCTACGGCGAAGTTGCTCCCCAGCTATCGGACGAAGACTACCGGTACGCAGCCCGGGAGGCCTTCTCGCGGATGACAGCGGAGGAGCGCACAGGGTTCGGTCGACAGCTTCGAGATCAAACCCTCCAGCAGGGCTATGACTTCCCCGACCGCGGCAGGGACGACCAAGACGCCCGCTTCCAGGATCCCGACTACCTAGCACAGATAACGGGAATGGTGCACCGCAAGAATCCGAGCCTCTTGGAGAGCACTCTCGGCGGCGGTGGAGCAGGTCTAGTCGGCGGCATGCTCGGAAACGGTATAACCGGCGGCGAGGGGGTGGCTTCGGGCGGTGAGAGCATGGTGGACAATTTCATAGCTAAAGCCGCCATAGCGGGCATAGCCGCGATGGCCATAAAGCAGGCCCTGGGTGGCGCATAGGCATCGTGGCTATAAAAGGAGAGGTATTAGCAAGCAGTCCACCCACCATCCACATAGTGAGGGACGCACCGCTAATGAACGATGCCTCCGGCGCGCAGAGGAACGTTACCAGATAGAGGTTTCCTTCATGGTTGCCGCTCTTCCATAAGGCCGGTGATTATCAGCAAGTGTTCCCGCTTCGAGCAGTCCTTAACCTATCGTTAGCGCTCTGAGCAGCAGCTAAAGCGGCTGCGCATCCACGAGCTGCTATCGCCCGCACGCCCTATTTCTCGGAAACTGAGGGCATAAAAGAAAGCGGGCGGCTTACCGCCACTCGCTACCCGCAATAGGAGCGGTTAAAGTAACTGTAGGGACGTCAGACACCGAGGATCAAACAAGGGGAGGTAGCAAGCACGATGGCGGATGACCTAAGCTCGGATCAGTACACATTTCTAGAAGCCGCCTGCGAGATAGCCGACAGGTTCAGCGACTATCAGGTCGACGAAGAAGCCCTCATGAACAAACTAAGCTGGGACGACGAGAAGTTTACGCGCGCAAGAAACGACCTCGAAAACGCTGGTTACATAACGAGAAGGGGCGCTCCTCAAATTTCAACCACGGGGGGGTTCTGGATCGAGAAGGCAGGTATTGATCTGTGTCCGGAGCCACTGGGAGGCCGTGACGCCCTTCAGTCGAGAGAGTGATCGAAGAGAAGCAAAGCCTCACCCCGAACTGAACGTACCCCGTGCTCTGGCTACTCGCTAGGCTTAGTATTCGGGTCGAAGTCGAGCGAGGCCGAGTTGATACAGTAACGCTTGCCCGTCGGCGCGGGGCCGTCGTCGAAGATGTGGCCCTGGTGCGCCCCACAAACGGCGCAGTGCACCTCCGTGCGCCGCATGAAGAAACTACGATCCTCTTCGGTCTCGACGTTACGCTCGTCGACGGGCGCGTAGAAGCTTGGCCAACCCGTGCCGGAGTCGTACTTCGTCTCTGAGCTAAAGAGCGGCGTTCCACAGCCGATGCAACGGTAAACGCCTTCTCCTTTGTGATCCCAGTACTCGCCCGTAAAGGCTCGCTCGGTACCCTTCTCCCGCGTGACCCTATACTGCTCGGCAGTCAGCTCCCTTTGCCATTCCTCGGCGGTCTTCTGTATTTTCTCTGCCATGACGTCATTCTAGCATGTGGCTTTTGGTCTCACGCTAGTAACAGGCACAAACCGCCCCGCTCAAGCAGCGGCTTCTGGCAGAGGAGCGGTTGCTCTTCGGCCAGCTTCAAAAGCTTCCACTCGATCCACTTTTCCAGTGCGGCCTCGCACCCGCGAGCGATGCCCTCTACGGTGATCCCGTTCTAGACGCTGGCTACGGAGAAGACGAGGAAGATGAGAAGGATGCCGGTTGGCGCAACCTGCTTCCATAGAACATCTACGAAAGACAAGCACCAACCAAGCTGTACACGATCAGGAGACCCGCTCCATCTCAGGCTCTGCAGCTTTACGTACGGCGCTTATGCACCGTGGTCCCAAGATTTGCTTCAACTCAGCGTAGAGGTCTGAGGAGTCCTGGACCGTGCAGATGGTCTCCTCCGGGATGCCGTCGTTGGAGACGAGGACCAGAGGGCTCTCACCAGGGTGACGGCCGAGCACTTCGAACGCCTCGTACACCAGTGAACGCGGTCGATTAACAAATGCACCGGCGTCGAGGTAGACAGGGTCGGGACCGGGCTCCAAGTGTAGCTCCTCTATTTCCATCGCAATGATGCGCGGGATGCCCTCTTTGCGCTCGACGCGACCTTTAATCTTTAGGATAGCGTCCTCCCGCACGCTGTTGGCGCATCTAGCGTAAACCTTCGGGAAAACCATGACTCCCGCGAGCCCACGTGTGTCGTCGAGCTGGAGCGTCGCCATCACGTCGCCCTTACGGGTGGTATTGCGACGTACGGAAGTTGCGAGGCCGCCGACCCATACGGGCTGCCCATCATGGCAGTGATCCAGGTCCGGTACGCTTGTATCGGCGTGCTTTTTGAGCTTGTGAAGCACGGGACGTAATGGATGGTCGGAGACGTAGAGCCCCAACGTCTCCTTCTCCCACTCCAGGATGCCGCGCCAGTCGTCCTCAATCTCCGGTATCGTGGGTCGGGGCGGAGCAAGCTCGGCAGCGTCGAACATGCAGAACTGGTCGGCGCTGGCGCTTTTGGAACCTTTCTGGGCGAGTTCGACGGCCTCGGCGTGCACCTCGAGCATGGCTGCCCGGGAATGGCCGGTCGAGTCGAAGGCGCCGCATTTTATGAGGGACTCGATGGTACGCTTGTTGTACGTCTTCGGACCTATACGCTCACAGAAGTCGAAGAGATCCTCGAAAGGTCCGGCTTTCTCTCTTGCTTGTATGATCGCCTCGACGCAGTTGCTTCCAACGTTTTTTACCGCCGAGAGGCCAAACCGGATGGTCGCCCCGACCACCGTGAAGCGGTGCCCGCTCTCGTTGACGTCCGGCGGAAGGACTTCTACTCCCATAGCGCGGGCCTCCGCCACGTACTGTGGCACCCGATCTTTGGTGTTCATCACGCTGCTCATGAGGGCGGCCATGTACGCCTGAGGATAGTGCGCCTTGAGATACGCCGTCTGGAAGGCGAGGAACGAGTAACACGCACTGTGGCTCTTGTTGAACGAGTAACCGCCTGCCTTCTCCATCCAGTTCCACAGCTCCTCGGCGACCTTCGGAGCGACTTGGTTCGTCGCGCAACCTTCGATGAACTTGTCCTTGAGGGTAGCGATGAGCCGGGCGTTCTTTTTACCTATGGCCTTGCGCAAGGTGTCTGCCTCGCCGGGGGTGAAGCCGCCCAAGGTTTTCGAGATTTCCATGAGCTGCTCTTGGTAAGCAGCAACGCCGTAGGTCGGCTCCAGGATAGGCTTGAGGCGCGGATCGCGGTACCGAACGCTCCCGGGATCGTGCTTTCCGCGTTTGAAGTTCGGTATATAGTCCATGGGACCGGGGCGATACAGGGCGTTGAGGGCCACTAGGTCGTCGAAGCGGTCGGGACGGACCTCCTGGAGCATCCGCTGCATCCCGCTCGACTCGAACTGAAAGACCCCGAACGTGTCGCCCCTGGCAAAAAGCTTCAAAGTCTTCTCATCGTCGAGTGGTATGTTTCGTATGTCTACCTCTTCGCCGGTAGTTTGCCGGATGGTCTCTAAGGTCTCTTCGATCACGTCGAGGTTTCTCAGGCCCAAGAAATCTACCTTCAAGAGCCCCAGAGCCTCGACGTCTGACATCGGGTGCTGGACCATGACCTCGTCATTGCGACCCTTCTGAAGAGGAACGATCTCGGTCAGGGGCTCTTCGGAGATAACCACACCGGCGGCGTGGATGGAGGCGTGACGGGCGAAACCCTCTATTTGGAAGGCGATATCGAGAACGTGCTCAGCCTCGGCGTTCTCTTGGACGAACCTGAGCATCTCTCGCGCCGTCCCAGGATGCTTCTCGCCGGGTACGTACTTACCGTTCTCCTTTCGCAGGACGTCCCGTAAGCTTGTTCCGACCGGCTTTTCGGGGATGAACTTGGCGAGCTTATCAGTGGCATCGTAGGGGTACTGGAAAACACGCCCCGCATCCCGGATAGCGGCCCGAGCGCCCAAGGTACCGAAGGTGATGATCTGAGCTACGTGCTCATGGCCACCATACTTGTCGGTGACGTACTTCATCACTTCGCTCCGCCCCGAGACCGAGAAGTCTATGTCCACGTCAGGCATGCTGACCCGGTCTGGGTTCAAAAACCTCTCGAAGAGCAGCGAGTATCCGAGGGGGTCCAGGTCGGTGATCTCTAAGGCGTAAGCGACTATCGAACCCGCCGCCGATCCGCGGCCTGGCCCCACCGCTATCTTCCCATCCTTGGCGTACTTTACGAAGTCCCACACGATGAGGAAGTAGTCGGCAAACCCCATCTTCGCTATGGTATGAAGCTCGAAGTCGAGCCGCTTTTTCGCCTCAGGGGTGAGCGCGCCGTACCTCTTCTTAAGCCCCTCCTCGCAAAGTTGCCTAAGATAATGGTCCGCCGTGTATCCTTCGGGTTTGGGGAAGCTCGGCAATCTCGTCCTGCCAAGCTCTATGCCCGGGTCCTCGACGAGATCTACGACCTTGAGGGTGTTCTCTAGAGCCCCCGGAAAGTCCGTAAAGAGCCTTTCCATCTCCTCGACCGGCTTAACGTAGAACTCCTCGCCGGAGAACTTCATGCGATTCGGATCGGCATGGAACTTGCCAGTCCCGATGCACAAGAGAACGTCGTGCATCTTGGCATCGCTTCTGGTCGTGTAGTGGGAGTCGTTGGTCGCGACAAGCGGTATCCCAGTGTCTTTATGAAGCTTGAGGAGACCCTCATTGACCCGCTTCTGCTCCGCGATGCCGTGGTCTTGCAGCTCGAGGAAGACGGCGTCGAAGACCTTCGCGTACTGCGCGAGTAACTTTCGCGCCTCGTCCATCCTCCCTTCGAGGATCCTGGTTGGCACCTCGGCCGAGAGGCACCCGGAGAGACAGATGATCCCTTCTGCGTGTTTCTTTAGCGTTTCCATGTCCACACGCGGCTTGTAGTAGAAGCCCTCAAGAAAGCCTATGGTCGAGAGCTTCATGAGGTTCCTGTAACCCACGGGCGTCCGGGCAAGGAGCGTAAGGTGGTAATAAGGAGCCCTGCTGCGGTCCTTCCGATCGGCAGTGACGTAGACCTCACAGCCCATTATGGGCTTTACGCCAGCCTTTTTGGCCTCTTGGTAGAACTTGACCGAGCCATACATTACGCCATGGTCGGTGAGCGCAATGGCAGACATGTTTTGGTCTTTGGCGAAGTAGATGAGATCCTTTATGCGGCTCGCCCCATCCAGCATCGAATACTCTGAATGGCAGTGTAAGTGCGCAAAAGGCGTAACCGACAAAACCCGTTCCCTCCCCTACTTCTACCCGAGAACGGCTAGCGGGACCCACAGGTCCCGCCCATCGCCTGTTCTCCCGTCCATCCTCGACAGGCGGCACTATACGGTGAATGCGCGAGTATTGTCTAGGTCAAGCTATACCTAAGATTGAGGTACGATTTGCAGGGCTTTTCAGGAGATTTAGCTGTCAGCTTTCGGCAGTCAGCTACCAGGTTTTTGCTGATCGCTATCATGCCAGAGAATCAAGGAGAGGGCAGCCCTGGCGCTCAAAACGGCGAAGGCGAGGGCGAAGAGACCGTCTTTGAGGTCTTGACGCCATGCGGTATATACGAGGAGCCCCACGGAGACGGAGATGGCGGTCAGCGCGAAAAGAAAGGCCAGGACGAGCATGGCTTTGCGTCCGGGTCTTTGAACGGTGGAGTTTGCCGAGGATTTTTCGCGTGAGTTGGCTACGCCGACTTTCGATCTCACTGCTTAGAGGACTCCGTCGAGGTTTTCTCCGGCTTCTTTTCAGCTGCACTTCCCGAGGAGGTACCATTCGTGCCCGACTTGTCACCCTTAGCGGCAACCTTATCTGGGGCGTCCGTCTTCGTGCCGCTCTTGTAGTCGGTCGAGTAGAAGCCCGAGCCCTTAAAGGAGATGCCCACCGGACGGAGGACCTTCCTGACCGGGGCGTTACACTCGAGGCATTCTGTGAGGGGATCATCAAATATACTCTGCATTACGTCGAAGACGTGTCCGTTCTCACACTTGTACTCGTAGATCGGCATGTAAGCTCCAATACTTTTTGTAAAAGTTTGCGACCCCGAGATTATACAACCTCGGGGTCGCCGGTTCGTCTAGTGAGCGGCGCTTGGTGGAGGTTTCGGATCCAGCCTCCCGGATGAGAAGTCCTCCCGCATCTGCTCGTGGGCGGCCTCGACGAGTTTGGGGTTGTTGAGAAGATCTTCGATCTCTTCCTGGGACGCGTTGCGGCGGACATACTCTTCCTGGATTATGTCCCTAAGGTGGGCTCCTTCGCTGACGCGGTGGCAGATGTATTCCATAACCTTCCGCTCCCGCTCCTCGTCCCGTTGTTCCAAAAAGGAACCGTCAAAGAGCTTGTTCCAGAAAGATCCTCTTTCCTCGGCCATGCTGTTCTCTCCTTTCCCTCGGTCGCGTCTCCTTCAAACCCTCGCGCTCGGAACGTCTTTTGGCGCCCCGATAAGCGATTCGACGATCTGGACAGCATTCGTCGCAGCGCCCTTTAGCAGATTGTCCGAAACGCACCAGTACCCTATGGCATCCCCCTCGACGCGAACCCTCCCAACGAAGACCCTAGGATCCCCCGCAGCTTCGAGGGGCGTCGGAAAGCCCGCCGCATCGCCGGAGAAGGAGACGCCGGGGGCGGTGTCCAGGATCTCCAGAAGCTCCGGCAACGTAGCGTCCTTTTCGGTCTCAACATAGATACTCTCGGAGTGGCCGGTATGGACGGGGATACGTACGGCCGTCGGGAAGATGGGGAGACCGGGGAGAGAGAGGATCTTACGCGACTCCTCCTCTATCTTCCTCTCTTCCGTCGTATACCCGCCTTGGTCCACGCCCCCGATGAGCGGGATTACGTTGCCGACGATGGGCTTGGGGAAGGCGTCCTCCCGACCGTTCTCCAGTGCCTCGACGCCCCCTCGCCCGGCTCCGGAGACCGCTTGATAGGTCGAGACTACTACCTTTTTGAGGCCGTACACCCGGGCTATGGGTGCAAGCGTGACGACCAATTGGATTGTGGAGCAGTTCGGGTTGGCGACGATGCCCTTATGGGTCGTTATCGCTCTAGCGTTCACCTCGGGCACCACGAGCGGCACCTCAGGGTCGAGCCGGAAGTCACTCCCATTGTCTATGACGGTGGCGCCGCGCGATATGGCTTCGTGGGCGAGCTGTACCGCGGCGCCTTTCTCTCCTTCGGTTCCGGCGAACAAGGCATAGTCCACACCCTCGAAAGCATCCGGCTCCGCCACCCCCACCTCGAAGGTCTCACCAGCGAGGGCTACCCGGCGTGCGCTGCGGGCCAACACGCGCAGCTCCTTGAGGGGGAAGTCTCGTCGTTTCAACTCCGCCACCAGCTGCTCACCAACAAGACCTGCACCTACAACCGCTACCGTATATCCTTCAGGCATGCTAAGCGTACTCCAGGTCATCTTTTACCACCTTATGGACTATATCAAGCAGGTCCATAACCACCCCGCTCGCAGTGCGTTCCGGACCGGCGCCGGGCCCTGAGACGGTAAGCGTCACATCCGAGTAGCGCCGCGTGTAGAACTCGAAGACGTTCTCGGGGCCGTTTATAGGTCCGAAGGGGCTCTCGACCGCCGCTTCCGTAAGGCCGACCTTGACCGGCCCTTCCGCTGGGATACGAGCCAGGTAGCGGAGCATGTGGTTGGGCTTCACGGCGTGCATCCGGGCAGCGAAGTCCTCGTCCGCTTCCGGCAGGCGCTGCATGAACTCCTCCAGAGAGACGTCTTCCAGCCCCTCGGGGATGAGGGACTCGAAGGGGATTTCCTCGGGCTCTATATCACGGCCCACCGTGCGGGCGAGGATTATCGCTTTGCGGGCGACGTCCAACCCCGAAAGGTCGTCCCTGGGGTCGGGCTCGGCGTAGTGAAGGGCAACAGCCTCCTTTACGGCCTCTGAGAACGACCGACCGGTCTCGACAGCGCTCATGATGAAGCCCAAGGTCCCACTCGGGCTGGCCCTTATCTCGAGCATTTCGTCGCCTGTGTCTAGGAGGTTTTTGAGGGTGTAGATGATGGGCATCCCGGCACCCACGGTGGCTTCGTGCCAGAGTCGGTCCCTCGCCACGCGTAGTAGCTCCCTATACTCGGCGCCATTACCGGAGAGTGGGCCCTTATTCGAAAGCACCAGGCAAGAACCGTTTCTCAACCCCAACAAGTCAAGGTCGAAGGTCCCGGTCCCATGCACCGCCAGATCCATCACTACCCGCGTGATGCCGGGCGCGGGCGCGGAGGCGAGTACCTCCTCTATAGGCTCGACGCCCAAAGTGGCGAGTGTGCCACCGTTCTCCTTTAGGCGTATGGCTTGCGGCAAGAGTTCCTCACCTATGAGTGCTCCCGAGGTATCGGAGACGGCCCTGTAGTGGAGGTCGAGGTTTAACTGCTCCCGCCAGCGCTTGCGCTCCTCCATAACGATCTGAGCCACCGCCCGACCGACGTAGCCCAAGCCAAGCTGCACGATCTCGACGCGCTTCAAGCGCATCCCCAAGCGTACGCCAAGATCACTATGGTTACTGGACCGTTTTGGATGCCCTCGTCGGCCGGGGTGCTGTCGAACTCAATCGTGAGAGGTCTCTTCCGATTGGTGGTGTCGGCCATCTCTTCCCTCCTAACCGTCGAGGAACGGTCCGACGACCGCCCTAAGCTCGTCCCAATCCTTCAGAAAGGCATCATGCCCGTTCAGGGACTCCATCTCTTTGTAATACGCCTCCGCCCCGGCTTTCCTCGCATCCTTTGCAGCCATACGCACCTCCGCCGCCGGGAAGAGCCAGTCGCTCGAGATGCCAACGAAGAGTACCTCGGCCTCTATACGCCCGTAAGCCTCTTCCTGCGAGGCGTATCCAGCCTCCACGTCGTAGAGGTCCATCGCGCGGGTGAGATACAGGTAGGAGTTAGCGTCGAAGCGGCCGGCGAGGTCCTTACCTTGGTAGTGAAGGTAGCTTTCGATCTCGAAGCAACCACCGAACTCCTCGTATAAAGCAGGCCGGCTCGCTGGTTTGCGACCGAACCTCTCCTGCTGGCCGGGAGCGCTCTGATAAGTCATCATCCCGGCCATTCGGGCGATCGCCAGTCCCGTCTCCGGTCCCTTCTCCTCTCCGTAGTAGTCCCCGCCCCGCCAGAAGGGGTCGGCCATGATGGCGCGGCGTCCGAGTTCGCTCATCCCCAACCCCTGCGGCCCCAGAGCACCTGTCGCCGCGATCGGCACCGATTTCTCCACGAAGCCAGGGTACGCCACCGCCCACTCCAAAGCCTGCTGCCCACCTATGGACCCCCCGATGACCAACTTCAGCTTCCGCACCCCGAGATCGTCGAGCAGCCGCTTCTGCGCTCGCACCATATCCCGGACGGTGATCATCGGTAATCGCATGCCATACGGGTGTCCCGTCTCGGGGTCGATAGAAGCCGGGCCTGTGCTCCCCGAACAGCCACCGAGCACGTTCGAGCACACGACAAAGTGCTCGTCGGTATCGATCGCGCGTCCCGGTCCGACCATCGCATCCCACCAGCCGCCTCGCTTGTACGCCTCGCACGGCCCGCCGGCGCAGTGGGAGTCCCCGGTCAGCGCATGGACGACAAGGATGGCGTTTTCGCCCGAAGAGTCCAGCTCACCCCACGTTTCGTAGGCGAGCGTAACCTCTTCTAAGTGGCCACCGAGTTCCGGCTCGAAGGAGCCTGTTCGGTGAAAGTACTTGCCTGGACGGGCCGGAGCGAGGTTAGCCCTGGCAGCCGGGTCCGGTATCGTACTGGTCAGTAATCCAGCCTCCTTCTACCGTCAGGTTTCCGCCTCTCGCGCAACCCGCTCCGTAGAAGAGGCCGTTCGGCTCTCCCCACATCTTCCAGAACCTTTTACAGATCCTGCTGGATTTGGCACCTTGCGATGAATAGCTCATCACCGGTTGCCGCGGTTTCGTAGGGCCAGTTCCCTCCACCGCTCTCGATGCGAGTTCGCGCTAGACCCGGATGCTAAAACACGATGGAGCCCTTCGTCAAGTCATAGCGCTCGGCTATCCGGTGACAGCGAGAAGCATAGCCGTGCTTTATCAGTAAGCGCGGGCGAAGATAGCCGTTCGACCCATCCTGCCAGAGACGAGGTCCTTCCCCTCCTCCCTTTCGAAAGGCAAGAGGCGTATGGTCGCCTTGGTTTCCTCTTTGATCCTCGCCTCGGTCTCCTCGGTACCGTCCCAAGGGGCAAGCACGAAACCACGCTTCTCTTCGAGGATCTCCTTAAGCTCTTCGTAAGTCTCAGCTCGGCGGGTATTCGCATCGCGGAGCTCGGTGGCCTGGTAGAGCATGTTCTCCTGAATCTCCCTCAGCAGAGCTCGCAACCGTTCCGTCAATTCCCTGCGACCCACAAACTCCTTCTCCCCCGTGTCCCGCCGGACCAAAACGGCCTGCCCCTTCTCGATATCCTTCGGCCCAAGCTCGACGCGTACCGGCACGCCCCTTAGCTCGTGTTCGTTGAACTTCCAACCCGGTGAGTGCTCCTCATCAAGATCTACCTCTACTCGGAACCCGGAACCTTTGAGCTCGGAGTACAGAGCCTCGGCCTCCTTGCGCACCTCACCCTTGTTTTTGCCGCGCCAGATCGGGACTATAACCGCCTCTACGGGCGCGAGTTTCGGCGGTATTTTCAGACCTCTATCATCCCCATGCACAAGTATGAGCCCGCCGATGGTACGTGTCGAGAGGCCCCATGATGTCTGGTAGGGGTACACCCGCTCCTGCCGCTCGTCGAGGAACGTGATATCAAAGGCGCGGGCGAAGTTCTGTCCGAGGTCGTGGCTCGTAGCCGCCTGCAAGGCCCGTCCATCGCTCATAAGCCCTTCGCAGGTGAAGGTCTCGACCGCTCCGGCGAAGCGCTCGGAGGGGCTTTTTATACCGGTGAGGACTGGGAGGGCCATCGTCTCGTAGAAGCAGTCCCGGTAGACGTTCAGCATCTTGAGAGCCTCTTCCCGGGCTCCCTCGGCGGTGGCATGGACAGTATGACCCTCTTGCCAGAGGAACTCGGCAGTGCGCAAGAAAGGACGGGTTACCTTCTCCCAGCGCAGGACGTTACACCATTGGTTAATGAGAATAGGCAAGTCCCGGTAGCTCTGAATCCAGTTCCTGTAAAAGTCGCATATGATGCTCTCAGAGGTCGGCCGGATGGCCAAAGGCTCTTCAAGCTCCTCCCTCCCCCCGATGGTCACCCAAGCGAGCTCGGGGTCGAAGCCCTCGACGTGCTGGGCCTCCTTTTTGAGATAGCTCTCGGGGATGAGGAGAGGGAAATAGGCGTTCTGGTGTCCGGTGGCCTTGAAGCGGTCGTCGAGGTCGCGGTGAATACGCTCCCAAATCGCGAACCCATAGGGCCTTATGGCGAACGTGCCACGCACGGGCCCGTAGTCGGCGAGCTTCGCCATCCTGATTAGGTCAAGGTACCATCTGCTCGGGTCCTCGCTTTTCTTCGTGAGTTTCTCGGCCGCCTCGACCATCCGACGCTCCTCTCTCGATGCAATCCAAACCGAAAAAGAGTATAGCGCCCGGAGCCTAAGGACTAGAAGTCACCTTCGAGAGCGGTGAAAAACCGCCACCTTAGATATCGGGCTTCAAGGATAGAGGCTACGAAGCCGATCCCCGAGACAATCAGTAGCGCTACGGCGGGGCCTACAGCGTAGGGGAGGTATCCCATGAGGCTGGCAAAGGCCAAGACCAGGCAAAGGGAAGCCGAGACACAGAGGAGCACTACAAGTGTGGTTTTGCAGCGCAGGGCTAGACGTTCCCGGCCCATCTCGCCGATCAGATCCCCAACACTCTCACCTTCCTCATGTTTTACGTCCGGTCTCGTGGCGCTGACACCTCCATGCAAAACCTCTACCCGCTCAGAGATCACGGAAAACGTTCGCGAATCATTTCAGTTATCAGGTTCTGGCGATGGGTGCGAGCTAGTAAAGTGTTCCAGGAAAGATACCCTACTAATATGACTAACAGTAAGAAACTCACTCCCGCCACCGCGATGTCAAAGAACTCGGCCATACCACCACGGACCTAACTCTTTCCGGCACTAGCCAAGAGAAGGTGGTAGATCAAAGCCTGAGCATCGTTTCGAACGGAGCCAGGCACCAAGGTATTACAGTGCAGGAGTGAGTTCCTTTTTGCCGAGGTAGGGGACGAGAGCTTGGGGGAGGCGGATGGAACCATCGGGTTGCTGGTAGTTCTCTAGAATGGGGATAAGGGCGCGACTCACCGCTATAGCGGTACCGTTGAGGGTGTGGACGAGCTGGGGACGACCGCCGCCATTTTCGCGGTAGCGGATGGCGAGACGGCGGGCCTGGTAATCGGTGGTGTTGGAGGTGCTGGTCACCTCGCCGTAAGCATTACGGCCGGGCATCCAGGCTTCGAGGTCGTACTTACGGTAGGCGGCCCCACCGAGGTCTCCGGTGCAGATATCGACGACGCGGTACGGGAGCCCCAGACCTTGAAAGATCTCCTCCTCGATGCTGAGCATCTCCTCGTGCATCGCTTCGGATTGCTCGGGGGTAGTGAAGGCGAACATCTCGACCTTAGTGAACTGATGGACGCGGTAGAGGCCGCGACTCGCACGTCCGTGAGAGCCGGCCTCAGTACGGAAGCAGTGGGATAGGCCAGCGAGCCGGATAGGGAGCTTTTCTTCACCCAGGATCCCGCCTGCAAGCGACCCAGCGAGGGTTATCTCGGCGGTCGCGATGAGCGAGAGATCTGAGTCTTCTATAGAATAGATCTGAGTCTCCGGTCCGCGCGGGATGAAGCCCGTCCCAACCAGCGCCTCGTCCCGTGCCAAGTCCGGTGTGATTGCCGGCTCGTAGCCGTGCCCCATAAGGACGTCCAGCGCGTACCGGACGAGCCCGAGCTCCAGAAGCACCGCGTCTTTGCGCAGGAAGTAGAACTTGCTACCGGCAACCTTCGTGCCCGCTTCAAAGTCTATGATGCCCAAACGTTCGCCGATCTCTACGTGGTCCTTCGGTTCGAAGTCGAAGTCCGGTATCTCACCTACGCGCCGGATCTCGACGTTATCCGCTTCGTCCCTGCCGATGGGTGCGTCCGGGTGGGTCCTGTTTGGGATCTTAAGCATCTCCTCGCGGAGCCTGCCTTCAACCGCCGCGAGCTGCGCCTCATTCTCGGGGATAAGCTCCTTGGTCCTTCGCGAATCGGCAATGAGGTTCTCGCGGGCCTCGGGGTCCCGCTCTGCGCCGACGAGCTTCGCCAGCTGGTTCTGCCGCTGCTTGAGCTCGTTTAACTCCTGGATGAGCCTCGAACGCTCGTCGGCAAGCCCGACGACGAGCCCTATGTCTGCCGCAACACCACGGTTCTTGCAGTTCTCGGCCACGGCCTCAGGGTTCTCGCGAATGTATCTAAGATCTAGCATAGATATCTCCCGGTTTTAGCTCTCACCTATCAGTGGTCAGCAAGAGCAAAGCTAACCGCTCTAATGCTATTCACCGTCTTGCAGTTTGACCAGGGCCGGAAAGCTCCGCAAACGCTCGATTCTCCCCCCGGATCCTTATGTAGAGGAGGATCGCGTTCAGGGCCGTGAAGACGAACGCCGTAACCCACGCTCCGAAAATGAGGGGCAAAGTTAGGATCTCCACGACCACCGCCACGTAATTGGGATGGTTCAGGTACCTGTATGGCCCTCGCCTGACGAACGTCGCGCCTGGCACGACCAGTATCTTCGTGTTCCAGCTTTCCCCTAGGGAGAAGATCGCCCAGTAGCGCAACGGCTGTACCAGGAGAAAGAACGCGAGCGGAACCCACCACAGGGTAGGGAACTCTGGGCCGTGTAAGATGCCCTCAACGAGGGTTGAGCCGAGCCACAAAGAGTGCAGGGCGACTATGGAGGGGTAATGCTCCTGCCCCCGCTCGACGGCTCCTTTCACCCGCGTCTTGCGCTCGTTGCGGCGGGCCAGGAAGAGCTCCAGGAGTCGTTGTGTGGCGACGAGGGCTACGGCAATGATGAGAATCGCAGTTTCGCTCATACGAGGTCGCCTAGCACTGAAAAAAGACGTGTTCGGCAGAGAAGCCGGGGCCTAGAGCGGAGAGGACACCACACCCATCCTGGGCGCTACAGCTTTCCAGGAACCGCTCCAAAACGAACAGCACCGTGACGCTAGACATATTGCCGTAGTTCCTCAGCACCTCCCAGGAGAAGTCGAGCCCACCGGGTTCGATCCCGAGCGTCTCCTCGTAGGCTTCCAGCACCTTAGTACCTCCAGGATGCAGCACGAAATGTCGGAGGTCATTCAAACCTAGACCCAAAGAGTTGCAGGCGGATTCGAGGTTTCCGTGCATTTTCTCTCGCACTATCTGTGGGATGCTTTTAGCGAAACGCACCTGTAGCCCATCGTCGATCAGATCCCAACCCATCACATCCCTGGTGTCTGGCCAGGTGGTGCTATAGCCGCCATAGATCTCCGGTCCTGCTCCCTCCTGTCCGAGGAGCGCAGCAGCTGCACCATCGGCGAAGATGCTCATCCCCACCAGGTTGCTCTTGGAGCGGTCACCCCTCAGAAAGGTCAGGCTGCAAAGTTCAACGCCAACCAGGAGGACCGGCTTCTGTGGATAAGCCCGGGCGTAGTCCGCCGCTCGCCCGAGCCCGGCTGCCCCACCAGCGCAACCCAAGCCCCAGATAGGGACGCGCCGCACGTGCTCTGAGAGACCCAGCCGAAAGATAAGCATAGAATCAAGCGAGGGTGTGGAGATGCCGGTGGTCGAGACGAAGAAGATGGCTCCGACATCCGAAGGGTCGACACCGGCCCTGTCCAAAGTCCGCCTGGCGGCTTTCTCCGAAAGATCGAGGGCGTGCTCGACGTAGAGGGTGTTTTTCTCCGGGAAGGTGTGATCCTCGTAGAACCAGGCGGGCGGCATGCAGAAGTGCCTGTTCTGTACGTGGGCATTATCGAATACGAGGAGCAAGCGCTCCACATCCCTGTACCTTTTGGAGAACATCAGGCGTGTGTAACCCTTGGCCATCTCCTGATTGACGCGGTACGGTGGCACGGCCGTTGCGACCGAGAGAAGGTGGGGGTTCGCTGTACTCATCGGGGGATCTCCTCCTGCTCCTCGAGAAACGCTGCTCGGCGACCCCCTATTCTGAAGGGTCCTTCCCGCGCACCTTTATAGCACACGTTTCTCCTCTAGACGGTCCGGCTCTCGCCCTGCTGTACGTGCTCGAAAGGGAAGAAACCAGATCACCTTTTTGGCGCCTCGAAGCGCACCGTCCCGGCGCCGTAGGCGATGAGGCGGGCCGGCACGGCGCGCAGCATGGGGACGCGTAACAGCAGACGCAACAGACGCGGCAGCTCGAACGATCTGTTCCCTTCCAGCACCTTTGCTACGACACAGCGTTGCGCCAAGTTCTGGGCGCCTTGAAGCAGACGCACCACCCACTCTCGACGGCGCTGTACCGCGGCCAGGTGAGGTGTACGAACCTTCCCCGCTTTTAGCGGACCGCTGAGCACATTCGCCGCAATCACCGCGTCCTGGATCGCTAGGTTGATGCCGACGCCGCCGACGGGCGAGCTGACGTGGGCAGCGTCGCCGATGAGCAAAAGGCCAGGCTTGTACCAACGCTGCAAACGGTCAGACTCTACGGAGAGCAAGGAACCCTGCTTCCAATCTTCTAGCGCGGTCACCCTGGTCGCTAGCTCCGGGGCGAGGGTTGCTAACGAACGATGAAGCGCCGGAAGGCCCCTCTCCTTGAGGCGCGCGTAGGTACCTTTGGGGATGATGTACCCGACCTGCCAGCACTCGGAGTGGTCCATGAGGACGAGCAAGCTGCCCCGGCCACACCGAAAAACGGCGCCCGCACCCTCCGGATCGTCCTTCTCGCGCGGTAGGTTAAACCAGAAAACGTCCATCGGCGAGCTGCCTCCTATACGCTCGAGCCCCGCGAGCTTCCGCAGCCGTGAGAAACGTCCGTCCGCGCCCACCGTCAGACCCGCCCTCACCTCGTGCGTGCCTTCCTCTCCCCCGAAGCGGACGCCCCGAACCACGCCGCCCTCCCAAATGAGCTTCTTTACCCGTGCGCCCATCACGAGCCGGAAGTTCGGGTAGCGCCCTGCTTCAGCGGCGACGAACTCGAGAAAACGTGCTTGCGGGACCATCAGGACGTACGGATAAGGCGTTTTAAGACGCGAAAAGTCGGCGAACGTCTCGCGCCTCTCACCGGTCTGAAGGATGAAGCGGCGCACCTTCGCGTGCCGGAGTTTGAGAACTCCTTCAACGAGGCCGACGCTCGCCAGGATCTCCATAACCGAAGGATTGATGGTGTTGCCTCGAAACTCACGCTCGAAATCCCGGTGCGCCTCCAGAAGAGTTACCCCTACTCCCCTACGCGCCAGCAGCAGCGCCAACATCAAGCCCGCCGGCCCCCCGCCGACGATGCAGCAATCCGTCTGCCGTACCTCGCAGACGTAGCGCTTCACACTCAGCTTGCTGGTCTGCTGAGGAGCTGTAGTGGTTGCGCCTTCAGCTATAACGGTCGTACTTACGCTACGGTTCACGAG
>DASQSI010000327.1:0-2945 GCA_035642415.1 Rubrobacteraceae bacterium
ACCAATACGCGAGGAGAACGCCTTCCATTAACCTAACTACGCCTTGCCCCGAGCCACAAGGACGTGACGGTGGACCAGAAATAAGGGCGGGGAAGGAGCTACCAGTCCCGACCCTAGATGTTTTGACAGGCCGCCAGTGGCGCTGCTAAGAAGACTGCCCGGAGCTTCTCCTATATTGGTCTTCCTTAGGATCTCGTCTTTCATTTCCCTCCTGCAGGCTTCCTGAGGGACCCTCTTGAGCAATCCTCATCCCTTCCTGTAGGTAAGAGTGCGGGATGTTAAACATCTGCATGTAGGTGTTCATAGCCTCCTGGGCCATCTGCTGGAACGCTTGCTGCTGCTGTTCGGCCTGCTGCTGGAAATTCTGCTGTTGTTGCTGGGCCTGCTCCATCCACTGCTGGACTGTCTGCTGGAGGATGTGCTGCTGCTGTTCGGCCTGCCCGAAGATGTAAGAACCTGGGGTGTTGAGGAGTTGCATGTAGGTGTTCATCAACTCCTGCATCATCTGCTGGGAGTTCTGCTGCTGCTTCTGTATCTGCTCGGAGAGTGCCTGCATCTGATAGAGCCACTCCCTAGCGTCTTGCGGTGCCTGCCATCCCCTGTTTGTGTTCTCGGTCATCACTTCCTCCATCCGCGGGTGTTTCCCTACGTTGCCGTACATACCCAGTTTAAGCATACTGGAATCCGAAAACGGCCCAAACTGTCTACAGACGCTAAGTAGAGGGTATGAACATTCGAGCATCCTTTGCCCCAAGGGGTACCTCAGCGTTGTGTGTCGAGCGGAGATGCCAAAAAGAGGAGAAGGTGAGGATGCTGGTCAAGAGTAGGTGCCTAAGGCAAAGGCTACTTTAGATCATTACAGGCCATTAGGCTAGCTGGTTGGACGCGCCCACCATCGACCCGTATAACGACGGAGAATTCTTGCCGGTCTTCAGATTTGAAGAGGAAGCCAAAACATTCCTGCAGCTCTTGGGAGACGATGGGAGGACGGGGTGGTGGACTAGGGAGGTGACGGTGGTGGGAGAGCTGGTCTCGGTACTGCTACTGGCGCCTCGCGCGGAGGTACAGGGCGTGGCGCTAGTCTGCTGCCGCTGTCGTTCGATAGAGTAATGCTTACCTTGGTTAGCGTGGTCCCGGGCTGCTTCATGCGGGATCTGATAGGCCAACGTAAGGAGTTGTCAGGAGCGCTTGTGTTTGCCCAGCCTGTGGTGCCGCGAACCACAAATGGTCTAGAAGAAGGGCCTTCTCGTAGCTCACTCCTATCGGCTAAGTCCTCCGGCGGGTTGCAATGAGGTTTCTCGCTCGGCCTGTGTTTTTTAATGGCACCACTTCTTAATGGGGAACGTTGTCTTCCGCGTGAGCCTTCTAAAGAGGCATCCATACTCCAGGAAACAGTACAGTCCGATACTACTGCAAAGACTGTAGGCGCCAACCTGCTGGGTGCGTATTGGCCAATTCACTAACACGTTTTGGGCTTTTTACCCGCTTCTGCTCGCCACGCCTTTAGATTCAATTACCTCAGGGTATATACGCGAAGGATCGGCAACCCCCTCTTCGTTGTGGCCGCTGAACGCCGAGCTGGCTGAGGGGGCCTTAGGGAGTTGCTATGAGAGCGACTAGATTAGATGGGATCCTCCGGAAGGACGAAGAGTGCGTACAGAGATCCAGATGACCGTAAATCCGTCCTTCACGGACAGTTGATCCACAACCTAGAACAGATGGAGGAAGTGATTAGCCTCTCTGTTGTGCGCGAGGCTTCGATCAAGCCGCGGGGCTACGTGCTTACGGTGCATGCCCTGAACCTCGCGGCGTCGAAGACGTTCGCAGGCTCGCCGACGCCTCGCGCAAGCAGGGGCAGGTTTTGGTCGGGACGGCCGAGCTGACGAGCATTATCGACCCCGAGCAAGAGCGGAAGGTCGCCAACGAGATCGGCAAGGCGCTCTGGGAAGAGGCGGAGACCAGCCTGCGTCCTCGGGGAAAACTGGCCATAAACTACATAAGCCTGATGGCCCTGGGCGGGCTGTCGCCGCCACCAGATTTGCGGCAGAGCCTGCATCGGACTTTGGCACCGGCTGCTTGAGCCTCGCCCACTTAAAACGTTTCTCGATCGACGTGCTCAAGATTGACTATTCCTTTATGGACGGCTTGGGGAAAGGTGCCGAGGATACAGCTATTGTGAGGGTAATAATCGGTCTCGCTGGCGCCTTAGGTTTGGAGGTGATAGCCGAAGCGTAGAGCCAGCCCTGCAGATGAGCTCGTCGCAACCTTAGGGTGAGAGTTCAGATAGGGATATTACTTCGCCATTCCGCTGCCCAGCGTCAAGGCAGGAAAGCATCTTCGACAGAATCGAACTTAGGCCGATGCGGCGGGAGACCTCGTACATTCCCCGGACTACTCGAACACCTCAAAGTAAAGACCACCCGTCTGTAGCCCCAGAGTTGGAGGCCAAGGCTTTGGCCTCCAAGAATGCCGGCCTTCGTTGAGAGACGGCCGCGGTCAGGTTGAACGAGGAGAAGCTTGTAGTTCCTCCACGACGTCCTCCAAGCTGGAGAACTCGGCGCGGCCCAAGGTCCCGATCCTTTCCACCAAAGCATCAGGAGCGTTGTTGCCCTCGGCAGCAGATATCAAGTTCTCCTTGCTGGCCGGGTATTCCACCCCCTCGAAGTACTGTCGTGCATCGTCTGGGTTAAAGTCCATGTTCTTTCCTTCCTACAAACAATTCAGATTCGCTCTTTAGCGTATACCCTCAAAGGATACGGCTAAATCACAGCCGATTCAGAGAATAGAGTAGGTTCGGCCTCGGCACCGTACAGTACGATAACCTTCAAACAGCTGGACCCGAGTCATACTCGAGACCCGCGCTAGGACGAGCGCGACCTTGAGGACCTGCTCGATGCGGCGCAGCCGGGCTGGCGCGAGGTGCTTGTCAAGCGCCAGTACCTACC
>DASQSI010000328.1:0-2874 GCA_035642415.1 Rubrobacteraceae bacterium
ATCAGCACGACAATGCTACGCGCCCAGAGGTGCAGGTCCACCAACTGACGACAACTAACTTCAGGCGCCTTGGGAAACACGACGGTGTAGTTAGGTCAGGAGTGCACCTTGCTTCAGAAAACTTGCACACGGGGTTAGCTAACAACGTTGTCCAGCACATCTCGGGACTACCACCCGAGGTCGAATCTCTTGAGGGCTTCAAGCAGCTCCTTCCCGCCTTGCCGCAAGCCTTTCCCGACGTCCTGTTTGAAGTTGAGGACCTGGTTGCCGAAGGGGATATGGTTGCGTTCCGCTTGAACTGGAGTGGTACTCATCAAGGTGAGTTTTTGGTATTCCCCCAACCGGCACTCGGGCGACGGTGACAGAGATGCACATGTTTCGCATCGCCGATGGAAAGGTCGTGGAGCGCTGGGGTGAGTGGGATGCCTTGGGGCTGATGCAACAGTTAGGCGCCGCTCCCTAGCAATACCTCAGCTCAGAGTGATTGCTAGGGCAGGGGGGTAAACAGAGGGTTTAAACCCGCGCCAATTCTACCCGCTCGTCGCCGCCTCCGGTCAGCAGGGCGCGAAACTTTAGTTCAGGGCGTTTGGTGCTCCTGAACGTTGATAAGAGTGAACGTACCTCCTAGGGAAGAGCAGGAAGCTATGTCGGTAGAGCACAACAAGGTCGTGGTCAAAAGGTTCTTCGAAGAGGTCTTCAACAACAAGAAAGTCGAATTCCTCGACGAACTCGTGGCCAGCGACGTTATAGACCATAACAAGATCATATTCGCCCAACCGGAAGGACCTGGAAGGATGGCTGAAGGTATCCGCATGCTCCTTGTTGCCTTCCCAGACTTGTACGCTGCCGTAGAACGGCTCGTGGGCGAAGAGGACTATGTCGCGGCCCAAGTCAGGATGACCGGAACAAACACCGGGCCGTACCCGCGGGTTCCCGAGCCCACGAGGCGGCACACCGAGTGGGAATCTATGGTTCTGTTCCGGATGGAGGACGGCAAGATAGCTGAACTGTGGGGCACCTCTGACCGGATGGGCATGCTCACCCAGCTGGGAATACTCCCGGATATAGGGTAGGCGCCACGCCTCGATGCACGGCTCGCTTAGAAAGGGTTTGAGATCGAGTTCCGCGCCCTGCCGACTGACGGCACCCAAGAGGTGAACTTCGCGAGCGGGTAGCGGGTTAGAACCCAGAAAACCATTTTAGAGGCAACGGCAGGCTCTTATTAACGTGGCGTAAGCTCTTTACTGGGCTGTTTCTAATTTTCTTAGTTAGACCGATCCCACCTGCTGATTACCAGCTACTGGTTAGAGCTTATGGCACGAGTATTTGTTTCAATGCCTCTCGCATCTCCGGCGGGAGAGTGGTAGCCCGGCGCGTTTTGCGCTCTACATAAACGTGGATAAAGTGGCCTTGGGCTGCGGCGAGGTCTTCTTCGTTTCGGAATAGCCCGATCTCGTAGCGGACGCTTCTATTGCCAAGCCGGGCAACGCGAAGGCCGGCGTAGACGGTGTCTGGAAAGGTGATGGGCTTAAAGAACCGGCATTGCGTTTCGACGACCAAGCCGATCACCGCGCTATTCTCGATGTCTAGAACTTCCTGGGCGATTAGGTATTGGTTTACCACCGTGTCGAAATACGAGTAATAGATGACGTTGTTGACGTGGCCGTAAACATCGTTATCCATCCATCTGGTCGGAATCATCAGGAAATGGGGATATCTATTCCGTTGTTCGGGGATCGGTTTGCTCACGAACTTCTCCCAGTGCTTGGCTAACCTAAGTCCGGGAATTATACGGGCATGTAGTAGCTTGCTCAGCGAGGTTCCTAAGAGACATAAAGGAGGCACTCCATGGTCACAGTGGTGGTATGCAGTTACTTTGAGGAGGAGTACATAGCACGCATCCGCAAGGTGGACGAGACACTGCAGGTACTCTACCGCGAAGATCTGGTGCCACCACCGCGCTGGCCAGGGGACCACGTAGGCCTCCCTGGGTGGCGTCGCTCGGAGGAGGGCGAGGAGGAGTTCCTTGCAATGCTCAAAGAGGCGGAGGTCCTCTACGACTTCCCCCGTGGCCACACGAAGGACCTGCTCCAGGTTGCCCCGAAACTCCGCTGGCTCCAAGCGAGCTTTGCGGGAGTCGGAGATGTCATCGAGCGGACAGGACTGCAAAACACCGACGTGATCGTCACGAGGGCTAGTGGGGTGTACTCTGGGCCTCTGGCTGAGTTCGTGATGATGGCCCTTCTTGCGCACGTCAAGGACCTCGACCGTCTCCAGCGCGATAAGGCCGAGAAGCGCTGGCGTCAGGTGCACACAGATACCTTACATAGCAAGACTTTGTGCGTGGTGGGGATAGGAAGTATCGGGCGGGCTATTGCGGTTAGGGCACGATCATTCGGCGTGCGCGTGGTGGGTGTAAAGCGAACTGTGCAGGAGGACGATGCGGCCTGGAGCTACGCGGATGAGCTGTACACGACGTCAGATCTTCACGCGGCGCTTCAGGAGGCAGACTACGTGGTTGTCACGCTCCCGAGCACCCCCGAGACGTACCGCCTCCTAGATGCAGAGGCGATCTCAGCGATGAAGCAAGGGGCGTACTTGGTTAGTCTAAGCAAGGCCTAAACACAATCTCTGGAAAACAGGACTGCTTCACAGAACAAATGCTTATCAGCGACTGGCAAAGTACGTTTTGTCGATGTGAAACTGTAAAACTTACGGTTTTCTCCCGACAAAAGTCTTCTTCGTCGGGGAAAGGCAGCTTGATCTTGATCTCCCCGTCCTTCGGTACTGAGATACTGATCTGAAGCGTTTGGTAGATTCGTCGCCTCTCGGCGGGTGTCCCCGAGAGCGACAAAGGCATACACTCTTAGCGAA
>DASQSI010000329.1:0-10105 GCA_035642415.1 Rubrobacteraceae bacterium
ACGTAGCCGTAATATCGGCCGGCGCGCTCTCCGTCCCGACGGTGATCGAGCTGCCAGCAAAGTCTATGTCACCAGACTTAGAGAAGTACTGAACAGCTCCCTGCTCGTTAGCAACCTGGCCTGTGTTGCCTACCTGCTGACCGCTGGGGCACAGGCTCACGTTGTTGCCCTTGTTGCTTACGCTAAACGACGGCGAAGACTTACCGCTTGTTATGCGCCTCTCTGACTCTCCCTGGGAGACCTGCGCTAGAGCAGGGGCGGCGGCCACCACCACCATCGCCACTAGGGCTCCTAACATCATCAACTTCTTCAACTTCATTACCCCCCTTCAGACGTTTACCTAGAACCTATCATTAAAGTTCTTTAAGCTAGTATAAAGACTATTAACCTTAAAGGCAACCCGCGTACGCCTACACCTCCTCAGTAAAACCTCTGATTGGACAGCCACCCAGCTACCAGGTGGACCCCTGAGCAGGCGGCTTCCTTCTAGGGGCTGGGGACGGTTGCGCTTCGACTACCCTATCTTGTGCTCACTGAAATTGGGGCCAAATTAGGGCTACCTAGGAAGGGGGACCTCTTATTAAGGTGCGCATACGTAGGGGAGCCCAACCGTTATTAGTTGCCGTGTAGCGGTCTGGCCTCCCTTTGGGGACCGGGGTACTATATCAGGGGCTCCGATCCTTCTCCTTTGTCTTCAGCAAGCATCGGTCGCCTTGAGACTTTCTATTTAGCACCTACCCATACTTAGCCGCTTGGTACCTTTAGGCACGTCCGCCAATATAGACTAGGATCAGGCCCTTATCGTAGACGTGGGAGTACAAGAAGCCGGTAGTGGTTGCTCCTACCCCCTTAGTATGAGGCTACCCCATTGCCTCTAAACTAGTTTTCAACACTCTAACCCACCGCTACCTGCTCGAAGCGCACCTCTTGCGTGCGGTTACCTAGCAGGGCTCGGAACTCAATCTCAAACGCTTTTGTAAATTGAGTAGTGCACCGAGGTGACGGAGATCGTAAGTCATGAGGCCGTATCCTTCCCCTCCGGCTACCAGGACTCAAGTACCCCAGATCAAATACCTAGGCCCTCCGAGATAGGCAGGCCATCGGAGTTCTCAGGAGACCAGTCGGTAGCGATGAGGCGGCGGCCGTTCATGTGTCGGGAGGCGTCGGAGACCAGGTAGACAGCAGGAGGCCCAATGATCTCTGGTCGCAGCAGTCGCGAGCGTACATCATCGGGCACTCCCGGCGGTATCATGCCGGTGTCGGTCGCCCCGCCAGGCAGGATAATGTTCAGCCGAATCCCGGTACCCTCTAGGTCCTGCGCCCAGATGATCGACTCTGACTCGAGCGCCGCTTTCGATGGGCCGTAGGGCGAGAAGCCCCTGCGCTTCATGGTTTCGTAGTTCACGCTGACGTTGATGATGCTCCCGCCGCCTTGCTCAATCATCCGGGGCACCACCGCCTGCGCCATGAAAAAGGGCCCGTTGACGTTAGTCTCTATGACCATCTTCCACGTCTCAGGATCCGTCTCCCAGAAGCGTGGGGGCTCGGTGAGAAAATCCGAGCTCACGTACTTCATCCCGCGCCCGGCGTTGTTGACCAACACGTTCACCTGGCCGAACCGTTCCACCGTCTCGGCCACCACCCGCTCGCAGTCCTCGGGGTCAGTTACGTCAGCCACGAGCGCGAGTGCCCGTTCGGGCCCGGCTTTCCGGACAACGTCCTCTACCTCGGCCTTCTTCCGGGCCGCGGTCAGCGCTATTCGTGCTCCCTCCTCCAGATAGGCCTCAGCGATAGCCCGGCCTATACCCCGGCCGCCTCCGGTCACGACGGCCACTTTTCCGTCCAACTCTCCCATTCTTCTACCTCCTCCCTTTCCGGGGAACCTTCTCCTGTATAGCCTCGGTGACATGGTAGTACGAGGTATCGGGGTAGCGTGTGGTTCGAGGGGACGTAGAATGTCTAGTAATAGGTAGCCTCGTTGGACATACTTACTGGTTAGCGGCTTTAGGCTGCCAACGAGCAGCTATCTCTTATCGGCCCGTCCCCTGTCTATACAGTTGCTTTGTCACCTAGGGGGACGGGTATAGCTCAAGAGCGCGGGGGTAAGAGGAGATGGTCCCTTGCGGGGGCCGGATCCTAGTTACTGCTCAAATCCCTCTCACCACCCCGGCCTCTTCTTTTTGCCTATAGGTACAACCGGCTGAGGTCCTATATCAGGGGCTCCGACCAGCCTTCTTAAGCTATCCGCCTAGCGAGAGGGTATCAAAACAGAGGTAGTCCTCTCTTTACACTTTAGACAACTCCACCCGGTGCGTGCCGTCTTCCGTCAATAAAACCCGGAACTCTATCTCAATTCCTTGTGTAAATTGAGTAGTGCACCGAGAGGACCCATTCAGCGTGTTGTCCCCTCTACCAACAACCTCTCTATGGCTTCGCTAGAGAGGGGATCGGCGAAGTAGTAGCCCTGGGCCATTTCGCACCTCATCTCCCTTAGCTTCGCTAGTTGTTCTTCGGTCTCCACCCCCTCAACGACCGCCTGCAATCCCAGGGAACGCGCCATACTGAGCATAGCCGAGATTATCGTTATCCACTCCTCTGGGTTTTTCCTTTCCCTATGTATAAACACGCGGTCGATCTTCAAGGCGTCAAACAAGGAATGCTCAAGGTAGACCAGAGAGCAATAGCCCGCGCCGAAGTCGTCGAGCGCAAGCTTTACACCGAGGTCTTTAAGCTCACAGAGCTTACCGATGGTGTATTCTGCATCCTTCATCGCAATTCTTTCGGAAACTTCAAGGGTGATACAACTAGGATCTAGTCCAGTCTGGCGTAAAATATTGGCAACCGTCTGGGCCACATCGGGCTGCTGGATCTCTCTTGCGGAGAGGTTTACGCTCAAGCCAAGCTTCGACGAGTACCACTCTTGCCATTCCATGAGCTGACGGCAGGACTCCTGCAAAACCCATCGCCCGATGTGATCGATCAGGCCGGTCTGCTCCGCGAGCGTGATGAACTGAGTTGCCGGCAGCAAGCCCTTATCAGGATGCTTCCAACGCACGAGCGCCTCTACGTCAACGATCTGGTTGGTGCGAAGCTCTACTTGCGGCTGGTAGTAGACCTCAAACTCCTTGCGTTCAACGGCCTGATAGAGATCCCTCCTTAGACGCATGCGCTCCCCGACGTCGATATTCATACGGGGGTTGTACACTGCGTACCGGGCCTTGCCGCCCTCCTTGGCCGTATACATCGCCCAGTCCACGTGTCGCAAAACTTCTACTGGTTCATCCTTAGTGCTCTCGCTCAAAGCGATGCCGATGCTAGGAGTGACGAACGCCTCTTGCTCATTGAGGTCGAAAGGCTCTCGCAGGTGCCTCATTATCTTTTCCGTAATCCACAGGACTTCTTCCTGGCCAGCGGGTGCCTCGAGAAGTACTGCGAACTCGTCTCCGAAAAGGCGAGCGACCGTGTCCCCAGGTCTCACAGCGCCTTTCAACCGCTCCGCGACCTCGACGAGCACGGTGTTGCCCGCGTCGTGGCCAAAGGAGTCGTTTATGACCTTGAAGTCATCCAGGTCCACAAGGAGCACCGCGACCGGCCCGCCTGTCTGGTGGATCCGAGCTAGAACGTGCTCGAGGCGATCGAGGAACAGGGCGTGGTTGGGCAGCTCGGTCAAGGAGTCGTGGAACGCCCGGTGCTTCAGCTGCTCCTCTAGGGCTTTGCGATCGCTTATATCCTGAGCCAAAGAGATGAAGTGGCTAGGTTTACCCTGCGGGTCCTGTATCAAGGAAACGCTCGACAAGATCCACACTACCTGCCCGTCGGCGCAAACGTAGCGCTTCTCTATGGTGTAGCTTCCGGGGCCTTCCTCGAGCACCTGGCGCATGCGCTCCGCGGTGGCTCTAAGGTCGTCAGGATGGGTCAAATCAAGCGCGGTCTTCTCGAGCAGCTCCTCCTCGGAGTAGCCAACCATCTCGCACAGCGCGCGGTTTACCCTGAGGTAGCGCCCGTTAAGGCCGATCAAAGCCACGCCTATAGGAGCGTCTTCGAAGGCGGTGCGGAACCGTGCCTCGCTCTCCTTAAGCGCTTCCTCAGTCTGCTTACGCTCAGTTATGTCGCGTATAATGGCAAGCACCAAGCGCTTGCTGTCCCCCACCAGGTCGTGAACCGGCTCGATGGCGCTAAGGGTTATTTCGATGTTGATCTCCTCACCGCTCTTGTGCAAGGCGGGCAGCTCCAAAACCGTGTGAGCGTCAATGTAGGGGCCGTGACCCGTATCACGGTAATGGGCCATGCCTGCACGACATTGTGCTTTGAAGCGTTCGGGGACAAGTACATCCCAGCGCTTCCTAAGCGCCTCGGACTGCGAATATCCCAAGATCTGCGTTGCTGTCGAGTTCCATAGGACAATTTGCCCAGTCTCGGCCTCCGCGACGAGCACCGCATCTCGGACGCTCTCGAATAGCCTACCGATACCCAGGTCTTGCAACCGTATGGGCAAGTCTTTAGGAGCTTCCACGGACTATGCCGGTCCTTTGAGGACATGAAACAGCATTTCTAGTACTCTTATCCACCCTTCCTCGCTCTCAGTGGCGGCAGTAACCCGGCCGGTAACTATGATACCGTCCAAAGTCTGGTGCCGCCTCTATAAGAGGGGTAGCGCGTACAGAGAGAGGAGCAGAGGACTGCCCCGTTGACCCTAAAGCAGTTTTCAGCGCCCTTGCTCGCCACCACCCGCTCGAAGCGCATTTCTCAAGTATCGTCATTACCCAGTAGGGCACGGAACTCGATCTCAAACCTTTTTGTAGATTGAGTAAGTAGTGCACCGAGGTGACGTAGATCATACGCTATACGCTCGCGTTCCTGGTGGCTACAACGGGTGGGTCAGTTCCCCTAGCTTTTCGGTCAGCTTCAGGTTTTCTGAGTAGTCAACCGGACAGGCGATGATCGAAACTGTGTCATCTTCAAGCGCCTGCCGAAGGGTCGGAAGAAGTTCGTCAGCGGCTTCGATTCGATACCCCTTCGCGCCGTAGCTCTCCGCCTGCTTCACGAAGTCAGGGTTGGTGAACTCAACGAACGCCGGACAGCCAAGCTCGAGCTCCTGCTTCCATTTGATCAGGCCGTAATGTTCGTCGATCCAGACGAGCACGACGAAGTGGATCTTCTCGCGCATGGCGGTTTCGAGCTCCTGGGAGTTCATCAGGAAGCTGCCGTCGCCCATCACGGCCAGCACCTTACGCTCGGGATGTGCTAGCTTGGCTCCCAATGCGCCCGGCAGGGAGAAACCCATGGTAGCTAATCCGTTCGAGATCAAACATGTCTCGGGCTTGTAGCACGCGTAGAGCCGGGCCATCCACATCTTGATCGCCCCAGTGTCAGCCAGGACGATGTCAGATTCGCCCATCGCGTCCCGGATATCCGTTACAATTCGCTGCGGCTTCAGTGGGAATGAATCATCGGCTTTGCCTTGCTCGATCTCCTCCTGTTGCAAGCCGCATACCAGAGGCTTGAGCGTCTGATCTCGGTCCTTAGGCGTGGCCGCCGCAGCCAAGGCATCGAGGGAGGATGTGATGCTGCCTTCCACGCCGACGGCCAGCGAATAGTGAGCGTCGACTTCGGCCACCGTGTGGCTCAAATTAATGATCTGTTTATCGCTATTCGGATTCCAGCGTTCGGGCGGGTACTCTACCAAGTCGTACCCCACAGCGACCACCACGTCGGCCCGGTCGAAGCCGAAGTTGGTGTAGTCGTGGCGCATAAACCCGATCGTCCCTAAGGCGTTGGGGTGATTGTCCGGGAACACACCTTTTCCCATGAAGGTAGTCACGACTGGGATATGTAAGTGCTCGGAGAAGCGGATCAGGGCCTCCGTGGCGTGGTCACGGCTCGCGCCATGGCCAGCAAGAATGATCGGGTCGAGCGCGCTATCAAGCACCTCGACAGCCCTGGCCACTTGCTCTGGAGACGGGGCCTTTCCGCGAGGCCGGTTCAGCGGGAGCGGCAGGCCCGCGGCTTCTGACTGCTCTACGTCTTCCGGCACCATAAGCGCGGTGGCGCCGGGCCGCTCGGACTGGGCCACTTTAAACGCTTTACGCACCATCTCCGGGGTAGCTTCTGGCACAGTTATGGTGTCGGCCCACTTCGTGATCGGTCGGAAGACACTAACCAAGTCTATGACCTGGTGCGATTCCTTGAATATACGGTTTAGCCCAGCCTGCGCTGTGATGGCCACCAAGGGGCTGCTGTCAAGTTGCGCATCGGCGACACCGAGCATAAGGTTAAGAGCGCCCGGGCCGAGGGTGGCCAGGCAGACACCTGCTTTCCCAGTAAGGCGACCGTAGATGTCGGCCATAAACGAGGCCCCTTGCTCGGAGCGTACCAGAATAAACCGTACGGAGGAGCCACGCAGGGCATCCATGATGCGAAGGTTCTCCTCGCCCGGCATGCCAAAGATGTACTCCACACCTTCGTTCTCGAGGCACTCGACCAACAACTGCGCGACATTTAGATTATGAGCGGTTGTCATGGGGTTCCTCCTCGTAATCGCGGTAACCGCCTTTTCGATCTTTAATGAGTAGGCGTTCGCATTCCACAGATGTCCGCTTTAGGGCAACGTGGACGCAAGCGACCGTAGGCGACAACTAACGATGCTCCGGGTTCTGCTGGTCGAGACGGCATCCGGCTATCCACTTAGACTTGCGCGTGGTTTATTCCTTGGTCCATCTGTTCGGGAGAGCGTTGGTAGGTGCTTACACTGGCAAACATGATGCCCCGTCCCCTTTCTGCCACTTTCCCTAAGCGAGGGTTACGCTTACCCCCACCATGATGGCATCAATCGAAGACCGACGCATCCTTGAAGCTTCTAGAGCATTTTCAGCGCTCTAACCCACCGCAACCCGCTACGAAGCGCACCTGTTGCGCGCCGTTGCCTAGCAGGACCCGGAACTCGCTCTCAAACCCGTTTGTAGATTGAGTAGTGCACCGAGGTGATGGAGATCGTAAGTCATGTGGCCCTCCTAGCTTCCCAACTAAGTGGCGCCCACCGTGAACATCACGCTCTTCCCAACGCCTCCTCCCTACGGAACGGAGCCGAGGGCGTTTCGTACCGAGTCGATTAGGGCGTGCACGAACGCGGGCACCATTAGGTTCCCCGACCTGCGCCAGAAGAGAGAGAGGAAGGGTCCCGTCGCAACCTGCAAGAGGAACAATATGGCGATGACCTGAATGACAGACGCGTGTGGCACAATCGGGTAGTGCCAAAGACCCCAGAGAGCCGACACAACGATCGCCGAGGCGATGCCATAGACAGTCGACCCGAAGCCATGCCACTCGCCCAGAGGGCGTACGTGCGAGTCGATTGCGCCCCGGAACGCCACCTCCTCGATCATGAACAAGGCAGGTAGGTAGAGCAGCAGCGATTCGATTCCGACGAGGGCGTCCGGCTCTAGGCTCCCGCCGGTAGGCTGGGCAGTGGAGCCATCATACCAAGCGGCTATCATGCGAGGACCGCTCCCGGCTAGGAGGCCGAGCAAGCCTGCGGTGGCCAGGCACAGTCCGAGATAGCGCCAAGTCTCTCGCCTGAACTGGCCAAGCGCGTAGGCGGCGGCCCCGGCACCGACGATCGCGGCCAGCGCGTAGCAGATGTAGTCGACCCCCTGTCCCTTCAACACGAAAAGGACCAGGTCGACGAACGGGACGAGGGCCAGCGGGATCGCCAGCTTGAGGCTTACGGTCCTCAGGGAGAGGCCTGGGCCACCACGGACCCACAGGTCCTTGATCGGCCTCTTACGCACGAACAGCTGAAAGGTAGCGGTGAGTGGGATGCCAAAGAGCAGATAGGCGTTTATGCTCATGCCGAGGAGCTCGCCGGCCGCAATCCAGACGCCGACAAAAGCGAGGGCCTCAACCCACCGCCGAATAAGGCCCGAATCCGGTGATCCTCTAGAAGCCTCCACCTAAGCTCTTCTATCTGGTAGCGGCGGCGGTCATCGACCTTCACGTGCGCGAGAAAAAACCGAAATAGATCTCTGCAGTTCTTCCCATTGCTTTCTTGCAGACTACCATACTTATCCGCTTGACTGCCCCGTTGCCTCTAAAACAGTTTTCAGCACTTTAATACACCCGCTCAAAGCGTACCTGTCGCGTGCCATTTCCCGTCAATAGCACCCTGAATTCGATCTCAAACTCCTTTGTAACTTGAGTAGTGCACCGAGATGCATGCGCTAGGGCATGAAGAAGTGCCAGGGACCGTGCCATCCCAGCATTTGCGATTTTACGGTGTAGAGCTATTGGCAGTTCGATCTATCTGCTGTCTGGTGGTCTATCGGTCCTTTCCCTCCTTCTAGACTCCTCTTCGCCTCGTAGTGCCTCCCTAGCTCTATCTATTAATCCCTTATCTTCCTCGCGCTCTCTCTCCGTTTGCCTGGGCCTCTCTTGCCCTGTCAGCGGCGCTTCTCCCGTCCTTGGCGGCGGAGGAGGCTCGGGCGAGGTTTCTCTTTGTACGTCGCCCGGCGGTGCTTGCGGCGGAGTGCCTGACGGGACCTCTTCCGCCATTGGCACGTCCTCCGTCCTCGCTGGAGCCCCTTCTTCTATCCCTGCCGTTCTCGGCGGCGGAACCTCTCCTGGGATGGGAGGTGCTTCCTCCATCCTTGTCGGCGGGGCGGCGCTTACATCGGATTCGACCAGGACCTCGAACAACCTATTGAAGTCCGCTCTAGCTGTTTCCACGAACACGCCCTTATATCCCCCGCCACCTATAGCCACCGTCCAATCTCCGCCGGAATACGCCCAGCCCTGCTGAGGTACCCAGCGCATCCCGCTTAGCTGGGTATATGAGCTAGCCAGGGTGTTAAACATCATCGTAACGGTGGCGCAGAATTGAGCTGTCATCTGGCCCATTTCCGGTGACATGGCCATGCTAGCCCTGAAGTCCACCAAAGTTCCATCGGGGTCGAACTCCCCAGCGGCTACGACCCCTTCGATATCGAGCAGTTCCTCCAGTGTTGCCATGCTTCCTCCTCACTCCCGCAGCTTTTATAGTAGGCCCCAGTATGATGGCATCAAGTGGGACCCGGCGCATCTCCGAAGAGGTCTGCGCCCGTAGGGGCTTGCCCCGTTACCTGCCATACCCTACTGCCTAGGAACGCTCATAACGCCAGACATGATGTTAGGTTAGCGAGAATGCCCACTGTCATATGCTGTCCGCCTAGCAAGAAGGCATGAAAAGAGGGCCAGGGTGTATAGAGAACTCCCCGACCCTTTTACTTGCTGTAGTAGTGTATGTGCGCTTACTGGATGATCCTGCGAGCTAGCAGCCATCCAGCCACTAACAGGGCGCCAGCACCAAGCCCCAATAACGGGATAGCATCGAGACCACCGGTCGCCGGCAGTTGCCTGGCTACAGCCGGTGTTGGAGGTGTACTCGGTGATGACGCCGTCGACGATGTTGGTGCGCGAGGTGGGTACAAGCAAGCGTACGGAGACCACCCGCAATAGTCGTAGGGCCCGTAATAAGGACCGTTAGGACCGTAATTGGGACCGCTATAACCTTGTGCCCATACTGGGCTTGCTACGCTTATCATCACCGCCATAACTGCCACTACCGTAAGCAGCGAAATGGTGCCTCTCACTATCTTTCACTTCCTTTCTGATCGCTAGTCCTAAAGTAGGCATAGACACGAACCACGGCTTGGTGCACCCATCGAAACCATAAAGAGCTAGTGCCTAGAGGCTGTTATGAACTTTCGGGCTCGGAGGCGCGGTAGCATGCGGGCATGCCAAAGAATAGGAAGCCCTACCCGAGCGATATCTCCGACGAAGAATGGGCCTTCGTCGCCCCCTACCTGGGGTTGGTCCGCGAGGACGCCCCCCAACGTACCCACCACCTGCGCGAGGTCTTCAACGCCCTGCGATGGATCGTGCGCGCTGGGGCTTCTTGGCGCATGATGCCCCACGATTTCCCCCCTTGGGAGGCCGTATACCAGCAAGCGAGGAGGTGGCTCGCCGCGGGAGTCTTCGAGGCGATAGTCCACGACTTGCGCGTTCTTCTGCGGCTGGCTTCCGGTCGCGCGCCCGACCCGACGGCGGCGATCCTCGACAGCCGCACGCTGCG
>DASQSI010000330.1:0-15506 GCA_035642415.1 Rubrobacteraceae bacterium
TCATCAACGCTAGGCCCGACCGCAAGAGCGCGAGCATCGTCAGTGAGTAACCAAAGAAGAAGGCGAGCACGATGGCCAGAACGATGGTGGCCAGGTTGCCCCACCCCAATGCGGTGCCAACCACCATGCCGAGGATCTCCCTCCCCGATGCTACACCCGGTGAGGCAGTGCAGCGTTGCACTTAACGATAGCCTGTTGAGCGAAGGACCTTTCTCCACAGTGGTTTCCTGTCTTCTGCGCAGTATTGCTAGACTCTCAGAAACCGTTCGACGGCCGAGGTCAGCTCCTGTATCTTCTCGTCGGTATCTTCGCCGTTCTCGATGGTCTCCCGGATGCAGTGCTCGACGTGGTCCTTCAGCAAGAGGAGTGCGACCTTTTCGGAGACACAGACGATGCTCGAAAGCTGGGTGAGGATATCCACGCAGTAGGCTTCATCCTTCCATCCATTGGATGCGTCGCACCTGTCCATCTAGCACCTTAAGCGGTCCTGGACCTTCTCTCTGTCTGTTGCCTTTATATAGCCGCGGGGCGTCCCATCTTTGGGAGTGGTCTCCCGTAGATTTTCCTGGCTCCTCTCAAACTACTTTGCTCCTGTCTGCCTAGCTCACCTTTACTCGACGCAGCCTGAGGGCGTTGCTTATCACCGTCACCGACGAGAGCGCCATCGCCGCCGCGGCGAGTATCGGGTTGACGAACCCGATACTCGCCAAGCACGGACCGCAAAAAGCTCGATGCTCTACCCCCACTGAAGAGAGGGGGAATATCCCGGCCGCGACCAGGATAAGCACCACGTCGTTGGCGAAAGCCTCTCACTTTCTTTGTCCTGTATCTATACACTACTATAATACAATACCCCCCCACCCTATATAAGTGGGGAGGGTTCTATCTTCTTGTGTATAAAGCTTCCTATGGAAGCGAGCCTCGGTGGTAAACTGCAAGCGCGAGCGGTGGGCCCGCCTTTCGAACCTACTTTCAGGGGGTGAAGTCGATGAACGAGCGGTTGCGAGAACTGTCCCAGGCGGGGCAGAGCGCCTGGATAGATTACCTCTCCCGCGACATCATACGGAGCGGCGAGCTGCAAACCATGATAGAAGAGGGGATCGTCGGCGTTACCTCGAACCCCACCATCTTCCAAACGGCCATATCCCACTCGAGCTTCTACGATGAGCAGCTCCAGGAGGTCTCCCGAGAAAAGGAGGATGCGAAGGAGATCTTCCTGGAACTCGCCCGCGAGGACATCCGGGACGCCTGCGACCTCCTTATGCCTGTCTTCGAGAGGACGAATCGCCTCGACGGATACGTCTCTTTGGAGGTCTCCCCCGACCTCGCCTACGACACCCCGGCAACCTTCAAGGAGGCCACACGCCTGCACGAGCTGGTAGACAGGCCCAACCTCATGGTGAAGATACCAGCGACGCTCCCGGGCCTGGCGGCCATAGAGGATATGATCGCCACCGGCCGCTCCATAAACGTCACCCTCATCTTCTCCCTGCGGCGCTACCGCGAGGTCGCCGGGGCTTACATACGGGGCCTCCAGCGTCTCGTTGCCGCCGGGGGCGACCCTTCGAAGGTGGCTTCAGTAGCGAGCTTCTTCGTCTCCCGGGTAGACACCGAGACCGACAGGCGACTTGAGGAGATAGGGGGCCACGACGAGCTCAAGGGCAAACTCGCCATCGCGAACGCGAAGCTGGCGTACACGCAGTTCAAGGAGATCTTTTCCGGCCCCGACTGGGCGTTCCTCGAGTCCAAGGGTGCCACCAAGCAGCGCCCCCTGTGGGCCTCAACCTCGACCAAGAACCCGGCCTACAGCGACGTTATATACGTCGAAGAGCTAGTCGGCCCCGCGACGGTGAACACTATGCCCGCATCGACCCTGAAGGCGTTCGTGGATCACGGCAAGGTCGACAAAGACGCGCTCAAGGAGGGCCTCGACGAGGCGGGGGCTCTCGTCGAAAAGCTGCGGGAGGCCGGGGTGGACTACGAAGACGTCACGGAGACCCTGGAGAAGGAGGGCGTGCGAAAGTTCGCCGACTCCTTTAACGAACTCCTCCAGGGGATCAAAGACAAGGAGCGACAGATCGTCTATCAGGGCTAATGCCGGGGAGGATGAGCTTATGGAGATAGGTCTCTACGGTCTGGGTAGGATGGGGGCCAACATGGTGCGGCGTCTGGTCCGCAGCGGCGAGCATCGCGTCGTGGCCGGCAACCGGTCGCCTGGGCCAGTAGACGAGGCGGTGGAGGACGGGGCCGAGGGCGTTTATTCGATGGAAGAGATGGTCGAGAAGCTCTCTTCCAGGCCGCGTGCGATCTGGTCGATGGTCCCTGCCGGCGACCCTACGGAGCAGACCCTCCTGAGGTTCGCCGAGATGATGGACGAGGGGGACATACTCATAGATGGTGGCAACTCTTATTTCAGGGATTCCATACGCCGCGCGCAGATGCTTCGCGAGAAGGGTTTGCGCTTTCTCGACGCGGGAACGAGCGGGGGCATCTGGGGCCTCGAGCTCGGCTACTGCCTCATGGTCGGCGGAGATCGTGGCGCCTACGAGCACGTGGAGCCTGCGCTCAAATCCTTAGCCCCAGAGGATGGGCACGCTTACCTGGGGGACTCCGGAGCTGGGCACTTTACCAAGATGGTCCATAACGGGATCGAATACGGCATGCTCCAGGCCTATGGCGAGGGGTTCGAGATCCTTGAGAAATCCCAGTTCGACTTCGACCTCAAGGCCGTCTCGAGCCTATGGAATCGGGGTAGCGTTGTCCGCAGCTGGCTCTTGGAGCTCGCCGAAAACGCCTTCGAAAAAGACGCCAACCTCAAAGATATCCGGGGTTACGTAGAAGACTCCGGCGAGGGCCGCTGGACCGTGCTGGAGGCCATAAACGAGAGCGTCCCGGCTGCGGTCATCGCCGGCTCGCTGTTCGCCCGGTTTACTTCCCGCCAGGATGATTCCTTCGCCATGAAGGTCATCGCTGCCCTACGCGCTGAGTTCGGGGGGCACGCCGTCCAGGAAGCGTCTGCGAAGTATCCCGAGCAGTAGAGGGGAGGCTTTCATGGTAGACACTAGGCTCTCGGTGGATGTCCTTCAGGACGAGTTGCGGCTCCCCAGGGTGCCCGAGCCCAACGCTATGGTGATCTTCGGCGCCTCCGGTGACCTCACGGCCCGCAAGCTCGTCCCCGCCATCTACGACCTCGCAGCCCAGCAACGCCTTCCGATGGAGTTCGCCGCCGTTGGCGTCTCGCGGACCAAGATGAGCCACGACGAGTTCCGCAAAAAGCTGCGCGGCGCTCTGGATCAGTACCGCCCGGGACAAGTTGCCGAGGACGTCTGGGATGCCTTCTCCAAAGGCATCTTCTACCTGCCCGGCGACTCCACAAAGGCCCAAACGTACCGCGAGCTCAAAAGCTTCCTCAAGAAGCTCGACGGAGAGCGGGAAACAGGGGGGAACAGGATCTTCTACCTCTCCGCGTCGCCGTCCCTCTTTTCGACCGTTGCGGAAAACCTGGGGAAGGCGGGGTTGAACGAGGGGGAGAACGGCGGTTGGGCGCGCCTCGTGGTCGAGAAACCGTTTGGCCGGGACCTGGAGAGCGCCCGGGAGCTGAACACAGACATTCGGCGGTACTTTAGGGAGCGCCAGATCTACCGAATAGACCACTATCTCGGTAAGGAGACCGTGCAGAACATCATGGCCCTGCGTTTCTCCAACAGCATCTTCGAGCCTGTTTGGAACCAGCACTACGTAGACCACGTCCAGATCACCGTCGCAGAAGACCTCGGGATCGGAGCCCGCGGTGCTTTCTACGAGGAGGCTGGGGCTTTGCGAGATATCGTCCAGAATCACCTTATGCAGGTCCTCTGCCTCACCGCGATGGAGCCGCCGGTTGCCCTCGAGGCCGAGGCGGTGCGCGGGGAGAAGGTGAAGGTTTTAAAGGCCGTCCGTCGCATCCCCGAGGAGGAGGTAGACGAGTTCGCCGTACGGGGCCAGTACGCCTCGGGCTGGGTGTGGGGCGAGGAGGTTCCGGGCTATCGTGAGGAGAAAAACGTAGCCCCGGTCTCGACGACAGAGACCTACGTAGCGCTCAAGCTGTTCGTAGACAACTGGCGGTGGGCGGGAGTGCCGTTCTACGTACGGACAGGCAAGCGACTCCCGAAGAGGGCTACGGAGATCGTCGTCCAGTTCAAGCCGACGCCGCACACGCTTTTCGCCAAGGCCGAGGCCGCGGGCCTGGAGCCGAACGTTCTGGTGGTGCGCATCCAGCCCGAGGAAGGCGTCTCGATGAGGATTGGGGCGAAGGTTCCCGGTGTAGGCTTCCGGGTACGCTCGGTGAACATGGAGCTGCTCTATGGCACCGCTTTCCTAGAAGAAGTCCCGGACGCCTATCAGCGGCTCCTCCTCGACCTCATGCTCGGCGACCCAACGCTGTTTATCCGGTCGGATGAGACCGAAGAGGCGTGGGACATATTGGATCCTGTACTGCGGGCTTGGGCCGAGAAGAAGGAGATCTCTCTCTACCCGGCGGGCTCCTGGGGTCCCGAGCAGGCCGAGGAGCTTTTGAGACGTGACGGACGAAAGTGGCGGCGGCCGTGATCGGAGAGTCCCGCTCGGCAGCGGGCGGTGGCTCGATGTCGGTTGAGCAGATAGAGCGGGAGCTCGCCCGCCTTAGGATGAACGAGGACGGCACCCTCGGGGCCCGGGCGAGTGTTTTGAACCTGATCGTGGTGACCGACGAGGAGTCCGCACCGAACGCTACGCGGATCGTCTCCGAACTCTCCGGGCACTACCCTTCGAGGGCGATACTACTGATCTCCGACCCCGACGAAGAGAAGGCTAACCTGGAGGTAGAGCTCTCGGCCTTCTGTAACGTTCGAGGCGCCGTCGGTAACCAGGTCTGCGCCGAGCAGATCACCATTCACGCCCAGGGGCCGCCCGCCAGGCATCTTGAAAGCCTCGCAGGTCCCCTTCTTATCCCCGACCTACCAGTCTTTCTCTGGTACCCGAACGGCGATGTTCCCCGTTCGCCGGGGTGCGGTGGCCTGGCGGCCCTGGCGAACCGTCTGGTCCTCGATTCGGGCGCGACGGATGATTGCGAGAATTACTTGCGGTGTATGGCGAACCTCCTGAAGGATTGTGTCCTGGCTGGCGGGGATCTTCAGTGGGCCGCGCTCTCTCCATGGCGTTCGCTCGTCGCAGAGCTCTTCACAACTCCAGAGCGGGCCGGAGAGTTAGGGAAGATCCAGCACGTACAAATCCTGCATGCCCCCGAGGGCGAGTGCCGGGCCTTGCTCTTTGCGGGTTGGCTCTCTGCGGTTCTTGGCTGGCGTCCGGAGTCGGTGGAACGCACCGAAGAAGGCCGCGTGTTCTACTTCACCGGCCCCTCGGGTGATGTGACCCTCGAGCTTATCCCGAGTGCCTCCGGTACGTCCCTGCGCCGTATACGCTTCTTCTGTGAGGAGTTTGCCTTCCAGGTCTCGCGCCATGAGGAGCACGCCGACATCCACGCAACCGTGATGCGCGGCGACCAGCTTGTAGGCGAGCGCACGGTCTACCTGGGCCCCTCGGATACGGGCGTCCTTCTCGGTGAGGAGCTCAAGATCCTCGGACGGGACGGGACCTATGAGTCTGCTCTCGAGCGTGCCGTAGAGATGCTGGGCACGTGAGCCCTCCCAACGTCTACGTCTTCGAAACACCGCAGGACCTTGCGGAGGCCGCCGCGAAAGCTTTCGCGCAAGAGGCCACGAGGAGCATACGAGAGAACGGACGCTTCGCTGTGGCCCTCGCCGGTGGCTCGACGCCCAAAGCCCTCTACGAGCTGCTCGCTGCCCGGTACCGAAACGCTCTTGAGTGGAGTGAAATCCAGGTCTTCTTCGGCGACGAGCGAACCGTGCCTCCCGACCATGAAGAATCGAACTACCGCAGGGCCTACGAGGCTTTGCTCTCGCGCGTGCCGGCCGGGAGCGTCCATCGGATGCGCGGCGAGCTCGACCCTCGGGTGGCCGCCGGCCTCTACGAGAAGGAGTTGACGGCCTTCTTTAACGGGCCTCCGCGGTTCGACCTCGTCCTGCTCGGGGTCGGCGAGGACGGCCACACCGCGAGCCTTTTTCCCCACACCCCGGCCCTGGACGTCAACGACAGGTGGGCTGTCGAGAACCCGGTGCAGAAGCTAGGGACCACGCGCCTCACGCTCACCATACCCTCCATCAACGCGGCGCGAAAGGTTACTTTCCTCGTCGCCGGGGAGGGCAAGGCAGAAGCTTTGAAAGAGATCCTCGAAGGAGACGTCCATCCCTACGACTATCCGGCAAAGCTCGTTCGACCGGCAGCCGAACCCGACTGGTTCGTTGACCAGGCGGCAGCAAGCTTACTGGGCAGGCTCTAAAAGCTCGTTTGGCGGTTTTCCCGATATTTGTAGTTGTGAACCGATGCTAGGCAGGCGCTATACTTGTCGATAAGCTGCGGGGAGTGGCCGGGGAGAGATGCCTGGTGTAGGCCGGGAGGAGGCATGAGCGAGCTGGTCAAGCCGGGGATATCTACTAGTGGCCGGGGCCACAACAATGGTCTAGCTCGCGTAGGCCGGGCGGAGCACGCGTTCTGATGCCGAAGTTAGTCCTCGGCCCCCTCCTCCGTTACACCGGGGCTCGCGACGCCACGATCTGGGTGGAGACCGACTCGGGGTGCGAGGTCGAGGCGCTGGTCGATGGCACGCGCTACCGCGCGCACACCTTTAGTGTCGAGGGGCATCATTACGCCTTGGTACGCGTTACCGACCTCGAGCCCGGCTCGTCCTATGAATACACCATCGCACTGGACGGCACGAAGGCCTGGCCGGAGGAGAGCGATCCTTTCCCACCCTCCGGGATTCGAACCCTCGCCCCGGACGGGAAACTGACCTTGGCCTTCGGCTCTTGCCGTGTCGCGGCCCCGCACGAGCCGCCGTATACGCATAAGGGAGGCATCCTAGGCTACTACGAGCGGGACGCCCTCTATGCGCTCGCGTGCAGGATGCGTCGTCAGCCTAAGGAAACCTGGCCCGACGCGCTCCTGCTCCTCGGAGACCAGATCTACGCCGACGAGGTTTCCTTGGGGACCCGCGACTTCATCCGCTCCCGGCGCGATCCCGACAAACCACCCGGAGGGGAGGTTGCGGATTTCGAAGAGTACACCCACCTCTACCGCGACTCCTGGAGGGACCCCGTTATCCGGTGGCTCCTCTCGACGGTGCCTTCGGCCATGATATTCGATGATCACGACGTCAACGACGACTGGAACACTTCCGAAGCCTGGCTAAAGGAGATGAGGGCCAAGTCGTGGTGGGAGGAGCGTATCGTCGGAGCGTTTATGTCGTACTGGGTCTACCAGCACCTCGGCAACCTCTCCCCAAAGGAGTTGGAGGAGGACGAGCTCTTCGAGCGGGTCCAGAGAGCGCAAGACGCGAGCCACACTCTGCGCGAGTTCGCCTACAAGACCGACCGCGAGGTCGAGAAGAACCGATGGAGCTTCTACCGCGATTTCGGCAACGTGCGCCTCATCGTTATGGACTCGAGGGCAGGACGGGTGTTGAAGGAGGGGCGCCGCTCCATGCTGGACGCCGACGAGTGGGCCTGGATCGAAGAAAAAGCGACCGGAGATTTCGATCATCTTCTGTTCGGCACTTCGCTCCCGTTCCTCCTGGCGCCCGGTCTACACTACCTTGAGGCCTGGAACGAAGCCGTCTGCGGAGGTGCCTGGGGAGGTATGGCGGCTAAGGCCGGCGAGGGCATCCGCCAGCTCCTGGATCTCGAACACTGGCCCGCCTTCCGCTACTCTTTCGAGGGCCTTGCGGCTCTGCTGAGGTCCGTCGCCACCGGAGAACGCTCGACCGGACGCTCACCCGCCTCTGTGATGCTGCTCTCCGGTGATGTACACCACGGCTACTTGACCGAGATCCACTTCAGAAACGACTCCGGGGTGAAGAGCCCCGTCTACCAGGCGATCGGCTCCCCACTACGAAACCCGCTTGGCCTCCCCGAACGCCTTAGCATGCTCGCGGGCTGGACAAAGTCGGCCGAGTTCGTCGGCAGAGCGCTGGCTCGCTTGGCCGGCGTCGGGGAACCCGATGTCCGCTGGCGTCTAATGCACCAAAGACCTTGGTTCGATAACCACGTCTCCACGCTGGAACTCCGAGGCCGGGAGGCCTCGCTGAAGGTCGAAAAGACCACCCCGCAAGACACCAAAGAGCCACGCCTGTACACGCTGCTCGAACGGCGTCTCGCATGAAGAGCGGCCGTTAAGAAACCAACCCCAAGGCACCAGAAGACAGCGAGATCCCCAGGCAACTATATCTACCCCGGGGCCGCTTGCGTCTAGGACTACGGTATCCCGAGCGCAAAGCCTTGACAGCTGTACATATATGCGATAAGTATATAGATGTGTTAAGGCCCGGTGTCCATACTCCTCCTTTCCCCTTTCCCCACTATCACCCTTATGGGCACCAGGGGCCTTTATCGGCCGGATTTGGTTCCCATCATCCCTACCGCTCGCTACCGCCGAAGGAAGAAGGAGGGGTGAAGTTTCGGGGAGAAAAAGGGGTGCGAGTTTATTATTTGTGAAGGTGGGGTATAACCAGGCCCTGGCTAAAGCGCCGCGGCTCAAAAAGAGGTACGCCGAAGCTGTCAGACGAGTCCTTCGGTAGCTTAGCCCAGACATCCCGGTCAAGCTGGGGAAGAAGTAAACATACTCCACGGAGGAGGTTAGAGGATGAGGAAGTTGGTGCTGTTAGGTGCTTTAGTGGCGATGGTGGTGGTAGCCGCCGCCCCTGCTCTAGCGCAGGTCTCCCAGGAGCAGTCGGAGAGGAGGATTACCAGCGGTAAGTCTTCGCCGTCGTTCTCTGTAAGCAACAAGGGCAACAACGCCAACCTGTGTCCAACGGGTCAGCAGGTAGGACAGACCGGACAGGTTGCTAACGAGCAGGGAGCTCTTCAGTATCAGTCTAAGGCTGATGACATAGACTTCGCAGGCAGCGAGCTCACCGTGACCCCTTCGGAGACGGCGGAGTGCACGCAGACGATAGAGCAGGCAGCGGCTGCAGGACCTAAGGCAGAGGCTAAGGCTGGCAAGGCAGAGGCTAAGGGCGGCGAGGCCAAGGCTGGTGGTGCTGAGGCCAAGGCTGGTGCCCCCGAGGCCAAGGCTGGTGGTGCTGAGGCTAAGACGCTCCCGGCTACTGGTGGCCTTGATCTTGCCCCACTGTTGGGTCTTGGTGCTGGTGCCCTGCTGGTGGCTGGTGGCCTCATCGCTCGCAGGATCACCCGCTAAATGTAAGCTGCACCCCTCCCCAAGCGGAGCAGTTAGCCAAACGCAGCCAAGAGGCGGGTCCCTTCGGGGACTCGCCTAACTATCTACTCAGTTTTATCTGCCTCAGTTTTGGCATTTTGATTTTGACACGGGTCTTGGCACACATTTTGCTGGCTAAATCCGGTGGTTTGGGAGGGGAGTGGGAAGTGTGCCAAAAACGAACGTTTTTGAGATGGATTAACCCGACTCCTGAGTTGCCGCTTCTAAGGTTTTCTCGGAAACCCGGCTTCCGGTGCACAGAATTAGCACTTTTGTACTCAGCATGCCATCCACAACCTCGAGTGGTAGCGAGTAAATATGCATGCTGGTGTCGAGCTCTTATGAGCAGGGCAGAAGCTTTTGTATCAATACCTGCAAAGCTGCTGTATATTGAGCCTTGTAACTGTATATTTAGAGCCTTATAAAAACGTCTAGTAACTCTATGCTCCTACCGCTTTCCCTATGTACAAAACAATTTGTAGCCCCTGTTATCGTTTGCCTTGGGTCCTGAACAGGATTGCTTTGACCATCTCTTGTTACTCGCTCTGGTCGAGTTCGGGCAGCCTCTCGCGGGCTTCTCTTACCTCCGCGTCGTCTGGGTTGAGGCGCAGGTATCTATCCGCTTCGGCCGGTAGAGTCGCATCTTCGGGTCGAGGTTCGCGCAGCCTCGCCAGCAACCTTTGCCGGGCGTCTGGCGGATCACCGGGGGTTTTCACCGGAGGCTCTCCCAGAAAGGAGCTAGGGCCTTCCGGGCCGCTTCCACAGGCTTCACGTCTCCCTGATACTCCCAATGTGGAGGTGACTCATCCTCGGCCCCCTGTATGGTGGCAGCGACGCTCTGGGTAAGAGCCCTCAGGTTGTAGCCTCCCTCCAACAAGAGCACCAGGGGTACTGCCTCGACCTCACGGGCCACAGCGGCGAGCCTCGCCGCGAAGCGCCTAAAGGAGTCAGCCTCCAGCTGCATTCCTCCTATCAGGTCGGCCACGTGGGCGTCGTAGCCCGCCGAGACGATGAGCAGCTCCGGACGGAACTCGCGCAAAACGGGGATGAACGCCCCGGCAAAGGCCGCTGCGTAAACGTCTTCTCCGGAGCGCGCACGCAGGGGAACGTTTACCGTGAAGCCTCGCCCCCCCTCTTCTCCGACCTCGTGGGCGTCGCCGGTTCCCGGGTAGAAGGGGCTCTGGTGCGCCGAGAGGTACAGCACCTCCCCGTCAGCGTAGAAGATGTCCTGGGTACCGTTACCGTGATGGACGTCCCAGTCTAGGATGGCGATCCTTCCGATCCCGCGCGAGCGGGCGTGCTCGGCCGCTACTGCGGCGTGGTTCAGCAGGCAGAAACCCATCCCATAGTTTCTTCCAGCGTGATGGCCTGGGGGACGGGCGATGGAGAAGGCCGCCGTCCCAGAAAGAGCGCTATCCACCGCCCCAATGGCTGCTCCGCTAGCCAGCGTAGCGGCCTCCCAGGAGTGTTCGTTGAGACCCGTATCCAGGTCGAGATAACCCCCGCCTTGCGTAGAGAGCGTTTCCAGGCGATCCAGGTAGCTGAGAGTGTGCACCGCCTTGAGGATATCCTCTGGAGCAGGCTGGCAGGAGCGCCACTCCACCGCCACGCCGGTCTGCTGTGCCTCTTCGACCCCGGCGACCGCCGCGGGAAACCTCTCCGAGGCCTCCACGCCGGCCATGCGGTTGACGTGGCGCTCGAAGGCGGGGTCGCTGTAGACGTGCAACTTCCGCGCTCCTTTCTAGGCCCTGGGAGCCCGTTCCTCCGGATAGTCCAAGGCCGCGATGATGTCCTCCGTGACTTCGGCGACGTCCTGCTCGGCGTTTACGACGGAGAGGATCCCTTGCTCCTCGTAGTACTCTTTGATCTTCTCGGCTTCCTCGCGGTAGGCCTCGAGCTCTCGCCGGAGGGCCTCCTTCTTGTCGTCGTCGCGCTGTACGAACGGACCTGGATCCCTACCCTCACTCGGGTCCGGGGGAGGATCGTACTCGGTGTGGTACACCCTGCCGGTGGCCAGGCTCTGCCGCCTGCCGCTGGTAATGCGTTCGATCAGCTCCTCGTCGCTGGGCCCTTCGAGTACGATCACCTTGTCCAGGCCGATACCACGCTTCTCTAGCTCCTCGTGCAGCGCATGGACCTGCGCCATGGTGCGCGGGAAGCCATCTAGTATCCATGCTCCCGCGGGGTTGAGGTGGGGCCGTACGAGATCCATGATCGCGTCGTCCGGGACCGGCTCGCCCCGCTCGTAGTAGTCCTCCAGTTTGCGCCCCAACTCGGTACCGGCCTCTATCTGGTCCCGGACCAGGTCTCCGGTCGAGAGACGCGTGTAGTTGAGCCTCTCCGAGATCCGCTGAATCTGGGTTCCCTTGCCGACCCCTACGGGGCCGAGCATCGCTATCTTCATCTCGCCTCCTCCTCGACGTTCCCTCGCAACCGATTTTAAGCCCGCGCCCTACCATCTTAACGGGCTCGGGCCCCCGATTCTTCTTTTACCCATGGTTCCTGCTCGACGACACGGATAAACGGGGCCACCCCGAGGCCGCTGGGTTAACATCTGTTAGATACGAAACTTGGGAAGGAGCTTGCGGTGCGGCAGAGAGACAAGCAAGTGCTGGGTCACGAAACGCGCGGGTCGATCGGGGCGGAGCAGTTGACCACGGTGGCGTGGCGCCACGCGGACACGGACGCAGTCGTAGAGTTCTCGACGAACGAGCTAACCGCAGTCTGCCCGGTAACGGGGCAGCCGGACTTCTACGAGCTTAAGCTGAGCTACCGTCCGGGTACGCGGCTTCTGGAGTCCAAAGCCATGAAGCTCTACCTGTGGGGGTTTCGCCACAGAGGTACGTTCGCCGAGGATATGGCGGCAACGCTGCTCAAGGATTTCGTCGCCGCGTGCGACCCGGTCGAGATGACCGTAGACCTCACTCAGCAGGTGCGGGGCGGGTTAAAGATCCGGACCGTCGTGCGCTATCCCTCAGACCGGGAATAGCCCCGGCACTAGCCAACGTCCACGTCGGTGGTGTCTACCTCAAGGACCCCGTCGAGGCCCATGAGCTCACCTACCCAACCGTTGAGGTCCTCCTGCGTGGGCGCCCTACCGGTCAGCTCCACGACGCCTTCTTTTACGGAGCGAACCCGCAGCTCTGTACCGACGAGGAGGCTCTCCACGTCGTCCTCGATGGTGTCGTTCTCCCTCACGAGAGGGTCGTCTACCACTTCTTCTCCTGTGTCAGGATCTATGTAGACGTCATTGCGCGGGTAGCCGGACTCGGGAGTATTGGAACCCTCGTCTTCCCAACCCCCCGCTTCCGCCGCCTCGCGGTCGAGCTCTTCCAGAGGCTGCGCCTCAGCTGGGTCCGTTGGGGTGGTCACGAACTGCCCGTCGTGCGGAAGATCCTCTACATTCGACTCCGCTGGCGCGTACCCCTCGGGCTCGACCTCGTCGCCCAGGTGATCATTTGGCTCGGCGTCCGAAGGATCCGCGTGGAAGGTAGCGAAGTCCGCCTCCGGGTTGAGGGAGAGGGCGGTAATGGGTACCTCTATCAGTTCCTCGTTCGTCTCCACCATAACGTGCGTCACCTCGCCCGTCATCTCGTCCGTGAGAACCGCAGAGATCCTACCAACCTCCGTCCCGTCCTCCGTGCGCGCCTCAAGCCCCACAAGACTTCTCTCTTCCATGCTTGGCAAAAACCTCCTTTAGCTCACGAATTCCTTTTTACCCAGAAAACCTCAGATTATCGTTATACCTTGAACTGCGACGCAAAGGTAATAAAATCTAAGTGCGTGAGACTCAGATTTTAGCGTTTACCGTTATATGAGTTTTGGGAACAAGGGATTGCAGAGAACACGATTTTCGAGGAGGCTTTTTAGCTAATGGTATGTGAGAACTGTCGGGTGAGGCCGGCGAGCGTACAGGTTTTCGGACAGCGGGGTGGGCAGCGGAGCGCCGTCTATCTATGCACGCAGTGTGCACGGGAGTTGGGTATGATCGGGGCTCAGCCCGGCGGGGGGAACCCGTTTGAGATGCTGAACCTTATACAGCAGCAGAATCAGGGCCCTGGCAATTTCTTCGAGGCGCTCACCGAGGAGGCGCGGGAGGCCGTCATGCGCGCCCGTGAGGCTTCGGCCGGGACGACTCAGACGGCGGCCATCGGGACGGATCACCTTCTGGCCGGCATCGTGACCGGCGAGAACGTCGCAACGGAGGTCTTAAGACGCGCTGGGGCGAACGTTGACGGGCTACGAGAGCACTTCAAGGAGTTCAAGGGGGATCCTGGGGATCAGGTCTATACCTTTACCCCGAGCGCGAAGCGGGCCTTGCAGCTCTCTTTTACGTCCGCACGTCAGATGGGATCGGCCCAGGTTGGAAGCGAGCACCTCTTGCTCGGCTTACTTGGCGAGGGCGACGGCAACGCCTGCCGCATCCTCTCCCAGTACGGTGCCGGGGACGCAGACGCCTTAAGGCGCGAGATTGCGCGCCTCTTGCAGCAGCGTGGCGCTCGGATGGGGCCAGGTGGGGGAGGACTCGGCGGAGGATTCTCCGGCGGAGCGTTCCCGGGTGGTCCGGGTGGCCCGCAGGGGCCGCAGAGCCAGACGCCGGTGCTGGACCAGGTGAGCCGGGATCTCACCGAGATGGCCCGCAACGGAGAGCTCGACCCGGTCGTTGGACGGGCCGAGGAGATCTCCCGCGTCATCCGCATCTTGTCTAGGCGCACCAAGAACAACCCGGTCCTCGTCGGAGAGGCCGGCGTCGGCAAGACGGCCATTGTCGAGGGCCTCGCACAGAGGATAGTCTCCGAGGATATACCCGACATACTCAAGGACAAACGGGTGCTCGCCCTCGACGTCGGCGGTCTCGTCGCCGGAACCCGTTTCCGCGGTGACTTTGAGCAGCGGATGCAGCAGATGCTTAAGGAGCTCCAGGATGAGGAGAGGAACATCATCCTTTTTATCGACGAGCTGCATTCCATCGTTGGGGCCGGCGGGGCCGAGGGGGCCGTAAATGCTTCCAACATGCTCAAGCCAGCCCTTGCGCGCGGCGAGCTGCAGGTCGTAGGCGCGACCACGCTAGACGAGTACCGCAAACATATAGAAAAGGATGCCGCCCTGGAGCGTCGCTTCCAGCCCGTGCTCGTGAGCGAGCCAACGGTCGATGAGACGGTTGCGATCCTCTTCGGATTGCGCGACCGTTACGAGGCTCATCACCGCGTGCACGTCACCGACGAGGCGATCATCGCCGCCGCCGAGCTCTCCGAGCGCTACATAACCGACCGCTTCTTGCCCGATAAGGCCATAGACCTTCTCGACGAGGCCGCGGCCGAGGTGAGGTTGCGCTCCGCGGTGCCGCCAGTGGACGTCAAGAGGATCGAGGAGGAGATAGCAACCCTCGAGCGCGAGAAGGAGGATGCCGTCCGGGCCGAGGACTATGAGAAGGCTGCCGGGATAAAGCAGAGGGAGGAGCAGCTCAGGGCAGAGCTTGACCAGCAGCAGCAGGGTTGGGCCGGACAGAGAGAGACCAACGCCCCGGATGTGACGCGCGAGGACATCGCGCGCATCCTCGAGGAGTGGACCGGTGTCCCCGCGACAAGCATAATACAGGAGGAGGCCGAGAGGCTCCTCAACCTGGAGGCCGTGCTTCACGAGCGTGTGGTCGGCCAGGACAGGGCCATAAAGGCCGTCGCCGAGGCCATAAGACGCGCGCGCGCAGGGATCAAGGACCCCAATCGCCCGGTCGGGAGCTTCATCTTCCTTGGGCCCACGGGCGTCGGAAAAACGGAGCTTGCGCGCACCCTCGCCGAGTTCCTCTTTGGCTCAGCGGACGCCATGATCCGCATCGACATGAGCGAGTTCCAGGAGAGGCACACCGTCAGTAGGCTCGTCGGCGCGCCTCCCGGCTACGTCGGCTATGAGGAGGCCGGGCAGTTGACAGAGGCCGTGCGGCGGCGTCCGTACAGCGTCGTTCTCTTCGATGAGATCGAAAAGGCCCACCCGGACGTCTTCAACACCCTACTTCAGGTCCTCGACGACGGTAGGTTGACGGACGCGCAGGGGCGGACGGTCAACTTCCAGAACACGATAATCATCATGACCTCGAACGTGGGGAGCCAGCACCTCGTCTCGGATAGGCAGTTCGGCTTCACCGCACGGGAGGGAGTGGACTTCCGCGAGACCGAGCGGCGGGCCATGGATGCGCTTGAGCG
>DASQSI010000331.1:0-10786 GCA_035642415.1 Rubrobacteraceae bacterium
TGAAAAGTCGCTCGACGCGGATCTGCCCCGCCGCTTCAGGACCGGGGCCAGGAAGGAGCTCGAGGAGCTAAGGAAGTGAACTTTCTCTATCCGACGCTCGGGGCGCTGCTGATACTCGCAGGCTTTCTCGTTTTCGTTGGCCGCCAGAACCGCGACCTCTTACGCGCCCGCGCTTACGGAGAGTTTTTGGTCCGGCTTATACCGCTACTCTCGACCGGCGTCTTGGTCTTAGGGCTGCCGCTGGTTATGAGCCTGGCGACCGTCGAGAACACCATGCCGGTCCTGATCGCCTATCTCGGGGGCACCGCTGTTTTGACGGTGCTTATGGCTCGCCTCGCCGCCCCCGAGGAGCGCCGGGCCGGAGCGCTCTTTCGCAACGAGGAATACGAAGGGGCTGCAGCCACCTACGAACGTCTCCTCGCCCGCCGACCTCTCCCACGCTACTACTCGGCTTTAGGCGCAAGCCTCGATATCTTGGGCGAACACCGGAGGGCCCTGGAGGCCACGAACCAGGCCATAAAGCTCGACCCGAAGCTGGGCATCGCTTACTACAACCGCGCCTCCACCCTCGCAGCTCTAGGCCAGAGAGAGAATGCTCGCAGCGACCTGCAAACGATCTTCAGGGTCGACTCAAGCCGCCGGCTGAGGCGCGCTGCCAGAGAAGCACTGGAGAAGTTGGAGAAGGGCTAACTTTTTAGTGGTCAGCCCTTTGGTTCTCTGCTGATGCTGACAGCTTTTCCTACACCACCTTCTTGACCTCTATGGTCCCCTCGCGCACCCTCGTCTCGTAGCGCGGCTGGGGGAAGACGGCCGGGCCGTCGATCACCTCGCCGGTGCATAAGTCGAAGCGCGACTTATGCAAGGGGCAGACGATGGTGTCGCCTTCGCGCTCTCCTTCGGCAAGCGGCCCTGCGAAATGGCTGCAAACGTTGGAGATGGCGCAGATCCTACCACCGCCCGCCCTGCTCAGCAGGATCTGCGTCCCGTCGGCCTCGACGCTGCGCATGCCTGAGTCTGGAAGCTCGCTCTCCTCCAAAACGGGGGTGAACTCGTCGGGTCCGCCCCTCTCGAAGGCGTTGGGGTTGACCCTGAGCCCATAACCATAGGAGAGTTCCCCGCCTAGGTGGGCCCCGACCACGTTGAGCGAGTAGCCGGCCAGAAACGCTAGCCGCCCGGCGTTTCTGCGGCCCCTCGCCCTCAAGACAAGCGAAGTCACGTTGAGGTCGAGCCCGGCAGCGTTCACGAGAGCGTGGGCCAACCCCATCCGGCGTGACCCGCCCCGCAAATATCGCCAGTCCGAGATTCCGGCCACCGCTGCGGCGAAGCCGCCAGCGACCCCCACCGCGAGCGCCGCGTCGGCTGCATTGCGCATGGCCTGGGAGTCAGTCGCAGCGTCGAGCCCGTCGAAGATCAAAGCCGCAGTCCAAGACCCTATGGGCACGTCTGAAAGGACTGGGTGCAGGGGTGCACCGAGCCAAGTGCCGTCCAGGGCATCACGAAGCGTCACGCCGCCCTTGTTTATCGCCTCCTGTACTATCGGCTGTACCTTCTCGGCGACGGTGTCCAACCAGGGCATCCGGTCGACGATGTGCTGGCCTAGCGTTTCTCCCATATCTCTCCGCCTTTCCATGAGTAGACGCTTAAGTCTTTCCCCATCAGGGGTTATCCTACGCGTCCCGGCGAAAGCGGACCGGCAGCAAGGACTTCTAAACACCACGACACGAAGCCGAACCACAGCCCGGTACCATACGCTTCCGGAGGAAGAAGCCCAGCGCTCTCAGGGACTAGAAAAGTTAGAGAAGACGTTCCCTTGGCGGAGAGGGGGGGATTCGAACCCCCGACGCCGGGATTACCGACGTAACGGTTTTCGAGACCGCCGCATTCAACCACTCTGCCACCTCTCCGCGAGAGAGTTTACCGCTCCCCCCTACCCCCTTCAACCGCTACAGCACGACGCCTACGACGCCCCGAAACCGAAGCAAGCCCTCGCTGTCGAATGGAGCTCCGAACGACTCGTCGTGTATCCACTCTTAACTCTAAGTTTAGAGTTACTCCTTGAGTAATAATGAAAGCTTAGGACTCAGGATTAAAAACCACGTCTTTTGCAGGTTTTGTTTGATCAAGGAAGGGTTGAATCCAAGCAACGAAAAAGCGGGCCGTAAGCGGCCCGCTCTAGATTAACGTTTTATTATAAGGTTAGTTGCACTTCGAGTAGCCGCAGGAGTGGCAGACGACACAGCCTTCCTGGCGGGTGAGGCCGCTACCGCAGTCCGGGCAGGCCCCGATGATGGGGGGCTCCCGGGCTTCGGCAGGGTTGTCCTCGACGAGGTAGTGTTCGGCCATTGCCCTGGCGACGCCGTCGGGGACGGATAGTACGGCGCTCGGGCCGACGCCGGCGGGGTGGCCATCTTGGATGCCGCGGAGCTGATGGACTATCTCCGCCGGGGTAGCACCGTGGGTCATGGCCAGCGAGATCATACGCCCCAATGCATCGGAGAAGGCCGCCGCAGTACCTCCGGGTTTGCCTAGGATCACGAAACACTCACGCGGGCCAAACTCGTCGTCGTTCATAGTAACGTACATTGGGCCGTGACCGGTCTGCAGCTTCTTGCTCACCCCGGAGAGGGTGCGCGGACGACCGTTGCGCGCTTCGGCCAAAGAGATGTGCTTGATCATCTCCGCTTCCGGAGCGGGTGTAACCGGTGAGGCCTCCTGGGTCTTGCCCGTCGAGAGCACTTGGGCGTCGCGAGAGCCGTCTCGGTAGACCGCCATTGCTTTGCAGCCCAAAGAGTAGGCAAACCGATAGGCATCCTCGACGTCCTTAGGGGTAGCTGTGGCAGGCAGGTTGATGGTCTTAGAGATCCCCATCGAGGTGTGCTTCTGGAACGCCGCCTGCATCCGGACATGCCACTCGGGGGTGATATCGTGCGAGGTTACCCATACCCGGCGCACGTCCTCCGGCACCTCTTCCAAATCGCGCACGCTACCCTCTTTAGCGACCTTCTTCATTAGCTCCTGAGAGTAAAAGCCCCGCTCCTTTGCTACTTCGACGAACCCCGGGTTGACGTCGGGCAACTCCATGTCCGCCTGCCGGCGCATGAACGCCACTGCGAAGAGCGGTTCGATACCGCCCGAGCAGCCCGCAATGATCGAGATAGTCCCCGTCGGCGCTATAGTCGTGACGGTCGCGTTGCGGACCCTGTCGCCCCGGGCCTCATGGCGGGAGCTCTCGTAGTGCGGCATCACGCCCCTCTCGGCCGCGAGGTTCCGGCTCGCCTCCCAAGCTTCGTCGTCTATAAACTTCATTATCTTTTCGGCAAAGGAAAGGCCCTCTTCGGAGTCGTAGACGATGCCAAGCTTTATGAGCAGATCGGCGAAGCCCATGACGCCGAGTCCGATGCGGCGGTTGCCACGGCTCATCTCGTCTATCTGCGACAGCGGATAGTTATTCATCTCGATGACGTTGTCGAGAAAGCGGATGGAGGTGTGAACCGTCTCGCGTAGGTCGTCCCAATCGACCTCTCCGGTTTCCTCCCGGTAGAAGCGTTCGAGGTTTATGGAGCCCAAGTTGCACGAGTCGTACGGCGGCAGGTGCGCCTCCGAGCACGGGTTCGTGGACTCTATAGGAAACTGCGGCGTCGGGTTGTCGGCGTTGATGCGGTCTATGAATACGACCCCCGGCTCACCATTAAGCCACGCCCCCTCGACTATCCTGGAGAAGAGGTCGCGGGCACGCACCGTCCGAACCGCTTCGCCGTTGCGCGGGTTCACCAAATCGAAGTCCGTATCATTCTCGACGGCCTCCATGAAGGCGTCGGTAACCGCAACGGAGATGTTGAAATTGTTGATTCTCGAGTTGTCGTTCTTGCAGGTGATGAACTCCTCGATGTCCGGGTGGTCCACTCGTAGGATCCCCATGTTCGCCCCGCGCCGAGTGCCGCCCTGCTTGATCTTGTCAGTCGAGGCATCGTATATGGCCATGAACGAGACCGGCCCCGAAGAGACACCCATCGTGCTCTTCACGATGTCGTTCTTCGGCCTGAGGCGCGAGAAACCAAAACCCGTCCCGCCGCCGCTCTTGTGGATGATGGCCTGGTGCTTTAACGTGTCGTAGATACCATCTATTGAGTCTTCGACCGGCAGGACGAAGCACGCCGAGAGCTGCTGCAGCTCCCTCCCCGCGTTCATCAGCGTAGGCGAGTTGGGCATAAACCTCCGGCTCAGCATAAGCCACAGAAACCTCTTCGTGGACTCCTCGTAGAGCCTCGTTGCTTCCTCATCCTCCTTGAAGCAAAACTCGCCCTCGGCGATGTTCGACGCCACACGGCGAAACATATCGATGGGCTTCTCGATCGCCTCCCCACGCTCGTTCTTCTTCAGGTAACGCTTTTCGAGAACCGCGACGGCGTTCTCCGAGAGTTCCACGTCTGTATACCTGTCCCGACCAGTCTCCATCCCTCTTGTTCTTCCTCCCCTAGAGTTCTCCCATGAGTTTATTCTACTCGCTACCCGCCCCATCCCAACGGGTAGTTCTCTGCCTATAATTTACCTGTTGACCGCCCCCGCCAGCCTCACCAGCTCAGAGCGGAACTGGTCCACGTCCGTGTACTGTCGATAGACCGAGGCGAACCTGAGGTACGAGACCATGTCCAGCCTCCTCAAGCGCACCAGCGCCATATCCCCTAAGCGCCGCGAGGTAACCTCGTGTCGACGACGCTCGCGAAGCTCGGCTTCGATCTCGTCCACCAGGTACTCGATCTCCTCTTCCGGAACCGGCCGCTTGGCACACGCCTTCATAATCCCTGTCCGCAGCTTTGCCCGGTCAAAGGCCTCCCGCGTCCCATCCCGCTTTATGACCATGAGCTTGAGCGGCTCCCGCCGCTCGTACGTGGTGAACCGCTTCTCGCACGAAAGACACTCCCGCCGCCGCCGGATGGCATCCTTGCTTTCCGAAAGGCGGCTGTCTATCACCTTCGTATCCTGAAAGTCACAGTAAGGACACTGCACCTCGTTAACCCCCATTACTCAACACCACATCTGGTACCGTCAAAACCTAACACACCACATTTTCTATTCGCAATACCTGCTACATAAACCTTAACATCAGGTTAACATGACCTTCAGCTCCCGGAATGCCGATTTCTAAGGCGAGTTCTTCGCGTAAACTCCTCAAAAAAAATTTTTCAAAAATTTTTCACACAATACGTTTTCCGGCGAATTTGCCGCAAATGACGCACCTTTATCTTCAGGTCCAGCTAGTACATTCTACCATTGCTTAATAGTAAACATTGTATTTCTAGATACTTGTAGCTATAGCTGAAGTTTAACGTATAGCTAGCTGTGAAGCTTTCATTACTGCCCCTTGGAACGCGTTGCGCCACAAGGTGCACCAGAGCAATGACCTGTCCCTCCCCCAAAGGTGATGCTTCGATATACCTTTGGTGTATTTAGGTTTGGGAACCCCCGATTATCACCACTCGCGCAGCTGTTTAAAGAAGATTTGGAGAAGGGCAGCGGCTTCGCTTTGCAAGATTCCACGGGTGTAGGGGTAGGTGTGGTTGAGGCGGTAGTCGGTAGGAAAGTCGTAGAGCGTACCGGCAGCGCCAGCTTTGGGATCTGAGGTAGCGTAGACTAGACGGCTTATACGGGCAGCATGGAGGGCACCGGCGCACATGAGGCAGGGCTCGAGGGTGCTATAGAGGGTACAGTCGGTTAGGCGCCAGCTCCTCCCCGTGCGAGCGGCGGCGCGGCGGAGGGCGAGGAGTTCGGCGTGGGCGGTCGGGTCATTGGTAGCCTCGCGTTCGTTGTGGGCGGTGGCTAGTATCTCCTCTCCTCGGGCGATAACGGCGCCGACGGGAACTTCTCCCAGTTCGGCAGCCTGCGCGGCTTCTTCGAGGGCGCGACGCATAAGCCGCAAGTCCCGAGCAGCTTCGGGGTCCAGCTCGCTCAGCAGTGGCTCCCTGCGCTCATCGTAGCCGTCGGGTTTAAGCTTTTCGTGCACAGGTCTGATAATAGCAGTACGGCACAGCATAACCAGCAGAGCGCGTTAGCGGGACGCGAGGCGAGGTTGGCTTTCGGGGGTAGAGGATCTTGCAGCGAAGCCTGGTCGAGAGTTTTAGTAGTCCAGGGCTACTTGGCGGCGGTGCTGCTCTGCTCCACGCCGCCGTTCACGTCGGCCCACTGCCGGGCCGGGAGGCCCCAGAGCGCGATGAAGCCGGCGGCGGCCGACTCGTCAAAGGCGCTGTTGGGGTCGTAAGTAGCGAGCTCCTTACTGTAGAGGGCTCTCGGTGCCGTACGCCCCGCTACCGTGCTGGCCCCCTTATACAGCTTGACACGCACGGTCCCGGTGACTGTCTTCTGGGTCTCGGCGATAAAGGCGTCGAGGGCGGCCTTTAAGGGCGTGAACCAGAGGCCGTCGTAGGTGAGCTCGGCGTAGCGCTGCTCGACGGCCGCCTTGAAGCGCAATACATCCTTGGTAAGGGTCATCGTCTCGAGCTCCCTGTGAGCCTGTATTATAGTGAGGGCGGCGGGGCACTCGTAGATCTCGCGACTCTTTATCCCCACGAGCCTGTCTTCGATCATGTCTACCCGGCCGACCCCATGCGCCCCGACTATACGGTTGAGCTCCGCGATGAGTTCCACGAGCGGCAGCTCCTCGCCGTCCAGGTTCACCGGCAGCCCCTCCTCGAAACCTAAGGTTACGTATCCTGGCTCGTCCGGGGCCTCTTCGGGGGTGGCGGTGAGCTTATAAACATCTTCGGTGGGCTCGTGGTCGGGGTCTTCTAGAGGACCGGCTTCGATGGAGCGTCCAAAGAGGTTGGCATCCACGCTGTAGGGAGACTCCCTGGTCGTCTGCACGGGGATGCCGTGCTCTTCGGCGTAAGCCATCTCCTCCGGGCGACTCATGTTCCAGTCACGCACCGGCGCCACGACAGTCAGGTCTGGGGCGATCGAAGCGGTGGCGACGTCGAAGCGGACCTGATCGTTGCCTTTGCCAGTTGACCCGTGCGCGATGTGGGTAGCCCCTACCTCACGCGCCACCTCGACGAGCTTCTTGGCGATCAAAGGGCGTCCGAGCGCCGTAAAGAGCGGGTACTTGCCGCCATAGAGAGCGTTGGCTTTGATCGCAGGCGCCACATACTTATAGGCAAACTCGATCCTAGCATCCCTTACGTAGGCATCGGCGGCGCCTATCTTCAAGGCCTTGGCCCTCACGTCTTCGGCAGGCTCGCCCTGGCCCAGGTCCAGATACAGGGCGAAGGGCTGTGCACCCTGCTGCTCGAACCACTTTAGGCACACCGAGGTGTCGAGTCCTCCCGAGTAGGCAAGCACGACCTTCACTCCTTGCAACATTATTTTCCTCCACGTCTGTTATGATCCGACGATCCGCCGTAGAAGGGCTCGCTGCCCCGCCGGGGGGTCCAGGATCTCGAACTTGTACTTCTAACCGAGCACCAGCAGCTTCTCCACGTCGGGCGGCGAGGGGGTTGTGAGCACGAACTCGGGCGCAAGCTCGCCCATCTCCTCGAAGAACTTCTCAAAACCTGCGGGCACGCTGACCTCCAGGAGCCTGGCCGGTTGAGCTCCCTCGGCCCTAAAGCTGTGAGGATATCCCGCGGCGAGTGAATAAAAGACCCAGGCCTGCGTGGAACTCCCGGTCTCCCGAGAAGAAGGCAACCTCGTCCAAGATTTAGAATCGCTCATCCTCCTGACGGTGGACGTGCAGTGGCGGCGCCAATTGCTCGATCGGCCCATAGGCGCCTCGCGTCTCCTCGCCGGGAACCTTGACCGTGACCACGGTGTTCAGGAATCAGAAAGACTCGCCTTCTCCTTGTGCGAACGCGAAAGACTCTTCGGCAGCAGTGCATCGTTCGGAACCTACCATGGCGACCTTTCCTCCTCACTTCTGCGCGCGGTTGCACACTACTCCAGGTTTCCGGCGGGCTTAGTCTTGGCCCGGCAGACGTCGGCAATAAGGCCCGCCGCCTCCTCAGCAGCAGCGTTGTCCGATGAGATGGCGAAGACCGTGTCCTGACCGGCGACGGTGCCGATGATCTTCAAACCTTTTATCCGGTCGAGGACGTTGGCGACGGCGCCAGCAGTACCGTCGCGGGTGCGGATAACAATGGTGTTCTGCGCTGTGGTGACGCCGAGGACGAAGCTCGGCAAAACTTCTATGCCGGCTGCGCCGGGCTCGCGCGGCAGCGCGAGGTAGCGGTGCCCGACCTTCAGAACGCCAAGCTCGGCGAGATCCCGGCTGACGGTCGCCTGGGCTACCTCGACCCCGTTCTCCGCGAGCGCTGCAACCAAATCCTGCTGGGTCCCCAAAACCCGCTCGGAGATAACCCTCAGTATGAGATCCTGCCGCGTCGCTTTGTCTACGTGTGAAAGTGTCGCCCCCATTTTCCTCCTACTTCAACTGCTCGAGCCCGGCATCTTCCGGGTAGCCCAGGGCCAGGTTCATGTTTTGCACCGCCGCCCCGGCGGCACCTTTGAGCAGATTGTCCAGGGCCGCGAAGAGCAAGAGCTTTTTGGCCCTGGCGTCCACCGCCGCCGAAAGCCTCGCACGGTTGGTGTTGGCGACGTGCGAGATTTGGGGTGGCTCTGCCCTGGCCTCCACGAACACCCACCCCTTGTAGTACTCCTCGTACCACCCAAGAACGTCGACGGCCTCCGGGAGGTTCTCTTCCTCCAGATCCACGACGATCGTCTCCAGCTCACCGCGGGTGATGGGCAAGAGGTGCGGCATGAAGGTGACCTCGGGCACCTCCCCTAAACGCCGCAAGACGGACTCTATCTCCGGCGTGTGCCGGTGGTGCAGCGTTCCGTCTTTTACGCCGTAAGGCGATACGTTCTCGTTGACCGAGACGAAGTGCGTCCTGGGGGTGGGAGCAGCCCCTGCCCCGCTTACCCCGCTTAGAGCGTTGATGACCACCGAGGAGACCTTCAACCTCCTAATTACCGGCGCGAGCGCCAGCACAGCCGCTGTCGGGTAGCAGCCAGGGTTGGCTATGAGCCTACCGCTAGGCGCCCCAAAGACCTCCGGCAGCCCGTAGTGCGCTTCCTCGAGGAGATCCGGCACAGGATGCTCCCCGTACCACTCGTTGTACAACGCCACGTTTTTCAACCTGAAGTCCGCTGAGAGGTCAACGACCAGCCTCGTACCGCCCTCAAGCAACCCGGCCACCGTCCCAGCGCTCTCCATATGCGGGTACGCTACGAACGCCACGTCTAGAGTGGAAGGCTCTAGCTCCCCCGCCTCCGCGAACCTCTCCCGCATCGCTAGCTGCGGGTAAACGTCCCCCACAACCTTCCCCGCGTGCTGCCGCGATGAGGCCTCCACGACCCCTACCTCCGGATGCGCAGACAACAGCCGTAAGAGTTCCCCCCCCGTGTAGCCGCTACCACCGAAAACCGCAACCCTCAAACCCATGAGCCGCATTACACCATCCTCTGGATATTTATTCAAGTTTTTGTATAAAATAGTTGACCCCTTCGCACTCGGGTGCGACAATTGGTTGCGATGATGAATAAAAATCCAGAAATCGGAATAAAGCCCGTAGCGGACGGAGTGACGGCGGCGGGGTTTCTAGCGGCTGGGGTGGCGTGCAGCGTGCGGTACGAGGGTAGGCGGGATCTCGGCCTCCTTTTTTCCGAGGAGGCCGGGTGCACGGCGGCGGCGGTCTTCACAACGAACGTGGTGCAGGCGGCCCCGTTATTCGTAACCAGGAAAGCCGTCGAGGTCGGGGATGTGCGGGCGGTGGTCGTGAACAGCGGCATCGCCAACGCGGCTACGGGTAAACGGGGGTTGGAAGATGCCTACGAGATGCAGGCGCTCGCGGCTAAGGAGCTTGAGCTCAAAAAGGAAGAGGTGGCCGTCGCTTCGACCGGCGTGATGGGTGAGTACCTGCCCATGAATCACATACAGGCCGGCATAAAGGATGCCGCGACGAGCCTGAGCGAGGACGGCGGCTATGCTTTCGCCGAGGCTATCCTGACCACCGATACGCGAACCAAGGAAGCTGCTGCCCAGGCACACATCAGAGGCCATACAATAACCATCGGCGGGGTTGCTAAGGGGAGCGGCATGATTCACCCGAACATGGCGACCATGCTTGCCTTTATCACTACCGACGCCGCCGTCGAGAAGAAGTGCTTGCAGAGAACTTTGAGCGAGGCGGCGAACAGAACCTTCAACCGCATCACCGTCGACGGCGACACCTCCCCCAACGACATGGTCCTTCTCATGGCGAACGGGGCTGCGGGGAACGAGGTCATTACGGCAGGGTCACCCGATTATCCGACCTTCAAGGAGATTGTTGAGGCTGTGATGCGCCAGTTGGCTAGGGATATCGCACGCGACGGCGAGGGGGCGACGAAGCTCATCGAGGTCGTCGTCGAGGGCGCGAGGAGCGAGGAGTCGGCAGCGGCACTCGCCAAGACAATAGTAGGAAGCAACCTCGTCAAGACCGCCGTATTTGGAGAAGACGCCAATTGGGGCCGGGTGCTCAACGCTATGGGCTACGCGGGCGTGCCGTTCGATCCTGAAGGCGTGGAGCTCTACTTCGGCCCGGTCAAGGTCTTCGCCCACGGGGAGCCCGTGCTACACGAGGAGGCTGAGGCAAACGCTACTTTAGACGGGGAGGAGGTTGGCCTTACTGTGCGTCTCAAGGAGGGCACAGCCTCGGCGACCGCTTGGGGCTGCGACCTCACCTACGAGTACGTCAAGATAAACGGGAGCTACCGTACATGAAACCTTCGACCAAGCAGCCGGTCATGGTGAAGA
>DASQSI010000332.1:0-10383 GCA_035642415.1 Rubrobacteraceae bacterium
CGTAAGTTCTCCTTTAAAGGCACTGCCACGGCTACGTTTTGTAGGTAACCTAGGAGCAAGGTAAAAAGGGAGAGAGGCACCTAGCATATGGCAGAAAACGGCGAGCGCAACGAGAGGAGAACGATGCAAGACGAGCACCGCCGGGAAGCCTAACAGCAATCATCTTGGACCCTCCTAAGATTCGGCTTCCCGACGGTGTTCGTCGGCCTTTCGATAAACTTGAGTACGACCTTGACCAGACCCGCTTACGGTTTTAGGGAAGCCGTGGCTTGGAGGCTATGGTCTTGTTGATGGCCATACTCATAGTGAGCTCCTTACTGTTGGTGCAGGCGCAAGGGATGATGATAGCTGGAGCAGAGGTGCTGGTAGTAGGGGTCGCTGATTGCGGAGCTATCGTGGCCATCCATCTGCTCCATCCTTTGTACAGGAGGCCGCTGGAAGACATGGAAGATAGCCTCGGTGGGCACCTTGTGTGGTGCATGGTGCTAGGCTAAGCGGCCACGCTACCGTTTGTGGCCGCGGGTGTCGGCGTGCTGAATTGGGGTGTTGGTGGGCTGTATTGGCTGGTGGCTGGTGTGATTCTCTCGTTGTTGGTTGTGGTGGCCGAGACGTGGATCCTACTGGTGGTTACGAACCACCCCGAGGAGCCAGAACCGTTCCGGGAGAGACATAAATCATGAATACTGCGACCCGGTCGCAGTATTCATGTGGGTAACAGAAACCCTCATTTGTATATACTTACCCCATGTTTGTTCTATCCTCGGGTCGCTTTCACATAGACTCCTTCGCGTACGCCATGATTCCGTAAAGGTTTAACCCTTACCTTTACCAAACAGGCCCTTCGAACCAACCAGCCAAAGAGCTTGCACCTACCCTAGAGGCATGAGAAGAGGGAGGATTGTAACAGCCCCTAGCCTCCTGACCCTGTCCGCAGATAGAGTCGCCTCTTAGCCCAGCCTCCCAAGGATCTCCGACATCTCTTGGCGGTCGTAGGCGCGAAGCGTAGTGCTCCTAATATTCCCCGTAGAACCAATCTCAAGGAGCTGGGCAGTGATGGCTTGGTCGTCTGGCGCCTCGAAGACAGCTACCATGTCGTAGGGCCCAACGGTCCAGTAGACTTGCTCTAACTTCGCCCCGTGTCTGTGGGCTATATCGGCGCCTGTGTCGGTCCGTTCGATGGTATCTCTTACGTTCTTGATGCCTTGGTCGGTCCAGTTCACCAAAACCACGTACCTAGGCATAAGGCTTGCTCCTTCCTTGCGTTCCTATTAAGCTACCATTATGGCTTCAAATAAAGTCTGGCGCATCTCTAGAGAGAAGGGTTTGTCGGCTATCCCATACCCCGACAGACGAGTTTCCGAGAAAACCTCTCCTCTAGGCAGTTGGTGAACTGCACACAAATTTTGCACTGGTTAGCCTCAATTTTCCTCTAGTTATTTTATTTACACAGCTATTTAAACAAAAAGGTTCGTGCAAACATACACAGAAGACTACTTCTCGGAAACTCAAACTTAGGGCATAAAGCAGAGCCGGCTGTTAGATGCCCCTGCTCCTCAAATCTCACTTAGTCGCTACCCAGGTCCTTTTGGCTAGCGGATCGGGGGCATACCCGCTGTTAGGGAGCTCGAGGTGACCTCGTAGCGCTCGTGTTGTGCTTCTTAGAGCGAGTGGGAAGATTATTGTAAGTCCGGCAAGAAGCCCAGCGACATTCCATCTAGTCTTCGCCAAGCATACGGCTCCGAGCTCAAGGGATACGGGGACTGGTTTAGGAACAGGGTTTGCGGATGCCCGTGACCGCCGATATAGACTATTTGAGAAGGCCTGCGGATTCGTAGGAGGAGGGAAAAGATGGCAAAAGCCTACAGAGCTGCCCGGGTAATCGATGGGATATCAGAACAGCCCGTCGAGGACTGTGCTGTCGCCATTGAGGACGAGACTATCTCTTCCGTCTGTGGCGCTGCGGACCTGCCCGCTGACACGGACGTCGTAAACCTCGGTGATGTGACGCTCCTGCCTGGGCTGATCGATGCCCACGTGCACCTTGTCTGGGATGCCTCCGCCGCACCCCACGAAGTGGTCGCGAGCGAGTCGCGCGCCTTGACGGCCCTCCGCTGCGCCCGGAACGCTGTGTTGCACCTCAGGGCAGGCGTCACCACCGTTCGCGACACCGGCGCGACCGACGCCCTCTCGGTCGACTTGGCACGAGCCGTAGAGTTAGGCTTAATCCCCGGTCCGCGGATCGTCCCCGCCGGCAGGGTGATCGCCATGACTGGGGGGCACGCTTGGTTCTTGGGACGCGAGGCTGATGGCTCTGACGCGGTGCGTCACGCTGCCCGCGAGGAGCTAAAGGGCGGGGCAAGCTGTATCAAGTTCATGGCCTCTGGGGGAGTATACGGTCGTGCCGAAGAGCCGGGCACGCCGCAACTGACCGCCGAGGAGATGCGGGCTGGGGCCGAGGAGGCCCACAAGGCAGGCGGCAAGGTAGCAGCGCACGCCTACTCGGTGGCAGCGATCTCTAACGCTCTGGAGGCCGGCGTAGACTCGATCGAGCACGGCAGCTTCCTGGACACTGAGACCGCCGAGCGGATGCGGGAAGGGGGCGTCTATCTGGTCCCCACCATCTCCGTCTACGCTGCGATGAACGCGAAGGGGCCAGAGCTCGGCGCCCCAGATTACATCCTACGCAAGACCCCCAAGGTGCTAAACGCCAGCCGCGAGGCATTTCAGCTGGCACTGGAGGCTGGCGTCCCGATAGCCGCAGGCACCGACTGTGGTGCGCCGGGGCACCCCCATGGTACCCTGCCCGAGGAGCTCAGGTTGATGGTAGAGGCGGGGGCTACGCCGATGCAGGCCCTCCGCTTCGGCACGGCGGCCGCTGCCGAATTGCTGAGCATCGGCGGCGAGCTGGGAACGCTGGAGCCGGGAAAGAAGGCGGATTTGGTGGCGGTGGCTGGCGATCCCCTGCAAGACATTAAGGCTCTACGCAAAGTGCGGCTGGTGCTACGCGGCGGGGTCGAAGTTTGGTCGGCAACCGAGGCGGAACCTAGTTGTTCTGAGCAGTAGTATATGCAACAGGATGTCTACTGAGTCGATTTAGCTGTACACTCCAATTCTGCTAACGCCTCTTCATCCTGTGCAACATCCCCGCCAGAGTATCCATGAAGAGATCTCGGGTCAGCACATAAGCCGCATAATGTACGGTGAGAGCGAAGCATCCCCCTCCACTATGCGGGGTTGTTTGCGAGAGCTATGAAGCTAAACGAAGATGAGGAAAGGGAACTAGCGCTGGTACATGTTTTGGCCAGATGTGAAAGCTTGAAGCAAGAACACTACAGATGCACGCGCAGGGGTGGGGGTGAAGGCCTCCACCCTTTCCCCACTAGGGGGATGTTACTCATCAGGTTCTTGTATGTCTCTCTAATTATCGGCTTCATCCTGGCAAGCTTACCTTGGCTCTACAAGGCGTTAGCTCCGGTCGTGCTGGTAGGAGGATGTTATCTGAACCTGGCCTGGAAGCTCTTACTTGGACTACAAACTAAGTTTGCTATTTGCCGTAACTTTAACCTTCCGACGAACTCTGCGGAAGGGTTCTAGTACAAGGACCAGAGCAAGGCCGGTCCCGGGGGGAAGAGGTAAGCAGTGTAGGACCAGCCTATGGGGGAAGATGAACCGCTACACCAGGCTAGCGTTCGAGCCAAGTATACGCAGTAGCTAGGTGCACACCACCCCCGATCTTAACTCTCTACGGCAGCCTCCCCTGGTGAAGGAGAGTGTTCGGAGTTTAGAAGCAGCTGGGAGTTCTGCTCCCTACTTCACCTTAATTCCTGCTTGGTTCAGGTAGTAGTCTAAATCGTCCTGAGGCGGTTGCACGATCCGCGCAAACTTGTACTCCCAGTCTGTTATTGTGCGGGTCTCCTCCCTTGTCGTAAGGTTCAAATCCCTCTTTGGATAGGGGATATAGCCTCGATACTCATCGACGGCCACCATGCCGACGTGTCTAACAAACGAGTTGCCGTAGTAGATGGTGAAGCCAGCATCCTCTGCTGGGTGACCCACACCAACGTTCTCAGCCCATGGTTCTTTGAGGCTTTTCCTCCTCTCCCTTTGAACCTTATCCGTAGAGTCTTCAAGGCGGATGTTGAGATCACGTTTGTACGTAAAATGTTTTCCGCTGTCGTCCTTTACCCAGTCGTCTTTGCTAGAGGCGGCTATGGTCGCCATAACCTCATTGTAAGTAGCCACCATCTCTCCTTTCGTCTTGCTAGAACCTCCTGTACAAACTCTACACGAGCGAGATCTGCGCGAGTGAATAGCTACCAAGTAAACGAGGAGGGTGCGTACACTATCTAAAAACTGCGACCGGTCGCACTCTTGCAGCCGGCCGCACTGGAGGCGACGCTATGCTATGGAACGATTAGCGCCACCCTAAGTGTACGGCGGGTCACCGGCGAGTCGCCTCTATTCTGCTAGCTCCTCGGCTCTTGCATCTTGCCTTTTTTGAGGGTGTCGGCCACGCGGGGGTGAGGTGCACGTTGTCTGGGTGAGGATTGCACTCAAGGTAGGTCCTGCTGCAGCGAATTTTGTAGGGAATGTACTAAAACATGAGATACTAGGCACGGAGAGCAGTATTGACCAGGAGTGACTCAGAAAGGATAGCCTATGGAGCCTCAGCGTCTTGAGATTTACCCTGGGGACCTCTTCACCGTGCGCCTGAAAGAGGGGGAAGAAGTGTTGATAGGTGCCATGGGTAAGGCCGAGCTCACATGTAGAGGAGCCGATGAACGCGAGCGCTCTAACGAATTTTGGCCTCTTCCTGCGCTTCCACATTTTCTTGACCCGCCTGCGCCTTGGATTCCTGACCTGAATCGTGCCTGATTCACTCTATTGCTACCTAGAGAAGGATCGTCTTCTCAGAAACTCACATCCCTGGGACTGTCCGCAACCATACCCCAAGCAAGTAAAGCACCAGTACGCCTAGGCCTATGAGCGCGGCTCCCCTAACCCATAAAGAGGCAAGTACGATAGCTACCGGCAGCTCCAAAAACCTCTCATATAGCCCCACAAGGAGCTGCTCAAGCCTTCTCTTGTAGTCGGTGCGAAGCTGCCTCTGGTACTTCTCCTCCTCGCCGTATTGACTGTATTCGAACTCCATCAGATCGCCTCTTCGTAGGCTTTATACCTATAGCCACTCTTACACTCTTCAGAAGTTTGAACCACGAGCCTATGAAGGACTTTAGGTAAAGATATGGGGCTTCACAAAAACTGTCACTTGCGTTACTTTGAGGAAGATCATCCCGAGCGCCAGCAGTATCCTGCTATGCCTCAAATCGTCGAAGGGACTCCCTGAGTTTGCGAGAAGACCCTCTCTAGAGAAACTGTATGATAAATAGCTGGAGGTCTCCTCGCGTGTGGTTTTGACTACACTAGAGAGATGCCCTAACGGGGCTTCTTGGCCCGTTCTACCCGCTCGTAGGACCCCACAATAGAGCTGTTTCAATTTATCAGACAGTTTCTCTAGAGACTGTCTGAAAACCCTCGAACTCCCTAGCCAAAGACCTTACAAACTGCTGAAACGGGACACAGAGGGTCTGTTCTTCCAATGTTGCCTCGCCAAACCCACCGAGCGACTTTTTAGACAGGCTCTCTAGGCCATTAGATTCTCATCATTCGCAGGACTTTGAGGCTAGGGGTTACTTACACGCTATTTAGCAACCCGCGAGATGTATCAAGCGGAGTTGCGACAATGTAGCAAGGGTCGGTGACAGAGACCCATCTTCGGTGTGTAGGTGAGTTAGATCTTCTTCGTGTCATGCGCCGGTGGTCGGTTCGTGCGACGCTAGCCACTCGTCGAAGTCAGCGACCTTCTGAGTGTCCTCGTTTACCTCGTAGTAGGTGACTTTGCCCCAGGCGATTTTGGCGAAGATCGTGCCGCGGTTGGAGTAGACTACCGTCCCGTCAGGGGCGGTGGCTTCGTCTATGAAGCGCAGGCAGACGGTCGTGTCCCACGGCGGTCCCGCGACTAGGATCTCGCGCGGCTCGAGCTGCAGGCCGACCCGGACGAACCGCCGCACCCACCGCTCGACCTCGTCCTTGCCCCAAAGATCGGCCGCCCACGAAGAGTGTCCGGGGAAGACGAACCTGACATCGTCAGCGTAGATGCTGAGGAGGGGCCCTACGTCACCGGCTCCCAGCCGTCGTAAGTTGCGGTGGATCATGGATCGCACCGTATACGCGTACAGCGAGGGTAGCGCGCCGAGCGCGGCGGCCAGCACCGCGACAAGGACGGCTGGTCGGCGGCTGATACTGGGCGGCGGGTTGCCGTTGGGTATCCTAAATATAGATATTGCAGAGGATACCGTACATAACATCATTGTTCATGTACCTCCGCGAAGTTGTACGGACCACGGCGTACTTTCTGCCGGTGTTGGCTCCTCATATACTATGCCGCTGCAGAATTTATGACTAGTCCAGGCTCCATGCGGCTGTAGCCTCTCTGGGCACTAGCCGCTGGGCACGTTTTTTCGGCTAGGGGATTTTACTCGTCGCCTGGCGGGTGGTGTGCACCATCATTCAAGCCTAAGAATACCTAGTTCATAGGGCTGGGGTAGAGTTACTAAGGGCTTACTGAGGGGGCCTGTGAGGGGGGACACGCTTGATGCGAGCCGTGGCGGCCCAGCCGGGTGGTCTCGTCAAGCGGCTGGATCCGCTCATCGCGCGATCAGCCAAGCGCCAACTTAGAAACCACCTGCAGTCGCTAAAGGATCTACTAGAGGCGCACTAGTAACGAAGAGCGAAGCGAACGGGGGCGAAAAGAACTTAGAGTGCATAGCCTAGAAGGTACCTTCTAGGAAACCTGCCTCCACCAACACCTTTTGTTGTGTGCACCCAGATGCAAGCTTATGCGGTCCGAGTACCACTTGGTATCAAATCCGGGAGGCGGATCTACCTGACAAATATTTCGCGAGGTAATTGTAAGCTGTACAAAGCTAGGCGCCTACCTATAATCTGTTATACTATAGGGGGGTATGGTATAGTCGCACCATAAATCATTAGTCAGGACAGTCGGAGGACACGGACTGGGGAGTTGAAAGTATGGTTCACGCAGGAGGCGAAGGTTCGTACGGTTATATCAAGGCTTCTCATAAGGAGAAGCTGCAGCGGCGGCTTAGGAGGATAGAAGGACAGGTCAGGGGCATCCAGCGGATGGTGAACGAGGAAGCCTACTGCGTGGACATCCTTACCCAACTTTCAAGCATTATCGGGGCCTCAGAGCAGGTTGCTCTTCTGCTTCTCAGAGACCACATTGAGCATTGCGTGCGGGACTCCATCGAGGAAGGCAAAGACGCCGATGAGAAGGTAGACGAGCTGACCTCCGCGGTGGAGCGGTTCTTAAGGGTCTAGTGCGCGATTTATGTGAACCCGTAGCCCCATCTGAAACACGGAGTAGCCGCCCGAGAGATGCCTTCCTGCAGGAACGGCGCGTTGGGGTGGCTGGGCTGCGTCGCTTGAGAGCTGCGCAAGCCCTGGGGGCGGCATAAAGGAGGCGGAGAATGATGTACGTACTGGTTTTGATCGGCGAGAGCTTGCGAGAGGCGTTCTTCATGTTCTGGGAGACATTATGGGCGCTGGTTTTGGGCTTTGCGCTCTCCGGTGCTGTGCAGGCGTTCGTCTCTCGCAAGGAGATGCGGCGTGTCATGGGGGGACGGGACCTAGGTAGTTTGGCGCGTGCGACCTTCTTTGGGATGGTTTCCTCTTCGTGCTCCTATGCAGCAACCGCCATGGCTAAATCCCTCTTTCAGAGGGGTGCCAACTTCACTGCGGCGATGGTCTTCATGTTCGCCTCTACAAACCTGGTGATCGAGATCGGCCTTGTGCTATGGATCCTGATGGGCTGGCAGTTCGCCCTCAGCGAGTTCATCGGGGGCCTGATAATGATCCTGCTTTTCGCTGTGTTCTCGCGCTTTGTGTTCGTGCCCGCAGTCATCGAGGCGGCGCGAAAGCAGCTGCAGGAAGTAAGCGGGACGATGCCCGATCATGCTGCCCATACCAGTACCGAGGAGGGTACCTCACCGCTGCAGGAGCGGCACTGGGGCGAAAAGCTCTCGTCCAAGGCGGGGTGGGCCGACGCGGCTAGCTACACCATAGCTGACGTCAAGATGCTGCGCAAAGAGATGGCCATAGGCTATATAGTCGCTGGGTTTTTGGCGGGGATGGTACCTAGTGAGGTATGGCAGACCGTGTTCGTCAGCGGCCATGGCTTTTGGACCTCGCTTGAGAACGCGCTCGTAGGCCCGTTTATCGCCCTCATCAGCTTCGTATGCTCGATCGGCAACGTGCCCCTGGCAGCAGCCCTGTGGCAAGGCGGCATAAGCTTTGGCGGTGTAGTGAGCTTCATCTTCGCCGATCTAATTACGCTGCCTTTGATCCTCATCTACCGCAAGTTCTATGGCGGCAAGCTTACTGCGCGCATGGTGGCCCTGTTCTGGGCAGTGATGTCGGCTGCTGGCCTCGGAACCGAGTACCTATTCGAGGTTTTGGGTCTAGTGCCCGAGAGCCGGCCTGTTGAAGTGGTTGAGGCGTCTTTCCAGTGGAATTACACCACCATCCTCAACGTTCTCTTTATAGTAGTTTTCTTCGTCCTGTACTGGTTAAGCCACAACCAAAAGCGCTTTGGGGGTGGAGCCGGTTACGCGTCAGACCCGGTCTGCGGCATGCAGGTGCAGACAGCCACCGCTCCGGCCACGACGCAGCATGCAGGACATACTTACTACTTCTGCTCAGATAGCTGCCGGATGCGGTTTGTCGGTGACCCTGAGCGCTATACCGAGCAGGGGGCGCAGCATACCGAGGTAGCAGAGGCTTCAGGTAATGCTGTCACAGATCCGGTCTGTGGCATGACGGTTAATCCAGAGAGTGCAGCGGGTGCCTCGAACGAGTGTGGCCGAAGGCCGGGAAGAGGGTAAGAAGGAGTTGCCTCACGTGCTACGATGGCCCGCGTGTTCAAAGCCGTTATGCTGACTGGGGGCTCGCCGATCCCGGGCGGCGTGCGCGTCGCCACGTTGAACATATGGGGGCGGCGCGGGGCGTGGGAAGAGCGGCGGCGCGTGCTCGTCGAGGGATTCCGCGAACTCGGGCCCGACCTCGTGGCCTTCCAGGAGGCGGTCGTCAACGACGGCTACGACCAAGTGACCGACATCCTCGGTCCAGGCTACCACGTCGCACACCAGAGAGAGCGGGAGGCCCACAGGAGGGACAGCACCGAGGACGGGCAGGGCGTCTCGATCGCGAGCCGCTGGCCCTTTGGGGAGGTGAGGGAGGTGAACCTGGACGTGACGCCCCGCACCGGCGACTTCGCCCACACGACCCTCCTGGCGGAGGTCCTCGCGCCGGAGCCGATTGGCCCGCTGCTCTTCGTAAACCACCTGCCCAGCTGGCAGCTGACCTTCGAGCACGAGCGCGAGCTGCAGACGGTGGCGGCGGCGCGGGCCACCGAGAGACTCCTCCGCCGGCGCAGCATGCACGTGGTCTTGGCCGGCGACCTAGACGCCACCCCCGACTCGGCCGGCGTGCGCTTCTGGCGCGGGCTGCAGTCCCTGGACGGCACGAGCGTCTGCTATCGGGATGCTTGGGGGAGCACGCACCCCGGGAAGCCGGGCCACACGTTCACCCCAGCCAACCCGCTGGTGAGCGCCGAGAACGGGGACTGGGCGCTGGAGCTGAGACGCAGGATCGACTACGTCTTCGTGCGCTGCGTGGAGCACGGGCCGACCCTCGAGGTCGTCTCCTGCGAGTGCGTCTTCGACGAGCCCGTGGACGGCGTGTGGGCGAGCGAGCACTTCGGCGTCGTCGCGGACCTCGCGGTCCCCCCGACGGCGGATACCGCGGCTTCGCTTCGACAGGTACCGGGCTAGCCGCCAGCCGGCGGCGGGACGCGCTTGGTGGGGGCAAACCTTTTACGAACAACCGGGTCTTCCCGTCAATGCCTCGGCCGGCCCGTGGGTTGCAGACATTGTGGCGAGGTGCCCTCTCTACTCTTATGAGAATGTGGCTTTGTGCCTATAAGCTTCTGAGTTTCCGAGAATACTCGCTCTAGAAACTGTTTGGAAAATCGGATTAGGTAGGACGATGACCTACGCTTCTGGGCATGAAAAGAAGCTACTCTACCGATCTCACCGATACCGAATGGGAGTGTCTTAAGCTCTATGTCCTGCCTCCCAACAAGCGAGGACGACCGAAAATCCACAGCAGCTGGGGCACCAACAGCAAGACTACGAGCGGACACGCCAACGGGTGGAGGCCTTAAAGGGCTTCTACATCCACGCAGCCGTCTTCGTCCTAGTCAACATCGGCTTGTTCGTTATCAACCTTCTCGTGGTCTACCAC
>DASQSI010000333.1:0-8429 GCA_035642415.1 Rubrobacteraceae bacterium
GACCATGGCCAGCCTCCCGAGCAGTGGGATCTGCCTTAGGAGGAAGAGGAGAGTTCCTCGTCGCCGGGCTTTGAGCAGCGGGGTGCCTTCCTACTACTCCTGTAGGCTCGGGAGAGAGCATCCATCACCCGCTGGTATCCCTTATAGGCTTCGAGCCAGGCCTCCAGATGTGCTTCACCAGCCTCGGTGATGTGGTACATCCGACGAGCCGGTCCTCCACGCTCTGAGCTATCCCACTCACTCTCACACAGGCCTTCTTTCTCCATCTGCCTCAAGGTCCTGTATAGGGTCCCAGCGTTTATTTGCTCGAAGTCAAGCACAAGCAGGATATCTGCACGTTCGTTCGATATGTGCACCTCTTCGGCGTCACCCTCGATGGTCCAGGTGGCTGTATTCAGGTTCCAATGTAAGGCGTACTCTGTCGGCTCCTCTATGTCTCTACCATCTACGTAAAGCGTCGGACCCCTACTCCCGGGTGTGCGGCGTAAGATTAAGAACCCATCCACCCCAGCAGTAAGGTCAGTCGAAGACGAATTCTCGTCCAGTGGGTCAGCCGCTGCTTCTTTTCCGAGATGGTGGACAACCACGATGGCGATACCATATTTGTCGACAACCGGCCTTAACGCCTCGAGCGCAGCGTAATCTTCGTACACATTCTGGCTACGTACCGGTTTACGTATTTTGGCCAATGTGTCAACCACTACGAGGCGTGTTTCGGGGCGCTGGATAATCAACTCCTCTAGTTTCTTTGCACCCCCTTTATGCAATCTCGGCCATTCACAACTAGATGCATCCGGTCCGGTGCCGGTGAACCGTTGAGTACTTTCCGAAGACGTTTTTGTAAACGCTTGGGGTTGTCCTCTAGTGCGAGGTAAAGAGTGTCGCCTTGCTCGACCCGTTTCATGCCAAAGGCTACACCACCAGTCGCCACGGCCTCACACATGCCTAAGGCCATCCAGCTCTTGCCTTTTTTAGGCTTACCGGCCAATAGTGTAATGCCTCCCGGCAGCACGTCTGGCACTACCCACCGTGTGAGTTGAAACTCTAGATTCATCAGCTCGGCGGCGGTTATCGAGTCGGTCGGGTTAGCAGAGTTAGTAGGGTTAGTGGATCGCGACCTGGTGGGTAGCTCAATGCCGTAACGAGTAGCGAGCGCTACGACCGCGGTTCATGTCTCAGCGTGCCTACCAGCTAGCTTTCGAGGTCAAGCACGTCCCCACTCTGGCCGCAACCGAAGCACTTGAAGCGCTGCGAGCTTGTGTAGAGATGGAACGATGGGGACCGGTCGTCATGATCTGGAATGGGACAGTGGCGGACTAACCGGTCCTCTCCAGCTGGCCGTAAATCGGTGTACTCACCGGCTACATGCTCGAGGCTTATGCTCTCTTTAAGGACGGCAATAGGACGTTTAAACGACCGACGCTCAATATCGTCATAAGTGAGTATACTGACCTCACTCTAGCATCTTCAGTCGTTACCGACCTTATGTATTCTCCTCTCCCTGGTCCGAAGTAGTGCGACCGGGTCGCACTACTTCGGACCGGTGCAAACCAGCAACGGTTGCTCGATGAAGCATAGAAAAATAGAGCGCGTAATAATGGTGGCATGGAACCACTAGAATCGGAAAAGCGCCGCCTCATATTTTGGGAGGTAATCTTTGGCGTAGCTGTCGTGGTTGTGCTCGCCATCATCCTCTACGTTTTGTGGCAGCTGCTAAATAATTATATTGCTCCCGGCGATGACCCTACTCAGAGGAAAGACCTCGTACAAGCCTTTGCCGTGATAGTGGGTGGAGTGGCTGCCTTCGGCACGCTCCTTATCGGGTGGCGAACCCTTAGGCTCAATCAAAGGAACTTGCTTGCTAGCCAACGTAACATGCAGAGAACCTTGAGCAATGCTCAAGAGCTCGAGAACCAACGTGCTCAGAGCAGCGCTTTGCAATCGTACTTCGAACAGATGGGAGACCTCTTACTCGACAAAAAGCTGCGCGACTCGGCCGCGGACAGTGAGGTGCGAATCTTAGCGGAGGCGCAAACGCACACCGTACTGCCGACTTTGAACTCAGAACGCAAAGCAAGCGTCTTAATATTCTTATATAAGAATGACCTGATCCGTCGTGATGAGGCAATCATCAACCTCAGTAGAGCTGACCTCAAACAAGCTGACCTCTCTGGAGCCTACCTCTTTGGAGCCGACCTCTCTGGAGCCGACCTCCATCAAGCCATCCTCATTGGAGCCGACCTCCGAGGAGCCAGGCTCCAAGGAGCCAACTTCGAAGAAGCCAACCTCTCTGGAGCCAACCTCTCTGGAGCCAACCTCATGTATGCCAACCTCTATGAAGCCGACCTCCATCAAGCCAGCCACCTTACTCAAGAACAGCTTGAGCAGGCGTTTGGAGATGAGTACACAAAATTACCGGAATATCTTGAACGACCGAAGTCGTGGGTTGTGTATGACGAAGACGAAAAAGGCACCTGAGAACGAATAACCGCAATACCAAGGACATAGGCAATTTGGCTTCTGAGTTTCCAAGAATTGAAGCTCTAGAGACTGTCTGAAAAAGGCCTCGAGTGCGAGCCAACCGCCCAACCATAAGGCGGCTCATCACAGCCTACTCCAACGCTTCGCCGCTCGCACAGAGCCTCTCTCGTAGTCTTTTGCCATCCTGCAGGTGTGGCAGATCCAGGCCAAAGAGCGTTCCACCACCCATCCACGAGGTAGCACTTGGAACCCGCGTGGCCGGAGCAGCTTGTGCCAATCGACTTTTTTGCCTTCTTTGGTCCACTGGGCGGCCCACGCCTCAAGCACCTTCCGGGGGCGGGTTTGCTTACGGCCTTTGACCTTCTCTTGCTGCCCTCGTAACCACGTTGCTCTGCGCCCACTCCCGGGGTCTTTAGCGACTGACTGTACGCTATGGCGGCGCTCTAGGCTGGGGATCTCTCTTCAAGCGAACCCGCAAGTGTTCCCCAATGGCCCGATTGATCCTCTCCCAGGTGCCGTCGATGCGCCACTTTGTGAAGTAGTGGTAGACGGTAGGCCACCGAGGAAGGTCGTGCGCAAGCATGCGGTGCCACTGGCAGCCGCTTCTTAGGAGGTAGAAGGTTGCGTTTAGGATCTCTCGTAGACTGTGGATCCTCGGTTGCCCATGCCTGTTGGGAGTGGGCATGTGAGGCTCGATGTACTTCCCCATTCCTCCTCGGAGAGGTCTGTGGGGTAAAGTTTTCTCATGCGTGCTAGAGTAGCCGGCTACCACCTAACATCCCCTTTTCATACAGTCCCTAGAGCTGATGTTCTCGGAAACCTCCATTCAATCGGCCGCATCCTTATGCGTTAGTACCGGGGGTATGCCGTATCTCGTAGTGTTGTGCTGTATTGGCGACATATTCCCGCAAGATTGCTGTAAGGTGAGGTCCTTAACATAGGCACGGAGAGGCTTAGAAACGATTCTAGAGGCCTCTCAGAGCACGCTGGTTCTATACCAGTGCTTTGGGAAACCTCTTGTGTTAGCGATAACCCCTTGAGTTGGAGCGTTTGGTGGGTCCGACGGACCTCGTGTGGCGCCATACGTACCGCGGTACGAGTCTACCGCTCGCGCACGAGCGGTTTAGATCCGCCGGGCGTTGGGTTACGTTGTAACAGCTTGATGCGGTGGTGAACGCCGGGTTGAAATGTAATAGCTTGATACGTACAACGCCACCCCATGCACGACACACGACCCCATGCACCACGCGGTAACTACAAAGCGGACCCTCCTTGTGTTAAGCGCCACCCCTTGAGCTAAGCAGCACCCCATGAGTGCTTGCGTTTAGTAGTAGGCTCGAAACTCTCCCGTTGCACCACGTGGTGCAACGGAGCCTTGCTATCTGTCTCGGTCAAGCAACCCGTCCTGGCCGAGGTCGGCGTCCTCGACTTGAGCCTACCGCCGGCGGTACACCTTGGTGCACTAAGCTGTTGAACCGACACATAGCGCCGCACTGAGTAGCACTAAGTAAGGTTACTTAGCTAGCTAACAAAGTAGGTGTGAGGGTATTATTCAGCTTAGCTAAGCCATATTAGGGTATCAAGTAAGGACCCCCACCTCCTAAGCTACACTATCAGAGTCTCAACCTCCACTTTAACCCCCAGAGAGCCTATGGCAGCCTATAGTGTTTGACTACTGGTTAGAGTGAATAGCTAGTGCCTTTGACCCCTCAATCTGGCTTAGATAGGCTAGATTCCCCTAGATAGCCTGTACCTCCCCCCGTTTTACGCACTTTAGCTTAGAGCTGTGGGGCAAGCTCGATGGCCATCGGGATTGAGTGGGGTTCTTAGTCATCCTGGTGGTGCTGTGGTTACTGCTCAGGGGGTGTAGGGCACTCTAAGGGATATAAGCGAGCCTCTACTCCCTTACCGAAGACGCAACCTCATGTTGTGTGTATTTATGCTTTGTGCTGTGTGGTTGCACCATCTGGGCATCATGTTGTAGCGATCTTCGGATTGGGGCCGTAGCGATTGCTCCCCGGCGTACTATCCTGGATCAAGAACACTATAAGCACTATTGCCCCGATTATGGGGATAAGAGCGATGAGAACCCACCACCCGCTGCGATCGGTGTCGTGAAGTCTTCTTATGGATACCGCAATGCTAGGGACCAGAACCGCCAAGCTGTAGATTCCGCTCAACAAACCTATGTTCGCCGAAGAGCTGAGGGTGCCGATAACACCATCGATAATCGAAAGCACCCCGTTGATGATGGCGGTGAAAAGGACAAAGTACCAATACTCCCTACGCCTGGACCGTCCCCCGAACACGGCGTACTTCTTCAATGCCTCTATGTACCAGCTCACTCTCTACCTACCCCCTATCTCACTAGTACGCCCCTTTGCGGACGGCGACGCGAACCATAACTCATCCCTATAAAACCTGATTCTGGTAGGTACTCTACCTACACGGTCCCCTTCGCGCTAGCCCCCGAACCACCACCGCCACCACGGCCGCTACTCCGCCTCTCCCTTACTCCAGTGCGAGCCTTCGTGGCGGGTGGTGGCTAGAGAGCTACCCTATGTAGGGCCGCCCGACGGAGGCATGGTATACCGTGTGGCGAGGAGCTTTGATGTGTTCGCGCCACCGGATTGGTCTTGGGCTGAACAAGATGGAACCTTCGGCAACCGCTTCGATGATCCAGGAGCCTATCGTGGAGTACACGAGCCGGATCGCTTTCGTGTTATCTACTGCGCGACCCAACGAGCCGGGGCCTTCGGGGAAACAATAGCACGTTACCGCAAGACTGTGAGACTGCCTTCTGCACTCGACGAAATCGTTGACGAAGATCCTGTTGATCCAGAACTTGCGGGTGGGATTCTTCTCACAGAATGGCGTCTAGAACGCCGCGTGGGCTCTACCAACCTCGACGATGACCTACTTTTTGTGGACTTCACGGCTCCGCAAACTTTCCAAGTGCTTCCAGAAGAACTTGCAGGGTGGTTATGGCGCTTCGGTCTAAAAGGGTTCGATCTCAGCACGATAACTTCACGGGAACGCCGATTGACCCAAGAGGCAGCACGTTACATCTATGACTCCGGCGGAACTTACTGAAATTGTCCGCGACGATGATGAAGGATTGATAGAAGCAGCGTCTAGTCTTGATATCACGCTCGAATAATATCCAACAGGCCGGTTCCTCTCTCGTTAGCATGCCGCGGGCGCCGGCCTTTAGTTTGCCACCATACACTCACCCGAAGTGGCTTTCTCGCCCTGCAAAGGCTACGCTGATCGGGTATTTGCCTTACAAGCTTCTTCGCCCCGGTCCTCTACCCTTAGGACCGGAGCAAGGGGTACGCGCTGATTTAAGGGGATGTGCCTCCGTGTGCATACACATCCAAAGACCAGCTTCGGCGGCGAGGCCGTCTCCTTCGAAGGGTCCTCACTCCGTACCGGCTGGGCCATTCTCTATGCCCCGAACAGTCTCTGCCACCAGCTCCGCCGCTCCGTATCTGGTGGTGTCTTCTTCTCCTCCTGCCTACCCTCATCCTCGGAGCCTGCCACTACATACAAAGTCACGGCCCATAGAAGAATCTATGTAGCCACGAGCGTCGCTTCGGTCCTAGCCTAGCCTCATCATCCTCTTCGCCCCCCTCTTCGGAGGCGCCTACAGGGGATTCTGGTGCATTTGAGGCGGGCTCTAACTCGGGGATGCGTTCCGTTAGAGCGGCGATGATGTGGTCCCGACGGCGAATCTCCTCTGTCCTTGCCGCAAGCTCCCTGTCTCGGGTCTCTATAACGCCACGCAGGTGCGCTATCTGGTCATGCAAGGCATCTACCAGCTCCGCTGTGGCGTAGGAGGTGACTTGGGGTGGAGGGTGGGATCCGTCCTTGGAAGAGTACTGTGTAGAGTCCCTGGATATGTCCGCCGAGTCGTCCTGAGACGCGTCCATATACACGTACACTCGTCCATCCGGGTTTTTATCGTGTTCAAGGGTGCCGCGCTGAATACGCTTGCGGATGGCATCGTCTTTCACTCCGAGTCGACGAGCGGCTTCCTGGATAGTCACCCTGTCCTTAGTCACAGCCACCCCTGAACCTAAGCTACGACCTACCCCGCTCGTCAAGACATCGCTCCCCTTGAACCACCCTCAGCCTAAGACGCGTCTCTAGCGTTGTCGTGGGCCACTTCCTAGGTCGCAGCTTAGAGGACCACAAACGCCACCGACAGGGCGAGTTCTACGAACCTCAACATCTTGAGCGCGATCTAAATCCGGGCCGGATACCTGGGATGGTAGCCACGCCCACAACATTCAACCATAAGTTGAGATGAAAACTGAAAACTTCTGCTTCAAAGCAGGGTAGAGTAGTAGTAAGAGGGCACCCAGACTCGGATGCCCCGTCGACCGGCGTTCTCGCTTTCCCCCTCCACTAGAGAACGCTGGTTGCGCTTTTTAGCATCTTTAGGGTGCGAAGAAAACCATCGTGAGAGCGTGCCCCCTCTCGCCCCAGGGGCTTCCTATACCCCTTCCTTGCTGTCTAGGGCTTCGCCATACTGGCGAGATTCGGTTCATTACCCTCTGGGTAAGCCAAAGATCCTCCGACGCTACTAGGACGGGTGGGTCTCTCGCCTAGTTTGCTCGTCTCCCGCGCTGTAGCTGATGTGTGGTTACCCCGCCCCCTCGAGGTCGCGTTGGCTCTATTCAGAGCGAGCTGCGGTGAGAGCACCCCATCTCGGGGCTCGGAGTGAGAGAGCTAGCGCGGGGTGCGGAGCGACTCTATGCTAGAGGAGAATGCTGAGTAGACACTAGGTACAAGAAGGGGATAGAGTGCTCGGGCACATCCTTGATAGTATCACCGCCTTGCCGCTCGCGACAAAGGTGGGGGTGGCTGAGAATACTATCGACGAGCACCTACTGATCATTGCTCTTTGCCTGCTCGTGGCGATTGTGGCGTTAGTCGTACTGATCGTCGCCCTTTTCGCTCTGATCTTTCGCTTGCTCAAGCACAGGCCTTTGAGCAGGAGGTGGGGCCTCGTTGCTGTGCCATCGCTTCTTCTGGTGCTCGCGTTTGCTGGGATCTCAAATGCCCTCTACAGCAGCGGCCAAACCGAGAACGCTGCCTCACCACCGGAGACAACTACTGCAGAAGGAGGGGCTGGCTCTACCAACACGGGTACTACTACAACCCAGTCTACAGTTGCGAACAGTGGGGGAACCACAACAACCTCCTCCAAGGCGACGGCAAAGACCGCCACAGCCAGCAGCAGCACGGCCACTACTACTTCAGAGGAGTCTGCCCAATCTTCTGAGGCTGCGCAGGACGCGGCGAGTAGCTCTATTACCACTACTACTATTACTACCACTAATGGAGACCTTGATTGCTCTGACTTCAGCACTCAAGAACAAGCACAAGCTGTCCTAGACCAGGACCCGAGCGACCCCTACGGACTTGACCGCGACAAAGACGGTAAAGCCTGCGAGGATCTACCTAGCGGGGTTACCAGCAAGCAGTCCGCGGCGCCGCCTCCTCCTGCTCCCGGGATTAATTCCCCAGCAGGAGGCCAACCACAACCTCCTCCCCAGAGCCAACCACCGGCTCAGAACCAATCTCCGGCTGCAGCTACTAGCGGGGGCGCAAACCCCAAAAAAGACACTAGTAACGGGCCCGCTGGTCCTAGCCGTCCATAGCTTCCCCTTCGGGCTCTAAAGAGACAGATATGGTTGCCCATCTCAAAGCATGGAGACCCACTCTCTCTTTGCCCTTGCCCTGCTACAAGGAAAAGTAGTTGGAACTGGAGTAAAGTGGAGCAGGCGTTTGCGGGACCACTGGAAGGTTTTGGGCAAGACCAATCCTCCTCCTAGTTGGTGTGATGGAGAAGATGCTCCTCAGGGAGAAGTGAATGGATTATCGTCTTGAGCAGTGGATCAACGGCCCGGCCGGCAGCCACCCCCTCTGGGACGCGCTCA
>DASQSI010000334.1:0-5400 GCA_035642415.1 Rubrobacteraceae bacterium
TGAAAGCCCGAGCGATCGACGCTCGGGTGAGCGGCTTCAGAGAAGCCCTCAAGGCCGGGCGCGAAACCGCGCGGTTAGCTCCGCCTAGGCGGCGAGCCCTCGCGCACCTTGAACGCTACGCCGCCGCAGCTGACCAAATAGATCTGACCGTCCGCCATGTGCGAATATTAGCTCGCGGTGCGCTCGGCGTGGTGCGGGCGGGCCACACGGCCCCGCAGCAGCTTACGCTAGCACTGCGCGACTTGGCCCAGGCGACGGAGCTCTTGGCCACCTACCTCGAGACATCCAACAGTCCCGAGGAAGCACGCCGGCTCGCCCTCAAAGCGGCGGGGGGCGCCGCCACGTTGCTCAGGAAGCGCGAAGACCTAGCCAAGGACTTGGCCATCAACGCGTTCGTCGACGACATCTTCTCGGCGGCGTATGATCTCTTGGGGGGCACCCTAATGGATCCGGCAACGGCCTTGCGAGCGCTCAAGGAAGCCGTAGGTCACTCCTAGGCACCCGCTAGTATGCCCACGTGTCGCCCCGCCAGGTCAAGAACGTGCTGTGCTGTCCACCATCGCGTACACGAGCAGCGATTAGCGTGTCGTTTGTGGCGGCGATGGGTATTCAGGAAGACCAGAGCTTGCCCTCACAGCCTGTACAAAAGAGGATGGACGCTCCCAGCAAATGGCGATATCAGAGCCAGATGGTCCATCGCCGGCGTCCCGTGGAGAACCTGCATCCGCTCCGGGAAAGGTGGAGAGCATCGAGGACGGACAACGTCTGCTGACGATCAACACGGGATCCTCCAGCCTCAAGGCCGCCTTGTACCGCATGTGGAAAGGCGCGACGGAGACCCTGGAGCTTCGGGCAGAGGCGAGCAGGATCGGGGATCGGGGCGGCGGTCTGCGCCTCGCGGACGCCCGCGGCGAGACCCTGGACGAGTACCAGGATGGTCTGCCGGACCACGCCACCGCGCTCGACGCCCTGCTGAGTCGGCTGCGAGATCGGGGGCTCGACCGGGACGACTTGGTGGCGGTCGGGCACCGGATCGTCCACGGCGGGGACCGCTACCGCGAGCCGCAAAGGGTCGCCCCCGAGGTGCTCGCCGATCTCCAGGCGTTGGCACCCATCGACCCCAACCATCTTCCCCAGGCGATCGCGGCGATCGAGGCCGTGGGCCGGGCCTACCCGACGGTCCCGCAGGTGGTTTGCTTCGACACTGCGTTCCACAGCCGGATGCCCCGCGTCGCCCGGCTCTACGCCCTCCCGCGCGCCCTTGCGGAAGAGGGCGTCGTCCGCTACGGCTTCCACGGCCTCTCCTATGAGTACGTCGTGGGCGAGCTGCGCAGGGTAGACCGCGAGGCGGCCGACGGACGTCTCGTCGTCGCACACCTCGGCAACGGTGCGAGCATGGCCGCCATCCGGGGTGGCGTCGGCCTGGACACGACCATGGGGTTTACCTCGACCGGCGGGCTCGTAATGGGCACGAGGAGCGGCGACCTCGATCCGAGCGTGCCACTCTTTTTGCTGAAGGAGGGGGGCCTGACCCCAACCGAGGTGAGCGATATCGTCAACAAGCAGGCCGGCCTCCTCGGCGTCTCAGAGACGAGCGCGGACATGCAAGACTTGCTGGACCGCGAGGCGTACGACGGGCGCGCCGCCGAGGCGGTCGCTCTCTTTTGTTACCAGGCGAAGAAGTTCCTGGGGGCTTTGGCCGCTGCTCTCGGCGGGCTCGACGCCCTCGTTTTCACGGGCGGCATAGGCGAGCACGCCGCGCCCGTGCGAGAGCGCGTCTGCGAGAGCCTCGGGTTCCTCGGCATCTGGCTCGACCCCGAGCGTAACGCGGCGCACGCGCCGGTCATCTCCAGCGATGACGCCGCGGTGACCGTTCGCGTGGTGCCGACCGACGAAGACCTGATGGTCGCCCGGCACACGAGCAGGCTCATCGAGCAGCAACATTGAGCAGAGAGGAGCAAAGCATGTACCGTTTCGACCCGACCATCTCCAGCGTGGTCGAAGAAGCCGCCGCGCCACCGCGACGGGTGCTCTCCGTCGAGGAGCCCGCCGAGGGCCCGCTCTCGGCGCAGGAGCTCGCCGGGATACAGCGTTTCTGGCAAGCCGCCAACTACCTGACGGTCGGGCAGATCTACCTACAAGACAACCCGCTCCTGCGCGAGCCTCTAAGACCGGAGCACATCAAGCCACGCCTCTTGGGGCACTGGGGTACCTCGCCAGGCTTGAGCTTGGTCTATGCCCACCTCAACCACCTGATCCAGGAGCACGACCTGGAGGCCATCTTCCTGGCCGGTCCGGGTCACGGCGGCCCGGCCGTCCTGGCGAACGTCTACCTCGAAGGCACCTACTCAGAGGTCTACCCCGATGTTTCGCAAGACGCCGCGGGGATGCAGCGTCTCTTCAGGCAGTTCTCGACGCCCGGCGGGGTGCCGAGCCACGTGAGTGTGCCGACGCCCGGCTCGATCCACGAGGGCGGCGAGCTCGGCTACGTCCTCGCCCACGCCTTCGGCGCCGCCTTCGACAACCCGGATCTCCTCGTGGCCGCCGTGGTCGGCGACGGCGAGGCCGAGACGGGACCGCTGGAGGGCTCGTGGAAGAGCGTGAGTTTTCTGAACCCGGTGCGTGACGGAGCGGTCTTGCCGATACTACACCTCAATGGCTACAAGATCGCCAACCCCACCGTTTTGGGACGCGCGAGCGACGACGAAGTGCGCGCGATCCTCAAGGGTCACGGCTACGAGGTCTACTTCGTCGAGGGGGAGGACCCGGCGGCGGTGCACCAGGCGTTCGCCGCGACATTGGGCGCCTGCCACGAAAGCATCCGGGCTATCCAATACAAAGCACGCGAGAACGGCGTCTCGGGACGCCCGCGCTGGCCCGTGATCGTGCTGCGTACGCCCAAAGGGTGGACCGGGCCCGAGGAGGTGGGCGGGCTGCCCGTCGAGGGCACCTTCCGCGCCCATCAGGTGCCGCTGGCGAACGTCCGGTCCGACCCGGCGCAGCTCGAGATGCTGGAGGAGTGGATGCGCTCCTACCACCCCGAAGAGCTGTTCGACGAGGAGGGGCGCCTGATCCCCGAGCTTGCTGCCCTCGCCCCGCGAGGCGACCGTCGCATGGGCGCCAACCCGCGCGTCAACGGCGGCAGGGTCCTCAAAGACCTCGACCTGCCCGACTTTCGCGCCTACACGCTGGAAGTCAAGAAACCCGCCGCGGAGCGCCACGAGTCGACGCGCAAGCTGGGTGAGCTTCTGCGCGATACCTTCGCCCGGAACGCCCGGCAGCAGAACTTCCGGCTCTTCTGCCCCGACGAGATCAACTCCAACCGCTTAGGCGCCGTCTTCGAGGTCGAGAACCGCTGCTTCGTCGGCCCGACGATACCCAACGACGACCACGTCTCACACGACGGTCGAGTCTTCGAGGTCTTAAGCGAACACCTGTGCGAGGGCTGGCTCGAGGGCTACCTCCTGACCGGGCGCCACGGGCTCTACGCAAGCTACGAGGCCTTCGCCATGATCTCGGCCTCCATGACGGTCCAGCACACCAAGTGGCTCGAGGAGGCGATCAACCTCCCTTGGCGCGAGCCCGTAGCATCCTTGAACATCCTTCTGTCCTCGACCGCCTGGCGCAACGACCACAACGGCTTCTCCCACCAAGGGCCGGGGCTGATCGACGTCATGCTCTCTAAAAGAGGCACCGTCGCGCGCATCTACCTGCCGCCCGACGCCAACACCCTCCTCTCGGTCGCCGACCATTGCCTGCGCAGCCGCAACTACGTGAACCTGATCGTGATCGACAAGCAACCGCAGCCCCAGTGGCTCGACATGGAGGCGGCGATCGAGCACGCCGCCGTGGGCGCCTCTGTGTGGGAGTGGGCTTCCAACGTGGCCGAAGGGGAAGAGCCCGACGTCGTTCTCGGCTGTGCCGGGGACATCCCCACCCTGGAGACCGTGGCGGCGGCCCAGTGGCTCAGGCAGAACGCGCCCGAACTCAAGGTGCACGTCGTGAACGTCGTGGACCTCATGGCGCTCTTCCCGCGCGAGTTCCACCCGCACGGCATGGATGAGACGCGCTTCGTCGAGCTCTTCACCGCCGACAAGCCGATAGTCTTCGCCTTCCACGGCTACCAACGCGCTCTCCACGAGATCGTGCACGGCCACGTCGACGTCGACCGCTTCCACGTGCGCGGCTTCAAAGAGCAAGGCACCACCACGACCCCGTTCGGCATGGTCGTCCTTAACGGCATGAGCCGCTACCACCTAGCCGCGGAGGCCCTCCGACGCGCGGGCGAAGCGCCAGGCGCGCGCCTGCTAGACCGCGCGCCGGCCCTGATCGACGAGTGCGAGACCCTGATCGCCAGGGCCGTAGCCTATTCGAAGGAGCACCTGGAGGACATGCCCGAGATCCGCGACTGGGCCTGGACCCAGGAGTAACGTGACCCGCGCCGGAGCTAAAGGCCCCCGCGCGACGCACTGGAGGCTCACCACAATGAGATACATCTGTGCGTAAACGACGAAGCCCCCGACGCCTACGGAGGCCGTAACCAGAAAGGAGGCAAAGGATGCACGAGGCGAACGAGCCCTCTTCGACTCCAAAACGGCCAGAATCGTCGCCGTCGCCGTGAACGACGGCGGCAGGGCGAAGTCAGGATACGGATAGAGGCATGCCGCTGGTCGGCCCCCCAGGTGGCGGAAGACGTGGCTGGCTCCCCGGCGGTTTGGCGGTCGACGCGCAAGGGGTAAGAGGCTTCACAAGTAAAGGGGCGGCGCTTCTGTGCTTCCGGCTCCTGAGCGCCGATCGCTCTACGCGCTACGCAGACCAAGAAGGAGACGGGTGTGAGGTACTCACCGTCAGGCTCGTTGTCATCCGCGCTCTCCGAGAACTGGTGAGTGCTTGTAGAGGAGCGTCCAGACCACCATTGGGACGAACATCATCATGGAGCTGCGGTGGGGCGAAGGAGAAGATAGTAGATGACCACGGCTAGAGAAGACGCAGCCATAAGGGCATCTCTGGTGGTGGCGTTCGACGCCGAGTTGGGGATACTCGCTTGATCCGCGCGTTCGTCTTCGACTTGGACGGCACCTTGGTCGAGACAGAGGCGCTGAAGGCCCTCTCCTACGCCCGCGCCGCAGCCGAGCTACGTCCTGGCTTGCATGAGCAGGAAGTGATCGAGGCGTTCAAGGACCTGGTTGGCCTCTCGCGCCAGGAGGTCGCTGTGGGGCTGATGCGTCGCTTCGGCTTGGAAGAGGCAGCACGCGAGCGCATGAAGGAGTTTGGGGTAAGCAGGCCGTGGCAGGCCTACGTCCAAATAAGGCTGCGCATCTACGAGGAGCTGCTGGCGGAGCCGAACATTGTCTTCGCTCACCGCTACCCACACAACATCGCCTTGCTGCACGACGTCCG
>DASQSI010000335.1:0-4523 GCA_035642415.1 Rubrobacteraceae bacterium
ACCCATCTCGCGCACCTTCTCCTCAATCTCCTCGGAGCTAAAGAGCACCTCTTTCACCTTGGGCATCGTTGCGACGACCGCCTTCCGTTTCTCTGCTCGCACCGGCCAAAGCCACATACGCTGCGTTGCATTCGAGCATCAACTTAGGCGCACGTGAGTGCCCTGGTCGAGCCTTCGACCTGCGCTTTTGTTCCGCATAGAAACAGTACGCCACACTAGGCGCATGGCCCAAATTGTATTATTTTTGGCATTTAGCCGAAAAAGTAGCGATAGCCAAGCAGGAGAAGATGTTGTGTTAGGCAACAATAGGAGAGTCTGCCTGGCCCCCACACTAAAGCCTACCCTCCGATGCTAAGAAGACAAGACGGTGATAGAAGTTACGGACGCTTACAAAAGCCTTCCAGGAGCCTGAAGGCCAGTTTTACTCGCAATAAAAAATTCCGACGTCAGTGGAGGAAAGGGTCTCTGAGGATTTTCGGGGGTTCGGGGTTTCTAGCCCGAACGGGCCGGGGCTTGTCTATATCCCGCCTATTCGGCTTAGGCTTATCTACGGGGGTTTAGAAGTGAGCCGCCCAGGACTCGAACCTGGAACCTAGAGATTAAGAGTCTTTTCCGATAGGTTCGCCGGGGTTAGCTGGTGTCAGAAATCTGCTTACTTAAGCCTTTTTGCGCTTGCCTTTGTTCACCGGGGTTAGCCGGATCTACTGTAAAACTACTGTAGAATTACTGTACTAAGCTAACAGACACTCCCACCCCCCTTTTGGCAACTTCCTGCCCTGCCCCTTAAAGCGTTAAAGCGAGCCAGGGAAAAAGTCCTGGCTCGCCTATAGCACTCGTTAGCTTACAGTCAGCACGCTAGTACTTTGCGGTTCTTCCTGTTACGTGCTGGAAGGTTCCCAAATCCGGTGTGCAACAGCACTCTGATACCCATCCTCAATCCTTTCCTCTATCGAGCGTTTAGAGAAATCAGAGGCATTTGACAACTCAGGAGGCAGATTGGAGGTGATGACTTGAAATGCGTCGATTTTCTTATGGCTCCTAAGCTCTTTATAGTCCTCATCTTGACGAATGGGGCTGTCTTCGGGGAGTGTGTCATGGATCTTTTGGAGCAAATCGACCATTTTGTTGATCTTCGCAAAGAACTTTCTATCCATCTTCAGTCGACTGGTGTACTGTAGTTGTGTCATGCGACTAATTATTCCCCGCATGTCCTTAGGGATTGGAGCGTCCGTCGGAAATAGCTCAACTACAATTAATTCCCTTCGAATGTCTGGGTTATCTGGATCGCACTCTTCCAGAAAGTTAATCGCTCGCTCCAACGGTGTGTTGGAGAACAGCCCACCATCCCAATAGTAGTACCCATCAACTTCCGTCATGGGGAAGCCAGGAGGTAGGCTCCCACTAGCCATAACACGCTCGAACGACAATCCTCCGTTACGGTTGTCAAAATATTTGATTTCAGACGTACCAACTTGAATTGCACCGACAGCTGCGCGGATTCCGTTGTTATTCAATTTTTCTAGATCTACCAGCTCAGCAAGGGTTCTTCGTAGCGGTGCCAGATCATAGATGCTGGTGCAAAGCCAAGGTGTCCACATTATCTCTGGGCGGAGCTGATACATACCAGGGTTGCCCATAACTGCTAGAGATTGTTGGAACACCCTAGGGACGAATTGTTGGTACGCTGGTTGGAAAATTGGCGGCACGGGCGGGAGTACAGTTAGTTTTTCTCGCCAGAGTCGATCAAGCACTTCCATTGGATCGCCTTTGGCGCCAGCGAGTACAGCTGTAGTGATGGCACCAATAGAAATACCGGTTACTGCAGATGGTTCGAAACCTGGCCGCTTTTCGTAGAGGGCCTTGAGTACACCGAACTCGTAGGCACCTAAAGCGCCTCCGCCTTGCAAAACGATGGCTGTCCGAAGGTTGCCATTTGCTTCCATAACACTTCCTTTCATGGACCCGCTCTTAATTCAAGAGAATGGATACCTTGCTCTTGCAGCAGCATGTCTGCGCTAGTCATTTCTCGCTGTCTATTTACAACCTTCTCCTTGTGGAACTTTTCCTCTTCCTGCTTCCCCGAAGCAGGAGGAGTCTTATGGCAATGTACCAGACAAAAAACGAGAATTTATGTATCCCAGCGCACATTGGCAGGAAAACTAGTCAAAAGTAACAGTAAGATGGGCCAAAGGTAGTAGTAAATTAGAGCGATTGTGCTTGTGATGCAGGCATGCTCCTACTTCAATCGTCCCTCGCGTCTTTCTACACCCCAAAGATAGTATTTAGCTTTGTCCCGAAACTTCGATGAAACACCAGACGTTGTGGCTGGGCGTAGCATATTGCTCAACCTATCGCCCATAGGATCCGCCAGCTGTCCGCGTTGCGTATGTATCGATATGAGGGGGCGCAGTCTACCGGGTAGTGAAGGCAGGTGCGATCATGGTTATCCTATATTGCTAACCCCTACCGAAGCTGGGTCCTACTACGCAACGTGCCTAGCGTGTCTAGCCAGCGGGCCGCCGCGTCCGAGCTGCAGGGCCGCCCACCAAGCGCTAAAAGAGGGGGTGGAGCGCCTACTACACCAGAGCTCCAGCCCTCATCTGTTTGGCCTATAACCGGGTCGGACTGGGGCTATCTGGGTCTTCCTCGCTTAGGGGACCAGGCGGCTCCTCCTCCTCTGGAGGCGCCGCTTCTGCACCTTCTGTCTGTGCCGGAGCGGCGGGAGTGGTTTCTCCGGCTCTTCTCCGACGCAGCCAAACTGCGAGCGACACAATTATGAGTAATGCCAGGACGCCGATCCCTAGCCCTACAGCGGTGCCGCTGTAAGCTCTTCCTTGGCGCTGGGTTCTTACTCGTCCGAATCGCCTCCATAATGCGTTCTCGGTGCCGCTGGTTCTTTTTCGTGTGAATCGTCCCCACATGCTTTGGCTGCCTCCTCCGTCAGACTACTTCTTCTACTAATAATCATACGAGTCACACGCCCTTGGTGCTCTGGGATACATAAATTTCCTTGTTGTGGTGGTACGGGTGGGTTCATTACCGGGCTGACGGACCGAAACCATGTCTTCTCTTTCCATTGCCACGAAGAAGAACACGCCAGCCCGGCTCTTATATTCGAGCTGGCACTGATTATGCGCTCTACATGTATAAGGCCCAGCCCGGCTTGGGCCGGGGCTATGGGTGGGCAGGGTAGCGCGTGGTAGGGGTGGGCGTAGAATGGCTACTAACAGATAGCTCCGTTGGTAGCCACTGGCCTCAGTGGTTCTCTCCAACGAGTCGCTATCTTTTATCGACCCGTCCCCCTACAAAAACAACCGATGCGAAGTGCTTGCTATTACCCAGGGGGGCGGGTGTAGCTCAAGGGTTTAGAGGCTGCCCGGCGTAGGTTACTAATGTGTCCTGAGGGGCCGGAGGTTGTTCCTTACAGCAGGGACCTTTCTCATGTTCTCCGGCCCCTCTTTGCTACCCGCTCCTAACGTGTGGAGGATGTGTTTTGTGTGCTCTGGTGGAGGGTATCTATGATGATTCTTATAAGATTCGTCACCCGTATCGGCAATAGTGGGGAAAGGGAAAGGAGTGATACGGGTGTCGGGTTAACTATATGTACTTACCACATATAGTCCCCACCAAAACATTCCTTGCGTGAACTTTGCTGCCCGCTTGTAACGCCAAAAGGCGGATAGGTTGTGAGGACTTTTATTCTCATAAGCTATCGCAAGCACAATCTTCATTCTTGTTGAACGTGATTTGTAAAAAATGGTCTATTCGGGTCATGCGCACGCCCGCTCGACCGGCGCATACTCTGCCCCGTAACTTACGTAAGGTGGGGCTGACGAGCGCTGCTACTACTCTGGATATTTTTCTTCCCCCGCCTGTGGAGGAGGAGGTCTCTGAGGATTTTAGGGGATTGGAAGGTAGCGGACCGGACCCATCCACCGAAATGTGGCCCGCTTGCAGCCGGGCGGTAGCAGTTTCTAGACTTCCCTCAGGGTGGTGGGTGTTTTTGGGGGAACAGCCATCGTAGAGAACTGCATCAGGCCCGGTTGTGCCGGGAGAGGAGGAGAGGTAAGCATGCGGGCCATACTATGCGGCCTGGCCGTGGGGACGGAGATATCGGCGGTGGCCTGGCTTCACACCTGGCTGGCGGCGTAAGAGGAAGAGTAGATGACTGCTCCCTGGCGCTTCCCGCTTCTGGTGGCATTCGTTATCATCGGCCTGGCCTTGGGCTACGTCCTCCTTGTGGGCATAGGTGCTATCGACTTTGTCAGAAATGAGATCCGCTACTACTGGGGCTGCCCGAGGGGGCAGGTCATGGCCGAGGATATGAGTTGTGCACCGCCAAACTTCTACCAAGAAAACAGCCCAGCAGGAGAGAAGAGGCAATAAGGTGCTCACAGCCTTCGGGGCAGCCCTAATGGAGCACATGGCCGAGCGAGACTTTACCCTTTCTGAGCTAGCAGAGAAGGCTGCGGCTTTGGGCTTCTACCTCGATGACGATACCCTCTTTGAGCATATGATCCGGT
>DASQSI010000336.1:0-7215 GCA_035642415.1 Rubrobacteraceae bacterium
GCACCAGCGGTCCCCTCCTGGTCCGTCGTCGTGTGCTGGTTCTCCTGGCGCGTCTGTTGGGCTGCCATCCGCAGTAGTCCCCTTTCTAACCTCGGCGCCCTCCGTAGAGAAGTGAAATCCTCTTACCCCCCGGCGCCATCCACTACACACAGAAAGGACAGAGCCCTCTCTGCTACTCGTTTTTGTGCTTCCTTGGCTGGGTATCTCATTGAAAGTGGCTTAAGAGCAAAGCAGAGAAAGGAGCTAGCTATGTTGTCCAGGCGCACAGTAGTACAGCAGATGCGCTATCCGATCGCAGGCCGCCAGATCGCCTTCGCGCGGGTGGCAACAGCACTCGCGCTAACGAGCCTAGGGGCGTTAGCGATCGGAGCACTCGCCATAGGCCGTTTGGTAGTTCGTTCGCTAAATATCAGGGACGGTAGGATCAGAAGTCTGAGTATTGACGAGCTTGAGGTTGGTCGTCTACAAGTGCAAGAACTCATTACCGAGCGGGAGCAGCGTCAACAGTAAAAAACAGGGCCTGAGCCTCACGAATCACCACCACTACTATTACTACTACTGGTGCTCGCACTTTAACGATCATCCCCTGAGCAGCCACCTACGCTACTACGGCCGCCTCTCCTCTGGGTAGGGTGGGGGGTACCTACCCTCTCCTTGGAGGATGTCACAGACGATTGCCGGTGCTCTGAGGGTGTGGTGTCGTGCAGAGATGCTTCTCTATGGCGGGCACACGTTCTAAGGCCGCCAGCAGCCGTCGACTCTACCGGTCCCTCGTTAGAGGTGCCGGGCGAGGTAAGAACAACCGAATGCCTTTAGAAGCCTTTTGTAGAGATAGACTGGGGGGCTTCTTTTTATTCCCTCGAAGAGGTGAGCCTAGTTGCCCAGTTTCCGAGAAGAAGACTAGCCTTCTTCTCGGAAACCTAGCTTCCGGCATCGGAAGGACTATCCGAAACCCGTTGGACATGAGGGAACAAAAATAGCCTCGATAAAGGGCGGAGGTGCTACACCCTAATCTAATCTAGTCGCTAGCGCTTCTACTCAAGCAGGACTTCTAATAACTTGTTGACGTCGGCCTCATCGGTATCAATGAACACTCCTAAGTTGCCTCCTTTGCCCACAGCAACCGTCCACCCCCCACCAGAGTACGCCCAGCCCTGTTGGGGCGTCCACTGCATCCCGCTCAGCTGTGTGAACGACGAAGCAAAGTTATTGAACATCATCGACACGGTGGCGCAGAACTTAGCCTTCTGCCGTGCCTCCTCCTCAGTAATGCTCATCTTCCACCTGCAGTCTTGGAGGACCCAGTTAGCATTCCACTCCGCGGCAACACTGACACCCTTAATGTCGACCAGTTTATCTAGCGTTGCTACATTTGCCCCTTCTTCTTGGGTATGTTGTGTACTGTCCAGCTGTTCTTCAGCGTGGTCGTACGTCTTCAGATAGCCCCGGATAATTGCCGCCTCCATTAGCAGGTGTTGGGACTGGTTCTCTCGATCTACAGCTATGTCCGATAGAAGCGAATACAGTCCATCGGCAGCTTTCCACACCTCATCTTTTGCACCTGCGATAGTTAGGAGCTCTTTAGCATTTACGAGAGTTCCTGATTGGAGATCTAGGAATTTGTTCCTCATAGCCTCTTCTCCGCGCCTCTAGCCTCTACTCTACTGTGCGGCTGAACGAAGTGCTTGCCGGGGTGGGTCCCCGAAGCTAGCAGTGTGCTCCTCGCGCCTCCTCAGATGTACGCTGCACTGGCCTGTCACCGGACCTCTACTTTCTCCTAGCCCCCATTCTCCTAGCCCAGGCAAACACAAAACGGCCCCACCTTTATGGCGGTAGCCGGTTGCGCCGCTGGCTCGCTCCGTCCTTAAGGCGCCCAAATTAATGACGAAGTTCTTTGCCTCTACCAGTAGTAGCTAGGCATGCTAGCTGGTACGGTGGCTTCGTGCAACTCTTGTGGCAGAGTAGTGGAGGCTAGGTTAGCCTTTATTCAAGACCCGGAGGCACAAAGAGGGCCACCTGGCCTGGGAACTCGGGGTGGTTCGGGTGCTGTTCACCAGCGATTACTTCGTACTGGTGTCTGGCTAGCGGCGTCGAGCCTGCACGTTGTTTCTGACGGCCCGAGCACAGCCGTACGCTGCAGACCGCGTGAGGAGTGGGCTCTCGTGTCCACCCGAGGTCTCAGCGGAGCGGCCGTGGTGGTGAAGGCGGCTAGCTTAGCTAACCCCCGGTCCTACTGAGCGCGCACGACCTTGGTACTTTGTCCCAACCCCGCTTGGTACCTCTCGCGGCTTGCTAAATGGCGTGGTAAGTAACCGCTTGCCTCAAAGCCCTGCAAATGATGAGAGGCGAAACGCCTGCCTAGAGAGTAGTGGACTTTCTCGTGGAGGTTGGCGTCCAGGAGCGTCTACTTGTCCTCCTCCAGGAGCGTCTGACCGAGATTGAGGACCGTCGGGGCCCAGAGCCCCACGAAGATCCCCGATTCTCGCTTGCCGGTTATGAACAGATACAGCGAGATCAGGATGGATAGAAGGGTGCCTCCTAAGTAGATGCTCTTGGCCGTGTCCAAAACCTACCTCCTATATGGCTAGCTCGAACTGCGCAACAGTGTTGGTGCTAGTTTGAGGTTATTTATCCTACTTGCCAAATGAGCAAACATGGCTACTATCGGTGAAGCTAGGAGGCACCAAGCGGTACCAAGTTCGCGGCGCTTGCTCAGAGAAGCCTGTAGCAAGGTGGGTGGTTGCCGGAGAAACCAAAGCTGAGAGACATGACTGTTGCCTCTATTCACCCTATTTCCTAGAAGGGTGGTCTGTCTAGGCAATCCAAATGCAGCAGGGCGGATAGTTATGTGTCAGGATCGGGCTGGCAACCAACGACGAGGCCGAATAGGAGCCAGCAGACTGTGCTACTCTAGGCGACGGGACACGAGCATACGAAAACGGGCCGGGGTGTTAACGCTGTCGGATCTTCGCCAGCTAGCCGCAAGCCCTTCGGCCAGTTCCTCAAAGTACCGCTCAAAGCCGGGAGGGGACAAGGTTGAGAGCAACTTGGCCGACGTCGTCGTGCCCCCATTCTAGAACGCGTGCTCGAGCCCCTTGGGCACGAAGACAACCTCTCCCGCGGTTAACTCCAAAGTCCGGTGTCCCACCTGGGACCCGAACGTATCTTCCAGGATGTAGAACGCTTCATCCGTCGGCCGGTGGAGGTGGAGTGGCGTGCCCGGGGCACTCGGCACGGCGACCCACTCCACTAGGGAGTAGGCGCGGTTGGGATCTTCGTAGACGAACGTCACCCGGTACCGAAGAACGAGACGGTCTTTAGCTGGCCCGGCAGGAGCACAATAGCCCCATCATCGCCCGCCACCATGATTCACTGGCCTCCTCCGTGCTCATCCAGCACTGTGTAGTAGGCACCTCCGCAACGATAGGCATCCGCAGGGTGCTATCTGTATGACCCATACTGCGTATGATTGCGATTACTTGTAGGTTACGTAGCCCTTATCGGGGACCGCTTCTCCGGCACAATGGCCCGGATGTTCGTCTCGGCCTCACCCGCTTCAAGATAGTCATCGGCTACCTACCCGGCTACTCCCCGCTCGCGTCCCTCCAGGCCCTCCTTGCCCTGGGGCTAAAAGACTGGCTCTTCGAACTCGACCTCCCGCCCGACCTCGGCCCCATTCTATAGGTAGAGGCTAAGCCTTCGCCCCGTACGCTACTATTATTAGGGCACCAAAAGGGGACGAACCGAGCCAGTTGCACCACTGGCTAGCTCGAAGACTTTGGTGATAAAAGGCCCCAGCCTATAGCTCGCCGCTAGCAGGGGCGGTGAGCACTCTATCTGCGCCTCGTAGCTTTTCGAGGTGTGTAAGGAGGAGCACAAGGCCGCTCTCGCTGCGTTGAGTCTGGAGCAACGAGAGCGGCCTTCTTTTGGCCTTTCGACTAGCATCTTCGATGCTTGCAAATACAATCACCTTTAAGAGGAGGTGAGCATAATGGAGATGATTGAGCTGATGGTTCAGTGGATGAACATGATGCACGGCATGAGGGGTGGGGGCATGATGTTCCACAGCCTGCTATTCGGAGTTCTAGCCGTGCTGCTTCTGGTCTGGTTGGTCGGTTTATTTATGCTGGGTGGTGCTGCTGTTTGGGCATACAGGAGGCTTAGTAAGTAGCCCAGTTTCTAGATATAGGTGTCCTCTCAGGAGTCGGGTTGATCGCACCAACTCCTTTCTTCATGCACAGACCGGATGTACGGTGAATAAAGACTAGAGGCACCGGGCCTCGGTCGATGGCATCATTCTCCTCCTAGGAGATGACCCAGATGACCAAAAAAGGAGGATCTATAACCGACGAGGGACAGGACAGCCCAGCCATTAAGGTACCCCCACCACTGATTTACCTGCTAGCTCTGGTCTCAGGATTACTTCTCGACAGGAGATTCCACGTCCCCTTCTTGCCCCGTAGCCTAGCAAGTGCTCTGGGCTGGCCTCTCCTTGGCAGTGGGTTAGCGCTTTCAGGATGGTTTATGAAGACGATGCAGGACGCCGACGCGCCGATACGCACCGACAAACCTGTGCCCCCAGACTAACCACTAGTTACGTCGGGATCATCGCGCTAATACCCCACTATGGTATATAGGACAAACCTATACGCACGCCCTCGCTGGGAGTCCCATCTCCCAAACTTACTAGTACTGAGAAGACAATCAACTCCCACCACCATAGCGGAATACCTGATTTCAGTAATAGAACTTTTCAGGTATTCATGTTTTCCTCTATACTGGCATTCAGGTATAGTGGCACAAGCAATATGGCGACAGGAGTAGATAGTTTGTGGGAATCGTAATTGCAACCGTCAATCAGAAAGGCGGGGTCGCCAAGACCACAACGGTCGTTAATCTCGGCGCTGCACTTGGCGCACTAGGCCGCACGGTTCTTCTTATAGACCTTGATCCGCAAGCGTCGCTTTCCCGGGGGCTTGGCGTACCGGTCCATGAGCTCGATCGAACGATGCACGAAGTGATGCTCGGTGAGGCCCGGATTGCTGACGTCATCCTCCCGGCAGGTATTGCGGGTGTGAAGCTCGCCCCAGCTGAGATCACGATGACCACACTTGAGCGGCAGCTCTCAGGACAAGTGGCATTCGACTCAGTGCTTGATCGGGCGCTTGAGCCAGTTCGAGATCGCTACGATTATGTGCTCATTGACTGCCGGCCGTCTCTTGAGACCCTTGAGGTAAATGCTGTACGAGCAGCTGACTACCTGATCATACCGATACTTGCAGAACGCTACGCGCTCTATGGCACAGACCAGCTTCTGGAATTTATCTACATGGTACGGGAGCGCTTAAAGCCATCTCTTGAAATTCTTGGCGTCCTTTTAACCAAGGTGGATATAAGGAACGCTCTGACCGATAAGGTGATCACTGAGGTGCAACATTACTTTAAAGAACAGGTGTTCAAAACCCAAATTGGGATAAACGTCCGCTTAGCCGAAGTACCGGGCGCGGCCACCTCCATCTTTGCATACGATGCTACCTCGCGAGGAGCAAAAGATTACCAAGCGCTAGCTTCGGAGGTGATATTCCGTGTCGAGTCCTAGAAAACGTCGCGGCGGCGTCGAGGCTATCTTAGGTGGAGCAGATAAGCGTATCGAAGAGCGAAAAGAGCGTGAGACCGCAGAAAAGTACACAACGCCAGACCGAAAAACGAAACAGAAAGTATCCTACTACCTTAACCAAGACGCAATCATGACCCTTGAGGAGATAAAGATTACGCTTCGCAAAGCTGGCTTGAGTCCTCGCGAAGCGAGCTACTCCCGTATCATCGAGGTAGCTATCGAACAGTTTCAAGGGACGCTTGACGCCTCACCTGTTGAGACGCTCTCTCACTTCGGTAACAAAGACGCCTGAGATTTCAAAGAACCGTTGGGAGCAGCTGCACCACTTAGTGTACAGTTGCGAACATGAAGCGTGCAACTATCACCATCCCGGACGAGTTGGAGCTGGCAATTGAGAAGTACCGAGGGGATCTGGCGGTTTCGCCAGCCCTCGCCGCCATCGTCCAAACGGCGTTGCGGGAGTACCTCAGCGAGCGGGGTTACTTTCCCTTGTCCGAAGCCTACAAGCAGGAAGATACCGGCTGGAAAGATGAGCTCATTCCGTCGTTAGGAGGGAAGCCCAGCCCCCTTAAGGGCGCCCCGAAGTCGAAAACCAGTGCGACAGTCGCTGATGCGGTGGTAGAAGATCGGCATTGACACTCTACCTGGACACCAGTGCACTGGTTAAGCTCTACGTGACGGAGGAGGGCCGGGAAGCAGTCATACGAGCCGTAGAGGAAGCTTCCAGAGTGGCAACCTCGACTGTAGCTTATGCTGAGGCCCGAGCCGCCCTCGCCCGGCGAAATAGGGAAGGCGCGATCAGTAACGAAGAGCACCGACAGATAGTGTCAGCACTGGACGAGGGGTGGGAAAGCTACGACCGACTCGCCGTTTCTAATGCCGTCGCACGCAGGGCCGGGAGCATAGCCGAGCGGTACGCTTTGCGAGGATTCGACGCCATCCACCTACCCTCCGCAGTGCGGCTACGGCAGGGATTCGAGAATTTACGCTTTCTGGCCTTTGACAGCCAACTTGTTACTGCGGCTCGGCAGATGGTGCCCGTTTACAAAGAGCGGTAGATCCAAATAAGACTAACGTCATCTGCCATTCTGTACCACACAACGCGCTATCTATTTGCCCCCAATATTCACCACTACCCATTAGTGTTACCGCTATATGTGGTGGTATTTGAGGGTCACTTGAGGTGTTGCATGAGAGCGAAGGGCAGCACGTAAAGTAAACTAATACGCGTAGTGAGCTTTGATGGTTAGCACCAGAATTTCAACGCCCTTGGACAGTTTCAAAGATTAGTGGGCTTTGATGGTTAATTTGGTGGGCTTTGTTGGTCAGTGTGTCAGGTATTTATCTGTAGGCACTCCGCCTCTAGCAAATCCGCGTAGCCCTCCTCGATGCATCTAAAAGCTAGGGTGTAGAGTCTTTTGTCCGGTCCCCAACATCTAGCTGCTCGTGCGGGCGAGAGGCACCAAGCAGTGAATCCGCGTGAGGCACACACGACTCGGTGAATAGATGTAGAACGGAGGCTAAGCCCTAACTGCACAGAGCGCTGTAGGCGCTTCACAGCTACTGCCGTTTGCGAGAAGATGCTTGTATGGTTGCCC
>DASQSI010000337.1:0-8240 GCA_035642415.1 Rubrobacteraceae bacterium
CCTGAAACGCGGCTGGGCAACGCTGTTCGTCCTGGGTAACCTCGCGCTCGTTTTCGTGCTGGCGGTACTGGCGCTGGCCCCGATGGTGACAGAACAAGCCCGACAGCCGGTGGCAGCTTTGCCGGGATTCCTGGAGAGCACACAGGAACTCGCTGGTGAGTTGGAGAGCGCTTTGGGCTTTAAGGTTGATCTCCGGCCAGACCCGCAAGAACTTTGGGAATCGGCGCGGAACTACCTCTCGGGCAACACGGTCTCGACGGCCGTAGGCGTAGGCGCGGGCGTGGTCGACGTCCTTTCTATGGGGGCTGTGGTCCTGATCACGACTGCCTACATCGTCGCGCGGCCGGTGCCGCTGATAAACGGCTTCGTCGCTCTCTTCCCGGCCGGCCGCGGGTTCGGGAGATCCTCGGCGAGATATACAAGTCTGTCCAAAGGTGGTTTTTGGGCCAGCTTGCGTATATGGCGATCATCGGTTCGCTCTTCGCTGTAGCCTGGTTCGTGATCGGCATACCTTTTGCGCTTCTGTTGGGGATCTTGAGCGGCTTGCTGACCTTCATACCGATCCTTGGACCGCTTATCTCTGTGATCCCACCGATCCTGCTGGCCCTCGTCGACGATCCCATAAAGGCCTTGTGGGTAGTCCTCTTGTACCTCGCGATACAGTCCATCGAGTCGCGCGTGGTCCATCCGCTGGTGATGAGCCGGGCGGTCTCTTTGCACCCGGCGATCGTCATCTTCGCTATCGTGATCATGGGTACCCTCTTCGGGTTCATCGGCCTCTTGCTCGCTATCCCCTGGTTGCGGCACTATACGTACTCGTGCGTGAGCTATGGACAAAGCGGATGGACGAGAAGGGTACGGACCCAGACCCACCTCCCAAGGAGGAGCCTTCTTCTACGAAGTGGGAGCCCGGGGGTCGGATGCGACGAGCCGTAGAAACCCTTTTCCGTCGTTCTTGAGTTCGCGCTCGGCGAGAAAAGCTGTCGAGACTCCACCCCGCCGGAAGGCCTCGTCTTCCAGGGTCGCGAGATGCAGCGGCAACGTGGTCTCTAGGCCCGCGATGGCGAACTCGTCTAAAGCCCGCGCGCCCCGTCTAAGAGCGGCCTCTCTATCTCCGCCGTGGACGATGAGCTTGGCGAGCAGTGAGTCATAGTATGGCACGATCTTGAAGCCAGCATAGAGGTGCGAGTCTACCCTCACGCCGGGACCACCGGGTGGATTGTAGAACTCTACCAGCCCAGTTTGGGGCAAGAAGTTACGTCGAGGGTCTTCGGCGTTGATCCTGAACTCTATTGCGTGTCCCTGTGGGGGTATGTCCCCTGAAACGGAGAGCCCCTCCCCAGAAGCGATCCTGAACTGCTCGGCGACCAGATCCGCACCCGTCACCATCTCGGTAATGGGATGCTCGACCTGCAACCGTGTGTTCATCTCAGTAAAGAAGAACTCGTCCTCCACGTATACGAACTCGACCGTTCCCGCGCCTGTGTAGTCCAAAGCGTCGACGAGGGCCACCGTGGCCGCTTTCATCCCTTCGCGGGCCTTCTGAGGCAGGCCCGGAGCGGGGGACTCCTCGAGAAGCTTTTGGTAGCGGCGCTGGACGGAGCAGTCCCTTTCAGGAAAGGTCACCGTTTTACCGCGCCCGTCCGCCAGAACCTGCATCTCGATGTGCCTGAGCTCCTCCAGATAGCACTCGACGTACAAGGAGCCGTCGCCGAAGTTCGCTCCGGCCTCCCGGCTGGCCGCGGCGAAGGCAGACTCGACCTCACCTTCGGTGCGAACCACGCGTATACCTTTCCCCCCACCCCCAGCGTTCGCTTTTATGACCAACGGGTAGCCGATTTCGCTTCCTATACGTTTGACTTCGACAGCGCTCTGGCACACCCCATCGCTGCCAGGGGTGACAGGGACCCCGGCGGCCGCGGCCACCCTCCGTGCCTTGGCCTTGTCACCCATACGGGCTATCGTCCTGGATGAGGGGCCGACGAACTTTATATTGCAGGCTTCGCAGATCTCCGCGAAGCGGGCGTTCTCAGCAAGAAAACCATAACCAGGGTGGATGGCATCGGCGCCCGTAAGCTCGGCGGCAGAGATGATAGCTGGTATGCGCAGATAGCTCCCCGAGGGTTGTGCCGACCCTATACAGATCGCCTCGTCGGCCAGAAGGCGGTGCAGGGAGTCCGCATCGGCCGTCGAGTAGACCGCCACGCTCCTTATGCCGAGCTCGCGGCAGGTACGGATGACGCGCAGAGCTACCTCGCCCCGGTTCGCTACGAGGACCTTCCCGATCACAGCCTAGAAGACCTCACGAGGCCTAAACTTCGGGTCGGATATGGAAGAGCGGCTGGTCGTATTCCACGCCGCGGGCGTTCTCGACCAGGATCTCGACCAGCTCGCCCGAAACGTCTGCGGGGATCTCGTTCATCAGCTTCATCGCCTCGACGATGCACAACGTTTGCCCCGCCTTGACACGATCACCCACCTCGACATACGGCTTCTCGTCAGGCGCCGGCATCCGGTAGAACGTCCCTACTACCGGCGAACGTACCACGTATAGGTCCTTATCTCGCTCCCCCGAGCTGTCCGCCTCACGTGGGGTCTCCGTCCGGGACGCACTCTGCAATACGGTGGTAGGCTCGACAGTAGTCCCTGCAAGGACGTCGGTCCTGGCTTTCACGGTAATCTCCAGCTCCCCTTGCCTAACCCGGATCTCGCCCACTCCGCTCTCAGCCAGGAGCTCAACGAGCTTTCCAACATCGCCGAGAGGTAATTCTTCTTTCGGAGATCTTGAAGAAGGCTTGCCGTTATCCGTCATATGCTCTCCCTCGGCATAGCCACGGATTGTACACCTCCGAAAGACCTTTTTCGGGCTCCTTCAGGAAGGCTGTGGGAAAAGCCATTCTGCCGTGTAAAATCTTTATCAACCATGATCTTCTGGAAACTCAACCCCCGTGAGTATACGCGTCTTAGATCCTAAAGTCGCCCAACAAGTGGCGGCTGGCGAGGTCGTGGAGCGGCCGGCCTCCGTGGTCAAGGAGCTGGTCGAGAACTCTCTGGATGCTGGGGCGAGCAGAATAGAGGTAGAGCTCGGTGACGGCGGCACGTCGCACATCTTGGTACGAGACGACGGCTCAGGCATGTCTTCAGAGGACGCTCCTCTATCGATTCTCCGGCACGCGACCAGCAAGATACAGGCCGTCTCGGACCTCGAAGCCATAATCACCTTGGGCTTTCGGGGCGAGGCCCTGGCCTCCATAGCGAGCGTGTCGGCTTTTTGCCTGACCACTTCGACTGGCAAGGGCGCAGGAACGAAGGTGGTAGTAGACGGTGGAGGATCTACCGAGGTCTCCCCCACTTCCCACCCGAAAGGCACCACCGTCCTCGTCGACAGGCTTTTTTACAATGTTCCCGCCCGCAGGGCGTTTCTCAAGGGAGCGCGGGCGGAGCGGGCAGCGATCCTGGAGATTCTTACCCACCTGGCCGTAGCCCACCCTTCGGTCTCCTTTCGGCTCACCGAGAAGGGCCGCGACTACCTCTCGCTGCCCGCCGCGCGGGACCTGCTCGAGCGTCTCGCTCAGGTTCATGGGGTCGCCAAGGCTCGCGCGATGCGTCAGGTGAAGTACGAGTCCGGAGCGTTCAAAATCTCCGGGTACGCCGCACTTCCGAGCTTGACCGAGGGGAGCCGTACAAGCCAGTCGGTGGCGGTAAACGGTCGTTGGGTACGAGCCGAGAGCTTATTACGCGGGATCGACGACGCCTATCGCGCCACGCTCCCGGCGGGCCGCTACCCACCGGTGGCGCTCCGGATCGAGGTCGACCCCCACAGGGTAGACGTGAACGTGCATCCGACCAAACAGATTGTCCGTTTTTCGGAGGAGCGAGCCGCACGCTCCTCCGTCGCCGCCGCGGTCCGCGAGGCTATAGAGTGGCGTCCGCCCTCGCCGGGCGCCGGCCCGCGCCCAACGCAACGCTCTCATGCCCAGGAGAGCTTCTCTATCCCCGCTCCTACCCACGACTTCGTAGCGGAGCGCCGGTCCGACTATTCTCCGCCTGTGCGGGACATGCGCGAAGTACGAGAACGCCTCGCCGAAGCCTCAAAACCGCTCTCCGAAGCAACACCGCAGGAGCGATTCGACGCGCCAGAGCTGCCGGAGCGCGGAGCGCTGCCCACGCTAGAGCATCTGCGGGTCATCGGACAGCTCGCGGCGGGCTATATCCTCGTCGAGGAGCCGGGGTCTTTATGGATTGTGGACCAGCATGTCGCCCACGAGCGGGCTATCCTGGATAGGCTAACCGACGCTGAGGAAGGATCACCTTTGGCCACCACGCAGGCCCTTCTTGTGCCGGAAGTCGTGGAACTCTCGCCCGGAGAGGCGGCTGCGGCCACAGGACACCTCGAAGAGCTCGCCGTGTACGGCTTCGAAGCCGAGCCCTTCGGTCCGAACTCCTTCAGAATCACCGCTATCATCGCGACTCTAGCCGACCGTGATGTTGCAGGCGCCTTCAAAGAAGCGCTCGCCGCCGCCAGGGGCACCGAGCCGGGACGGCGCCGTGAAGAGCACATCCTCGCTACCATCGCCTGCCACTCATCTGTGAAGCTGGGTGACAAGCTCTCGCATCCCGAGATGGAGGAGCTTATACGTAGCTGGCTCACCAGCCGGCTCCCCGCCACCTGCCCGCACGGGCGCTCTATCTGCTACCGCATCGGCGTAAACGAGGTCGCCCGCAAGCTCGACAGGCACTAGATGAGAGTATCCTCCTTTCTTCAGGTACACAGTCATCCTCTACAGAATTTTTCCGTTTCGGTAGAAATCTCCTCAACCTTCACGTAACGTGAGGTTGTAGCATTCACTTGTGCGCACCATCCCCGGCAGAAATGAGTAAACGCCGTGGGAGCCGCTGCCTGGAAAGTGGGCTGGCCAAGCGGACGGGGACTATCCGTTCGCGCTCTCCACTACTACGAGGAGATCGGCCTACTCTCACCGTCGCGACGCGCTAAAGCAGACCATCGTCTCTACTCTGCTGCTGGCGATGTCGTCCGCTTGTAGCAGATCAAGTTGCTCCGGCAATCAGGCCTAAGGTAGCAGATCAAACCGCAGCAAAAGCTTTGTGATCATCAGGGGAGGTGGTTGCAGGGGACTTGCGCTCGGCGGCGCTTCCGGAGCGTATTTGGCAGCGAAGTTGGCCACGCAAGACTGGGCCAGGGTGTGAGGTTACCGCTTCCTCGTGCTCGTGGTCATTCTGGCGATTTTGCACCCGATAACGGTCCATGACCCAAAATGCCTACAGCACACCTGAGGCAGGCGTATCCCGGACCCAGGATCGAGGGCTTAAGCTCTAGTCGCCACCCAATTAATCGTCTTGAGCGCGAGCCGGTACAGCGCTTGTACAGATAACTTCAAGTCCTCCTCCGGTGTGTCCTCTTCCTTTGTGTGGCTCAGGCCCCTGAGGCTTTTGACGAAGAGCATCACCGTTGGCATGAACCGTGCCATCTCCGTAGCGTCATGCAACGCTCCCGAGGCCAACCGGTGTGACCTACCGGCGGCCTCGCACACCGCCTCCTCGGCTAGGCTGATAAGTTCCTCGTTGAACGGTACCGGATCTATGTGCCAGAGCCGCTCCCATTCGACCGCAACGCCCTCCTCTTCGGCTATCCTCTCGCTCGCCTCCTTGGCGGTTTTAAGCATGTCGGCAAGCACGTCGGCGTTCAGGACGCGCTGGTCGAGCGAGATTTCACACCACCCGTTCAAGGCGGTGGGGATCGCCGGGCTGACGTCGACGAAGCCGACGGTGCCGCGCGCGTCATCGCGGCGTGCCGCGTCTTCCCTGAACGCGAGCGCGGAGCGCGCCGCCGCGATGAAGGCGTCCTTCCGAGCGTCCATCGGTGTCGAGCCGGAGTGGGACTGCTGCCCGGAGAACCGCACCGCGTGCCGTTCCACCCCGAACGTCCCCAAGACCACCCCGAGCGGCAGGTCCATCCTTTCCAGCACGGGCCCCTGCTCGATGTGTAGCTCAAGGTAAGCGACGGCATTCTGGAGCTGCCTGTGCGCCTCGTTCATCCTGTCGAGATCGACGCCGTGCTCGGCCAGAGTGCTCGGCAGCGCCCCCCCGTCCTTGTCCTTGAGGTCACGGACGTCTTCGGGCTTGAGGGTCCCTGCCGCCGCCCCCGAGCCGAAGAGGCTCCGCCCGAAGCGGGCACCCTCTTCGTCCGCCCAGTCGACGAGCCGCAACGTCACGGGCCGCCTCTGCGGGGCGAGCGTGCGGAGGACCTCCAGTGCCGCGATGGTGTCGAGGGCGCCGTCAAGCCAGCCACCGCTTGGTACGGAGTCCATATGGCCCCCAAGCAAGACGGCCTCTTCAGAATCACCGGGAGCGGTGGCCCAGAGGTTTCCTGCCTCGTCCGTCTCGGCTTCGCAGCCGATCTCGTCTAGCTTCTCGTGGAGCCAGGAGCGAGCTGTGGCCCACTCATCTGTCCAGGCCACCCTTTGGGCACCCTTCGAGCCTCCGGTCAGCTCGTCGAGCTCCTTGAGCTCCTCGACGGCGCGGCGGGAGTTCACGTACTCGGTACGTTTCACGAGTTCACACCTTCTCCTTCATACCGATCTCGGCCATCGTCTCTTCAAAGGCGTCCGCTGCTTCTTTGGCGGCCTCGCGTGTAACGATGAGCGGCGGTGACACACGGATGGTGTTAGCTTTGAGACCGCCTTTGCCGACGAGCACGCCTCGCGTCCTGCACACTTCGAGGAAGCGGGTCGCCATCCCGGGATCTGGCTCGCCAGCAGAACCGACGAACTCCATGCCAACCATCAGGCCCCGGCCCCGCACCTCACCGATTATCGGGTGCTTAGACGCCATCTTGAGCAGACGGTCCTTGAGATAGTCTCCTACCTCGGCGGCGTTTCTTTGCAGGTCGTTGTCGAGGATGTACTCAAGATTGGCCAAAGCCCCTGCGGCCGAGATGTGGTTGCCGCCGAAGGTCGAGAGGTGTAGGTTCGGGGAGATCGACTCCATTACCTCTGTCCTCCCCATCACCGCGCCGATGGTCAGCCCGTTCCCCAGGCCCTTAGCCATTGTTATCAGGTCCGGCTCGACGTCGAAGGCTTCGATTCCCCAGAAGTGGCTGCCGGTACGCCCAAAGGCGGTCTGCACCTCGTCGACGATGAGCAGGGCGCCGGTTTCGTCCAGGATCTCCTTTATCCGCTCGAAGTAGCCCGGCGGCGCCTCGATGAACCCACCGACGCCTTGTATCGGCTCCGCGATGAAGGCCGCGATGTGTCCTGTGGTCTCCGCCTCGATGAGGCTCCTCAAGTCGTCGGCGCAAAGCAGGTTACACCTGGGCTCACCTTTGCAGAAGGGGCAACGATAACGGTAGGGGTTCGCCAGGTACCTCACGTCCAACGCTGTACGGCTCGTGGGGCTCCAGATGCTCTGGCCGGTGACACCCATCGTAGCGAAGGAGCGACCGTGGTAGGAGGATCGGAGGGCTACGACCTCGCCCGATTCCCGGTACTTCGTTGCCAAGAGTAGGGCCGCTTCGTTCGCCTCGGTCCCGCTGACGGTGAAGAAGACCTTCTTGTCACCCGAGATGGGAGCGAGCTCGATAAGCTTCTCTGCAAGCCTGACCTGGTTCTCTATGAGGTAGAGCGTGGAGGAGTGGACGATCTTATCCGCCTGTGACTTTATGGCCTCGGTTATCTCCGGTATCGCATGCCCGCTTATAGTGGTGACGATGCCACCGAAGAAGTCCAAATACTCGTTCTCCTCCGAGTCCCAGACCCTGACTCCTTCGCCGCGTATGAGCTCCATGGGACGTTCATAGTAGAGCGGCATCCACCCGGGCAGCGCCGCCTTGTGGCGTTGTAGCAGCTTGCCCGGATCCATATGATCCATATCTTTAGCCCTCCTTAGGCCACCGGAGCTTCGAGATCACACGCTCCCCGTAGGCCTTTATGAACTCCTCCTGGTTGCGCCCGACGTTGTGCACGTAGACCTCGTCGAACCCTAAGTCCACGTAGTGCTGTATGTGCTCTAGGTGTTCGTCGAGGTCAGCGGACATTAAGACGCGGTTCTTGAAGTTCTCGATGCGCACGGTCCTGGCCATAGCCGCGAAGTCCTCGGGGCTGCGGATGTCGGCCTTGGGGAAGGGCATCCCGCCGTTGGGCCACTCTCTGAGGGCCTGCTCCTCGGCCTCCTGCCGGCTATCGGCGTAGGAGACATGCAACTGTATCAGACGCGGCATCTTC
>DASQSI010000338.1:0-4579 GCA_035642415.1 Rubrobacteraceae bacterium
GCGATGGAGGCTGGGCTCGGGGATTTCCTCTTCTGGGGGAGCCTGGTGTTGGCTCTGAGCGTGGCGTTCGTGGCGGCCTTCCCTGTGAACCGGTACCTCATCGCCCGCGGTAAGGGGCACGCGCTGGTCCACCACTACCACGATGATGGGCACCATCATCGTGGCTGAGAGGCGTACCTCCGCAGCTATTTGCTAAGTGACGCGTCGGGCCTCTTCGAGCAGGCGTATAACCTCCTCATCCGGGACCTGCTCGAAGTCCCAGTAATAGAGACCGACGGCTTCGAGGTTGTTGGGTGCCAGAAGGCAGACCAGATCGTCGGTCTCAGGACGGAGCGACTCGGTGGTCTGCTGCGCGCAGACGGGGACGGCGAGAACGAGCCGCCGAGGATTTAAGCGGCGCAGGGCAAGGACGGCCGCGCGGGCTGTCACGCCGGTGGCGAGGCCATCGTCCACGAGTATCGCCGTCATTGTCTCGAGGTCAGGGTAAGGGTGGTCGCCACGGAAGAGCTGGAGGCGTCGTGCGACCTCCGCAGTCTCCCTCTCGGAAACCCAATTCAGATAATCCTCTGGGATGCCCAAAGCCCGTACGGCGCGTTCATTGAGGACGCGCACGCCGCCGGGGGCCACGGCGCCAATACCGAATTCAGGCTGACCGGGGGCTCCAAGCTTACGAGCAACGATGATGTCCAGCGGCGCATTTAAAGCCCGTGAGACCTCGAACCCTACCGGAACCCCGCCCCGCGGCAGCGTGAACACTACAGGGCGCTTATCTCTATAGGGCGCCAAGCGCTCGGCCAGCCGCCGCCCGGCGTCCCTACGATCCTCGAAGAGCATCTCTGCGTGGGACATGTCCGGCCTCCTTTCGCGGTAACATTATGTGGCATTGGCGATGGTCGCTGCGCGGCCCGGGTATATCTGCGTTCACTCCGTTTAATACGGAGGGGATACGAGAACATAGCTTCCACCGGGTCCTACACTAGAAGAATGCCCCGAGCAAGGGCTCGAAGGAGGAAAGATGACGGAAGCCAGAGAGATCCTTCCCCTTCGGGGCAAGCTGGGAGTGCTAATGCCAGGGGTGGGAGCGGTGGCCACCACCTTCATCGCTGGGGTAGAGCTGGTCAAGAAGGGGCTGGCCGAACCGATAGGCTCACTCACCCAGCTCGGCACCGTCCGCCTCGGCAAACGCACCGAGAACCGGGTACCTAAGATAAAGGAGTTCGTCCCCCTGGCCGGGCTTGACGAGCTGATCTTCGGCGGCTGGGACGCCTTCCCCGATGACGCTTATGAGGCCGCCGCCCTGGCGGGGGTGTTGGAGAAGGAGCACCTGAACGCCGTGCGCGAGGAGCTAAAAAGGATAAGGCCTTTCAAGGGGGTCTTCGATCCCCGGTACGTGGCCAGGATCAAAGCCACTCATACTAAAAGCTTCTCTTCTTCGAGGGAAGCGGCAGAGCAGTTAAGGGAGGACATCCGCTCCTTCAAGCAACAGCACGGTCTTTCGAGGGCGGTGATGGTCAACTGTGCCTCTACCGAAGCTTACGCCCAGCCCCAAAAAGCGCACTTCTCTTTAGAGGACTTCGAGAGGGCGTTAGACCGGTCGGATCCGTCGGTCTCGCCTTCTATGATCTATGCTTATGCGGCATTAAAGGAGGGTGTCCCCTACGCCAACGGCGCCCCCTCGCTGGCAGTGGACATCCCCGCTCTCGTAGAGCTGGCCGACGAGCAGGACGTGCCCGTGGCTGGCAAAGACTTCAAGACGGGTCAGACCCTGATGAAGACGATCGTGGCACCAGGCCTCAAGGCGCGCATGCTGGGTTTGGAGGGCTGGTACTCGACGAACATACTCGGAAACCGCGACGGGGAGGTCCTGGACGACGAAAAGAGCCTCAAAAGCAAGGAGGTCTCCAAGCTCTCGGTCCTCGAACGTATACTGCAGCCCGAGCTCTACCCGGACCTATACAAAAAGATCTCACATGTGGTGAAGATAAACTATTACCCTCCCAGGGGTGACTCAAAGGAGGGCTGGGACAACCTGGATATCTTCGGCTGGCTTGGCTACCAGATGCAGATCAAGATAAACTTCCTGGCGCGTGACTCTATTCTGGCCGCCCCGATAGTGCTAGACTTGGCTTTGTTCTTGGATTTGGCCGAGAGAGCCGGGATGAGGGGCATACAGGAGTGGCTTTCTTTCTACTTCAAAAGCCCAATGACGTTGCCGGAACTGTACCCCGAGCATGACCTGTTTATCCAGCAGATGAAGCTGAAGAACACTTTGAGGGCCGTAATGGGCGAGGAGCTCATAACCCATCTGGGCCTCGACTACTACGAGTAGATCCGGCATCCCCACAAAAGCACAACCGATAGGAGAGGCGAGGACACCGGCGCCATATTCTGTGCCGGATAAGTACGCTGAGTCAAATGTACGTCGTGAATTTCGAACTTTCCGGGGCACTCCGAGGATTCTGCGACACCCATAACGCTGTTGTAGCAACCATGTTAAGAGCCCTAATAAGGCTAAAACGGGGGCGAGGGGAAAGAGATTCTCGAAAAGATTTCAGAAATGGGTGGCAAGGTTGAGCCTGCCCGTGCAGAATATGCTCTCGTCTGCCCCGGCAGTGCAGTTGGTAGAGAGCGCAGGAGTCCCTAACGTGCGGAGGTCGAACTTCACAAGTATTACTATGACGTTGAGCGTGCTTATGCTCGTGCTTGGCCTGACGCTGGCAGCCGCCGGGGAGAACCAGGCCAAAGCTCAGGAGAAGACCTCCGGCACACGTGCGGCCCCCAAGACGAGGGTTCCGGACCCTCCGGAGGTGAACGTCCAAGCCTGGACACTTACGGACCAGGATTCCGGGCTGTATCTAACAGGCAAGAACGCCGATGAGCAGCACCCTATAGCGTCCACGACTAAGATCATGACGGCCCTCGTGGCCTTGGAGGAAGGGTTTGACCCTGACGCGCAGGTGACGGTCTCCAAGAAAGCCGAATCCTACGTAGGGAACACTTACAGCAACGTGGGTCTCATAGCGGGCGAACGTCTGACCCTTCGAGACCTCCTGAAGGCCTCCCTGATTCCCTCCGGCACCGACGCGGTCTACGCCCTGGCCGAATATCTGGGCGACGGCAACGTGGACAGCTTCGTAGATAAGATGAACGCCCGAGCCGCCTCGATGGGGCTCGAGAACACCCACTTCGAGACCCCCGCCGGCCTGGACACAACCGAGAACTACTCGAGCGCCCGGGATCTCGCCAAGATAACCCGGGAAGCATTCAAGTATCCTGAATTCGCCGAGATAGTCCGTACTAAGGACACCACGATTAGCACCCAAAATAGGGAGATAGAGATCCACAATACCAACCAGCTCCTCACTACCTACCCGAAGGCAACTGGCGTCAAGACCGGAACCTCGCCTGATGCGGGCGCTAACCTTGTCGCCTCCGCCAAGGATGGCGACGCGTCCTACATAGGGGTGATTCTCGACGCCGAAGACGACGAGGAGCGCTTCCGGGCCGCGCAGAGAATCCTGGAGTACGCTTTTAATCGGTACGAGCACCGGCCTCTCGTGCGCCAAGATGAAGCGTACGGAGAGATGCCCTTGCCCTACCGCCGGGGAGAAACCGCGGAATTAATCGCCGAAGAAGACGTGGCTGGGCCCGTAGATGCTAACTCCGAGGTCGAGCGCCGGGTAACAACGGAAGATCCCCCTTCCTCAGCCGAGGCCGGGCAGCGACTCGGCGAGGTTCAGGTTTTTATCGATGGACAGAGCATTGGAAGTAGCCCGCTGGTTACCCGGGAGGGCTATGGTGAGGCTTCTGTGTGGGATAAGGCATGGTACGTAGTAGGGAGCCTCTTTGAATGGATAAGAGACCTCTTCGGGTAAGTCGTCAGCTCGAACTACACCTGCGTCAACATACCTCGAAGAGCACCCTATAACTTACATCGTGCCGAAGCTTTTTGCAGCTCGGTGCGCTCACGGATTTCTCATCGTTCTCTTAGTGCCCTCCTAGGATTGGGCGGCATACTTAGGCTAATAGCTTTCGGCAACCACTGCCACCGCCGTAAAGCCGCTCTGGTCGGAAGTTCCACCCTCGCTCCATAGCATCCTTATGCCGGCCAGCTATTACAGTCGCTGTACGACCTAGGGATAGAACCAGCTTTTTGGCAAGCGGCGATTCTGCCCAGAAAGAGCCTTAGTTTGAGGACTTTTTAGGCAACGCGGCTTCAGGCCTTGACAAGGGGCATTCTCGTGGTATACTACATCGGTTTGGGGGAAACATGAACGAAGTACTCGTTATCCGATCACAAGCTCTGCGAGAGGTACGGGAGTATAGACGGGCGCCCTTTTGCTGGCGGGGACCCGGAGATCGGCGGGATGGAGGTAGCAAATGGAAACTATAGAGAAGGTTACTACACAACATCAGGAGCGGGGTACAGAGACGCCGAAGTTGCTGGCGAAGTACCTAGCCCACATAGGGCAGGGAGATCTTCTCACCCATCAGGAGGAGATAGACCTTTCCAGGCGCGCCAAAGCAGGCGACCACAAAGCCCGCCAGAGACTCATAGAGAAGAACTTGAGGCTTGTAG
>DASQSI010000339.1:0-6706 GCA_035642415.1 Rubrobacteraceae bacterium
CCTTCTGCCTAGAGTAGTTCTCATATATATAACTTCAAGGGAAGATAGTAACTTCCCCACCAGTCAACAACTACCACTTCGCTCCTACCCGCTAAGTAAGCTTCTATTAACTCCTTCCCCACTCGGCTGGAGTTCCCACTCTGACGCGCTTCCACAAATGGCCCTTGCCCTTGCAGCGGATTTTGCAATTATTGCCCAAACGTGGAGTAACCACAGTGAGCGAAGAAGCCCTGGGCATTTTCGCACCAACCGCCTGCAGTGCCTTACCTAAGTGACCTCCACCAGCACCCCTCGCGTCCGAGCCCCAATCTTTTACAGAATACACTTGAATTTCGAGAAAGCTTCCTTGCCGCATACCGGTCATCGTACCCTGGTGTTTACCCAGCGGGCTGACTGGTCTTTTACACTCCAATACTTAGATCACTACTTCACGCTCAAAACGCTTATTTGGGTTGCTATCCTTTCGAGAGAGAGGTATTGCCGTCGGCGTTACGGGCGACGACGAAGAGCAGGTCAGAGAGGCGGTTGGCGGTCTTAAAGGCGTCGGGGTGCTCCTTGGCGTAGCCGGCAACGACCAGGCTGCGCTCTGCGCGGCGCACTACCGAACGGGCGACGTCGAGCAGCGCTCCGAGCTTGCTCTCCCCGGGGACGACGAACTCGTTGGGGATCTCCGTCCGGTCTCGCCACTCTTTGAGCGCCGTGTCCAGGTACTCGATATCGCTTTTTCCGACTACATTGGCCTCGTTGGGCATAGCGATATCGCCCATCACTCGGTAGAGGAGCCGCTGGAGACCGATCAGGACCTCGGCCATGTCCCCTTCCGACTCGGCGCGGGCGAGGCCTATGAAGGAGCTTGCCTCGTCCACGTCGCCCAAGACGATAATACGGGCGTCGCTCTTGGATATCCGGCCGGCGCCAAGTAGAGTGGTGGTGCCATCGTCACCGCGACCAGTCGAGACGAGTGGACTTTCCTTGTCGGTCATGCGTGCTCCTCCTTATACAGGCCGCCTCTTTATAGGGCGGTGGTAGAATCGCTTTTCATGAGGGTACTAGTGAGATTCCCCTTTAATCCCGATGGCGTTCTGGGACGGGCAGCTTCCATTGTGGCTTACCATCCATCTTACCGAATCGAGGACAAAAACGGTGCTGCAAGGGCTGCTGTTGAGCTTGAGCTGCCGGAGGAGTGGCGCCCTTTATACGACCTGCGAACGCTTCTGCGGAGCGAGCACTCTGCAGAGTATGCGGTGGACGGGGTAGCACTGAGCGGCGACGAGCTCTTCAAGGGACTCGGGTGCTTCTTGCGCAAGCAGCGCCGGGGCACTCCTGCCCGCGAGTGGTGTACGCCTAAAAAGCTCGCTGGCAAGCAGCTGTTCCCGTGCAAGCAGATCCGCGTCTACGACAACGAGCATGCCACTGTGAACTCCTGGTACGCCTTCGGTGAGATGAGCGAGGAGGGTGTTTTCAATGTAGATAAGGAAGGGCTCACGGAGCGCGTCCTCTCGGACCTCGGACCTTACGTGCGGTGCCCCATCCTAGATCTCGACGGGACAGCCGAGATCCTGACTCGCCTTCCCGAAAATATAGACCCTAGCCGCGACGAAGCGTGGTGCTATAAGGGTAGCGGACCTTTGGCGAACTGGACCGTGACGAAGAATAAGGATGCCACACCTGCAGACGCTGCACTTCCTGAGCCGAGGGAAGGTCTCTTCGAGCGTCTCGCGAAGAGCGTACGGAGCGGGGGTGCGGGTGTGGTGGCGGCTTCGGGGGCGGCGCCGGGTTCGCGGAACGTGCCAGCGACGCGCTATGAGGACGTTGGCGGGATGCGCGAGACCATAGCCCTCGTACGCGAGGCGGTCGAGTTGCCGATAACGCACCCAGAGATCTTCAAACGCCTGGGTATCCGACCGCACAAAGGCATACTCTTCTACGGCCCGCCGGGGACCGGTAAGACTTTGCTCGCGCGGGCGGTTGCTCACGAGAGCGGGGCGCACTTTGTAGCGGTCTCCGGACCGGAGATCCTCAACAAGTACTGGGGCCAAAGCGAGGCGCGCCTCCGTAACATCTTCGCCGAGGCGCGCGCCAAAGCGCCCGCCATAATCCTCTTCGACGAGATAGATTCCTTTGCCTCGTCGCGCGACTCTATGAGCGAGAGCTTCGAGGCAACCCTCGTCTCCCAGCTGCTCTCGCTCATGGACGGGATGAACGAGCTCGGGAGGGTATGCGTCATCGCTACGACTAACCGTCCGAACGCCCTGGACTCGGCCTTGAGAAGACCGGGTCGCTTCGACCACGAGATCGAAATAGGCTTACCTGACGTCGAAGCTCGCCTTCACATACTCGGGATCCATACCCAGGGCATGCCGGTCGCTAAAGATCTTGACCTCGAGCAGATCGCTGCTCTCACCCGTGACTACTCCGGGGCAGACCTGGAAGCTCTGTGCCGGGAGGCGGCCCTGGCGTGTATGCGGCGTTCGATCAACTTGCGTGACTTCGAGAAAAGGATTTCGCCACACAAGCTAGGGAACCTCTATGTCACCACCTACGACTTCCGCAGCGCCATGAAGCGCGTTGGCCCTAGCGTTCGGCGTTAAAGCTACTACTACCCACTTCAGTCGAACTCGACCAGCTCGCCATGGTCTCCGCTCTCCCGCTCTCGCAGTTCGGGGGCACGACAGTAGATACCTGTGCCGTTGGGCAGGATGAGAGATTGTCGCGGAAAGCGGCGGCATGTAGCAGCCTGGTAACGTCGCCTTGCAGACCTCGCAGGGGCTAGACCACGACCGCGCCAATGTCTCCTACCATCGCCTGTGCCATACCTTCTTCGTCTACCTGGATTGTAATGTAGCGCCATGAGATCGCTACGCTATAGAATGAGGCCCTACAAGGGTCGGCACTAGCTCTAGCGCCTCCAGCCTGCCCACCGCGCTGGAGACAGCAGTTCGCCCCTATGGCCGTTAGATGTTGATGCATCTAGGATTTTGGAGAGAAGACCTCTGAGAAACAACAATGGCTTCGTTTCGTAAAAACGAACAGAGGTTACAAAGCCTCAAGGTGGGCTTCTCTTCCCGCATCGCCCCCGCGCGAAACTGCGCTTGCTCCCACGTGGGGAACAGTCGCCTTCTCGCGGGGCTAGGGGGCAACTTCGCGGCGGCGCTCTGGTTCTTCCTTATTAACTTCTACTTAGGGTCTACCCGAACGCCTTGCTGGCCACTGCTGGCCACGGGAGGTTGCCGAGAATGCTCTGGCTGGAGGCCTTCGCCCGGTTTGGGCTCCGTAGAGAGGGTCCTGTAGACGCGCCCCCGTGGGCTTCTTGAGGGGTACGCAGCAGGCGGGCGCTTGCACACCGCCTAGAGCTCGCAAGGGTAAGGAGCGCACGCTTCTTTACAGAAGCTAGTGGTACCCGAGAGTCACCTTTAGAGATACTTCCCGGTCGCCCACAATTTTGTTCTGGCAACTCCCTAGTCGCCTCGCTTGTCAGGAGCTAATAGGTTAGTTCGGACACTGCAGTTTCCAGATAGCTACCCAATTATTGTGAAAACCACTTTAGGTAGGGAGCCTGAGGAGTAGTGGTTACGAATGCTGCTGTAGTGGTAGTTTCTTGTACACGGTTGGGAGAGGTTGCCGAGAGGCAGAACTACGCCCTATAACTCCTCTAGGGATGAGCTTATTACCATTCGTAATTAGTCTACACCGCGAGGGCCACTGCGGAAGCACGCAGACCACTTCGGGAAGATGTACGCCTATGAAGAGGCTTCATGCTAATACCCCTCGGGGGCATACGGCAAGATGAGGACCAAATTTACTCGGCTCTCGCCGTAAGGTACGGTTGTCCGTACTTCTCTGATTCTTTTAGAATCGTCTACTCGAATAGATTCTTGAGCTTGCCCTTCTTCTCCTTGAAAGTGCCGCTGCGCTGGTCCGCGCGGCCCTCGGCCTTCAGTTCTTCGTTGCCGGTCACGGCACCCGCGGCCTCTTTGAGGCGGCCTTTCACTTTGTTCTTAGCCCCTTCAGTCCTGTCCTCACCACTCGTCTTGGTTCTACGACGCTCGCCCATAGGTTATCCCCTTTCTTTTGAGTCCGCTTCCGGGCGGCTAATTGCCACTTCCACAATTTATACCTCCCAAGTGGGGACCCTAAACCTCCTCACTCAGTGTAGGGAGTGGCAGGCTCGTTTTCGCTTCGCGTCAGAAGCGGCATGAGGTCTCGCAGCGTCCCGCGGTGGGGACGTTAAAAAGAGTGTCTTTCTACCACCTCTCAAACATATATGGCTCCACCTGAGGCTCACTAAGGGCTTTACTAAAAATCCACGACAACGCAACTTTCTGGGGTGGGCATTCTCGAAACCACAATATCTAGTAGCTCTGCCTGTGTTTTGCACAAGCAACATCAACCGAAGGTCGTAAATAGCTTACAACTATCTATGTATTTAGCTTACGCCCCTCGAGGCATTCGATTGAACCTTTGTATGTATTTTTTGCCTGCAGTAGTTGTTTGATACAGCATGTAAGTTTTTCGGTACGCTACCGTGCTCCTCTGTAGGGATAGGGAGCAAGCATGAGAACTAGAGAAAACGGCCGTGGAAACTGGTGAAGTGTACGCCTTAATCTTGTTTGCCGGGCGGAGACTCATCGACTCAGGATCTGGAGAAGAGTGCGAGGTATTAGAGAGCTTGCCTACCCAGCAATTGAGCAACCTAAGACAAATCGAGCAATTCAAGAGAAGCGGTGGAACTAATTTCGTGCCACCCTCGGTGTTCCTAGGTGATAAGCGGGGCAATACCCGCGACGGAAAGGGAAGCATATGAAGTTTATAGGAAGCTGATGGAAACCTTACCCGCGTGGTTGGCTTTGTCCCGGTAAGCATCGGACAACGTCGTCAGAATGGACTGCAAAACGCCTTGTGTACATGAAGTGGGACGCACAGGCGCGCTGGACGGAGGCGTGGACCCAACGAGGGTACGCTTGGCGAAGCACCCCCATACAGCTGCAGAGACGAGTGCACTAGGGGCTCGTTTTCTAGGCTCGCTTCGCAGGATCGTCTTCGGCATCTCGCTCGACGAGACGACCTTTAAACGACGTGGATTTCGGAGCAACGACGCTGGCATGCAGCAGCGATTGGAGCGGGTCGGTCGCGTGTTTTTGCTGGGTTACCATGCGGCGCTCTCCTGCGACAAACTGGAGGAGCTTGTACTCCAACTAGAGGAGGTTGAACCCGAATTTCGCGGGTTCGCGTTCGAGGGGGCAGCGATGGGCCTTGCCCTGCTGGATCGGTTCTCGCCCTGGAGAAAGAATCGGTTACGGGCTTTACTGGATGGCCCTGGGAAGCCTCACCCGTACATGGTACACGTGGGAGCCGGTTGGGCGCTTGCCCGACTCGGCGGGAGAGTAGAGCGTTCCTTGGCACGACTGGACCCTTTGCTGAGCTGGCTGGCGGTAGACGGATACGGCTTCCACGAGGGTTACTTCCACTGGCGCCGCTATGTGAAGGGGTATGCAAACGCGGATAACAAGCTTTCTAACTACGGGCGCCGGGTCTTTGATCAAGGGCTCGTCGAAGCCTCTGGTTCATAGATGGCGCCGATATAGCCCGGATCCCGCTAACCATCGCCGCCTTCTCTCCATCGCGGCATGCCGATCTTTGGAGCGGTGTAGGGCTTGCCTGCGCTTACGTGGGCGGCCTAGACCAAGGCTCCCTAGAAACCGTGCGCGCAGCAGCGGGACCTTATGTACCTCACCTGGCACAGGGAGCAGCTTTCGCCGCAAAGGCATATGCTGAGTGGTGCCGCTGGCTAGCCGAGCGGTTGGAGAAGAGCGTCAACCACGAGGATCCAGGGGCCCATTGGTGATAACCGGCGCTCGTACAGCCCATATAATGTACCTGCGGGATGCTCATCTATCAGAGGAGGCAGCATGCAGACCACCGGTACGGTCGGGTACGCGGCGATGTTCGAGCAGTTCCACCCGACGGACTTGCTCAGGTGGTGCAAGGTTGCGGAGGAGTCGGGCTTCACCTCCGTGATGGCCTCCGACCACTTCCACCCCTGGACACCGGAGCAGGGCCAGAGCGCCTTCGTCTGGTCCTGGTTGGGCTCTTTGGGCGCCACGACGTCTTTGCGCTTCGGCACCGGCGTGACGCCGCCGGGTTTCCGCTACCACCCAGCGGTCATCGCCCAGGGGGCGGCCACCTTGGAAGCTATGTACCCTGGGCGCTTCTGGCTGGGGCTCGGGGCTGGTGAGGCCTTGAACGAGCATATAGTGGGGGTCTACTGGCCCGAGGCACCGACCCGGCTTCGCATACTCATGGAGGCGATAGAGGTCATCCGCATGCTGTTCACCGGCAAGAGCGTCAAATATGCCGGAGAGCATATACAGCTCGAGAGCGCGAGGCTATACACGTTGCCGGAAAAGCCGCCGCCAATGTACGTAGCGACGGCTGGCCCCGTCATGAGCAAGCGCACGGGGCGGCTGTGCGATGGGATCATCACCGTGGGTGCCACCGACGAGAAGATAAGTATGCTCATGGAGAGGTTCGAAGAGGGTGCGCGGCAGGAGGACAAGGACCCGACGAAGATGCCGCGTCTGATACAGTTGCATGTCTCCTACGCCGATAGCCGGCAGGAGGCCGAGGAGCAGGCCCTCAGAGAGTGGCCCAACGGCGGGATGCCCTTCCCCAAGGCCGACATCCGCAGCCCCGAGGACTTCGCGGC
>DASQSI010000340.1:0-6347 GCA_035642415.1 Rubrobacteraceae bacterium
AGGGTCAAACGCTTCGGTAGGTATGGTGCCAAAGCCATGTTTACTTTCGGGTACCCTTCAATAAAGCTTTCTTTACACTTCGCCCCTCGCTCGCGCCGTCTACTCGGCAATTACCGCTAAAAAATTCTCCAGAAGGCCTATCGAGCCCGGTATAGGGAGCGTATAGGGAGCTCTACCCCGTTGCCTCTAAAGGAGTTTTCAGCGCTCTAACCCACCGCTCGCTCGAAGCGCACCTGTTGCGTGCCATTGCCTCACAGGACCCGGAACTTGATTTCAAGCGCTTTTGTAAATTGAGTAGTGCACCGAGGCCACGTAGTGGGCGAAGATCTCGCAAACGGTGGTAAATGAGAAGCCGACGGCGAGGGGGGAAGATGCCGCCGGCAAGTACAGAGAGTATACGCCAATCTGGCCGTGCTTACCCTCCTGGATTAACCCGTGCGTCAGAAAAGCTTAGGTGAGCCACGATCCCCCCTCCCGCCCCAGGATCTTCCCCCCTCTGTAAGATCCTCGGAGTCTCCTTCGTCGACTCACCCAAGCTCTTAACACCGTACAACATGGTCTAACAATGACAAGATGAACTATATTTAACCTGTAGGGTTGAACTAGGTTTAGACCACTACCCACGGCGTGAAATGAGTGCGCACACCTATATGTTGTAGAGGGGTGAACAGCCCTATAACCGAAGGTAAGGCATCGATATGCTACTCCTCTATGGAAGAGGCAGTACAAGACAGTACTAGACGCTAGTCCAGGCAGGGTACTGGACGAGCCGACCAGTACCCTACGGGCCGCTCCTCTAGCCGTAAGAGTTCAAATCTAATCACATGGACTGCGGTACCCCATCCTTCCTAAATTAGGGGCAGCAGCTACTACGCGGCGCTATTCGATGGTATATAGATTCTGGAGTTAGGTCCTAGGACTAAAATAGATACTCAAAGGAGAAGCACATGCCCAAGCTAGAGGTAGAAGGCGTAGGAACATTCGACGTGCCAGATGGTAAGCGGCTAGTCCTGGCCATAGAGGAGGACGCGGGGGTGGACATCCTGCACCGCTGCGGTTCTTACGCTAAGTGCACCACCTGCCGCATCGAATACTTGGAGGGGGAGCCACAGAAGATGACCAAGGCAGAATTGGAGGTGCTTCGAAACCGGAACCTCCTCGGACAAATGCGCCTCTCCTGTCAAGCTTTATGCGACCACGATATGAAGGTGCGGGTGCTGATGACCGTAGGCTCCACTGGACTTGATGGGCCGGGACCACGCCCAGAAGAGACGATTACCCCCGAACCTGAGTGGGTAGATAAGCCTATCTAAGGGCTTTCCGCCAATACTTAGGAGAGGTAACAGGGCAGCGCAGCCCCTTAACCACCCACTAGGTGGTGTAGGCTCAGGCCCTTGGCCTCTCCTCCCTGAAAGAAAGGCCCCAGTTTAGCGTCATAGCACCACAAACCTGGCATTTGTGGGATATTCCTAATGACGCTCCTTCACACTTGTCCCCGAGGTTGGCGACCTGTGTCGCTCTGTCACGCGGTAACCTATACTGACCTACTCGATGGCTGACGGTAGGAGAGGAGCGCGTGGAGGACAGGATAAAGTATTTCGAAAGGATGCTAGCGAAGAACCCGCATAACCCGACCGGCCTCCTGGCGCTGGCGAACGAGTATCAGAAGTCAGGGCGTCACGAGGACGAGACGGCGTTGCTAGAGCGCTACGTCTCCCTCCACGGCGACGACGACGAGGGCAACGCTTATGCGCGCCTAGGCGACGTGCTCTGCCGTCTTGGACGCAAAGACGAGGCGCGGGCCGCCTACGAGAGGGGTGTCCAGCAGGCGGGGAAGTTCGGCCACGAAGGGATGGCTGAGGACCTACGTTTCGCGATCACACAGCTGGGTGAGCAAGGCTAAGCAGACGTCTACAGCCTGTGCAATACATTCCGCCGCACTAAGAGAAGGGGTTGCGGCAGAGAGGATAAGTAAGGAACGATGTCAGTACCCCACGCGCTGGAAACACAGAGCAAGATAATCCGGCGGTTTGCTTGCCTAGCAGTCGGTGGGTTTGGTAGATAGATCGAAGCGCAACCGTGGAGCGCCGTGCGCCGCTAGCAGAAGGGTGAGTTGTGTCACTGCGTCGTCTGCGAAGAAAACACCGGCTAATGGCGGTATGCTGACCTTGCAGGAGAAAGTGCTTCACTCGTGTGCGCCCTCCGCCTTCTTCGTCCTGCGGCACGCCGATATTACCGCGGCGTTCGTGCTCGAGGAAGAAAATCGTCAATGCGGTAGTGAAGCACAGGATGAAAAAGAGCCAAACAGCTTAACGTTTCGGCGTCCTTCCCTTAACTCGCCGGGCGCGAACATCTGGTTAATGTTTCGACCCAAGCGTGCAGCCCTTACATTGCCCAGACAGTATGTGTGAAGATGATACCTAGCAAAACCACAGGAACGCTAACGTATGTCGTTGCAATAGGTGCGCTGCTTGTTTTGCTGATAGGGCTCGGGGCGTTAGCTTATATAGCGTTTGTTCCCACCAGCGCTAGGCTGTTGGTGCCTTCAGGACAGCAACCGGTCGAAGAACGACTGCCTACTCGATCGTCTGACGAGCAGGCAGATGCTACACAAGTAGGGAGTACACAAGACACGCCCTCTGCTGCGTCTACTGGTCCCACCACCTCTAAAGAGTATACGACTTACCCTTCGGGTTACCTGCAAGTAGGAAGCAATGAATATAAGGAGCTCGAGAAGAAGCTGCTCCAGTCGGTAGAAGACTATTACAAGGCGATAGACAGCGAAGACTGGGACTACGCTTACGACAACTTGGCTTCGCATACTCGGCGACAGTTTACTGAGGAAGAGTGGAAGCAGAAGAACCAATGGTTCGCTAATAACTATCCCCGAGATCTAAGCTCGCTGAAGATAGGCATCAACATCTCGCCCTCCAAGCCTATAGCGGACATAACGGTAGATAGGGCCTTCGAAGGCGGCCCCTCTTCGATCCAAGGCACTTACTTCGTGTACGAGGACGGCTCCTGGAAGCACCAGTTTACTGAAGAGGAGTTTGATGCCTTCATGCCGGGTGCTTCCTTCGAGGCGTTCGTCGCAGCCCAGCAGAGCTGGTCGCTTAGGCGGAAGCCTGCAGAGATTGAGAAGCAGTGGGTAGAGAACGCGATAAGGAATCACTATGCGGCTATAGGAGATGGAGATTTCGAGACGGCCTACTCCTACTTCGGACCCACCTACCGCAGCACAACCGACAAAGAGCTCTGGACTGCCGACGAGGCGTCCCACCATGTAAAGGGCTCGACTATCAACACCTTAGAGGTAAACGAGGTCTCAGAGGACACTGCAACCGCCACCGTGGACGTCAGTTTCGAGGACGACACCGGCACGTCCCGCTTCTTCGCCATTTGGAGGCTGCTAAAGAAAGATGGGTTCTGGAGGCTAGACGAACAGCTCTCCACGCAAAAAATGAGTTGAGCTCCTCGATAAGATTTTAGCAATCCCTATAGGTCCGCCCCGCTAGTGTAGGGGTTGTCGGCAGAAAAGAAGGTGTGTTTGCAAAGCATCACAGGTGTTCCTATGTATGCCCGCACCGTACTAAAGCAGGGTTACCTACGGCTTGCACTCTTCGGTCTGTGCCCTCTATAGCTAGCTAACGATAGAAGCTGGAAAGGGGGAGAACACGTACCAAATGCTCGCCGAGATCCGGCCCCTCCGACACTACGGTACACATAACTGAGGGCGCGAAACAAGGTATTACACCCTAGACGGTTCTACCTGCCGTAGGCCATCTTCCGTCAATAAAATCCGGAAGCCGATGTCAAACTCTTTTGTAATTTGAGTAGTGCACCGAGGATCATAAACCGCGTGGCCGTGCCTTCTCATATAGCTTGCCTTTCAACACCCAACACCCCTAGGCTAGAAACGAAGAGTGCTCAGCAATGTAGGAGGAATTAGAAACTTAGCTCTCATGCTAGCGTACATACAACAAAGGCAGGTTTAAGAACTCCGTATCCTACCAACCACCAGGAGTTGTGAACCACAACCAGCTAGAAAGGGTATTTGACGATCCGGCTAAAGCGCTAGTTGCTAAGAGCCCCATGACACGCCGGCAGCTGCTGCGGTTGCTTGGAGGGGCTATTGCGGGCGCTGCTTTGACCTCTATCCCGATGGTAGGTTGTGCCCAGCAGAAGCCACCCGGCGACGTGAATACATCACAAGCACACCAGGGGCCCACGCCGCAGTGGGAGCAGGTATTCCAAGAGGCGTTAGGTGATTCTGCTATAGGCTACTATTACGCTGTGGCCCAAAATGGCCAAACTGTGAGCGAGGGAGGGCAGCATTTCACGCGCTCGGCGCAACAGCAGCAGAATCCTGCCACCACTTGGTCACCTGAGTCGCGAATCAACCTAGCCAGCGTATCGAAATCGGTTACGGCTGTAGCGTACTTAAGTCTGTATGAGGCCGGTGTCCTCCCGCTTACCGATTACTTCTATCCGTACCTTGCCAGCAGGGTGCCTGCGGTAGGCCCTGGCGTTGACACTGTAACGGCGGGAGATCTGCTCAGCATGAGAAGCGCTATGGTCCGCGACGGCGGGACCCTCAAGGGCGACTTGTGGACGTTCCTAAATGCCTATCTTCAAAGAGGGTTGGTTAAGGGTGCTACGCCAGGCGTAACCTATGCCTACTCGAACACAAACTTTACTATCCTCCAAGGACTCATCGATCTGGCCGTCGCTAACATGCTGCCGCCTCAAAACGAGCCACCCTACACGGGTTATGTAGATTACGTCCAACGAGCGGTGCTAGCCCCGATGGGTATCGATACCAACAAATTCACTGCCAAACCCGACCCTCGTCCAACCGCTACCCTCTACTACAGTGGAGCAGACGACCTAACTCCGGGCCACTATTGGCCACCTTTCTCGTTCATTGCTCCTGGCGGATGGGTAGCAAATGCTGGCGAGTTGCTGAAGTTTTTGATCGGTGTGCGGAATAACACAGTCCTCTCAGCACAGTTGACTGACCGCATGTTTACCGAGAGTTTGGGCTGGTACACCTGGAAAGGCAAGTACGGCCATTACTACCATCACAACGGTGGTTTGTTCGATGGCGCCAATCCTCGACAAGGATTGAGTACCGGGATCGTTCACTTCACCAACGGCTATGACGCTGCGTTGCTCACTAACTCGCCACACAAGGACATCATCAAGCTAATGGTACAAGCCTTTGAGGCTACGTAGGTAAGCGCTGCTGTCCAACATGGACCACCCGCAAGACGCCTGTAGAGCCACCTGGGGGATACCTTGCTCACCCTGCGTGCAGGCAAGAATGTGACCGCGGGGTCCGCCCTTGTCAAGATAATTCGGCCTGAGCGCGAAGCTCCCCTGCATTATTCAGTCAATTTTATTAGGGGCGGATAGCTTTCGAGAACATAGCTTCTCATAAGCTATCTGCCTTCCTAAGGCATGAAAGGAGCCGGGGTTGTTAGAAACCCCGGCTCTACTACCTCGGAACACTCAGAGACGTCCTCCCTTAGAACCGTTTTCTTCGCGAGTAGCAACATGCTCGTCGAAGCCGGGCTTCCAGCTTTCATAGTCGTCGACGTTTGCGCGGACGAGTAAGTACGGCACGATCTTTCCTCCTTCGCTTCCTTTCCCCAGATGATGGAACCGATATAGCAAATCTGTGGGAGATTGGCAATCCTTCCTCTAGCCCCCTCGAACCGGAGTGCTTTACCCTTAACCGGTTCGCAACCCGGATGCAACCTCCATGACTTATAATGCTTTGTTGTCAACTTCTTCAGCGGGGTCGGGGTCCTAGAGAACGCAGGGCCCCGACCCCTTTGCAATGAGAACGTTCCTAACGTTGTAGGAGCTTAGGCTGCCTAGTAGTAGAGCCTTATCAGAATCTCAGCAGCTCTCTCAAGGTATAAAAGGAGGGCCAGGGTGTAAAAGCCCTGACCCTCTTTTTGGGTGTTACTTCCTTTTACTTATTATCCGGCAGCAGCAGCCTGCGAGGTGGTCTGGGTGCAGCTGGCCGTCTCCGAGGGCTCAATGGTGATCGAGCTGCCAGAGAAGTCTATGTCGTCAGGGTTAGTCTCGAACGGTAGGGCGCCCTGCTCGTTGGCAACGTTACCGGTTTGGCCGATCTGCTGCGGCGACGCGCACAGGTTGACAGTGTCGCCAGTGTTCTTGATCTCGACCTTGGGCGAAGAGGGACCGCTCTGTATGCGCCTCTCAGAGAACCCCTGGCCGACCTGCGCTATAGCGGGAGCAGTGGCTACCAGCACTATCGCTAGCATCGCTACCACCAGCATAAACTTCCTCATCCTCCTACCTCCCTTTTCTCTCCG
>DASQSI010000341.1:0-5600 GCA_035642415.1 Rubrobacteraceae bacterium
CACTTTGCTATGCGCAGACGGAGGGAGCACACAAAATGGAAGAGTGGCACGACTTCTTTTTGGCGGCGGCAGGAGCTGCCGCAGTCCTAGCTGGGCTGTTGTTCGTCGGAGTCTCTATCAACTTGGAGATGATCATGTCCAATCCGGTCTACGGCTTGACGGGCCGCGCGTTGGAAGCTCTATTGTTGTTTTTGGCCGTGCTAACAGTAACTTGCCTCCTGCTGGTGCCAGCGCAGGGGATGATGGTAGCTGGACTAGAGGTGTTGGAGAAGAGTTGTACTAGGCAGCTCGATGAATAAGCTCCTTAAGGATCTTATCTCTTCGGGCTCACCTCCAGGGTGTCGTCGAGCCAGTCGAATGTACGCTGGTGGAAGAGCGTGCGGGCGTTCATCTCGCAGTGGTCACCGGCGCCCTCGGCATTGGTGAATCGTACCAGCGTCTTCGGACAGGTGAGGGCTTCGTAAAGTTTTTCGGCGAAGCCCGCAATAGGGTCGCTCTCCGCCCAGGTAACAAGGGTAGGGCACCGTATCCCGTCGACGCGTTCAGATAGGCTGTATTGGGGCGTGATCCGAAGCCAGTCCATGATCGAGTCCACCCCGTGGACCCAGAGGCCGCGCTGCTTGAACGTCCAGGTCAGCTGGGGCGATTTGTCGACCGCCTCGAAGAACGGTTCCAGGGCTTTCGGGTCCACGTCGGGGAGGCGATCGACGACCTCGTTGGACATGCCGAACCGGGCGAACGTCTCCTTCAGCGCCTCTAGCATGTCCCACTGGCCGGGGTCGGCTATGCAGGCGGCCAGACGACGTTCGCCCGAGGCCGCGCGCGGCGCCAGGTACCCGCCGAAGCTCCAGCCGACCAGCGCGAGGCGTTCCGGATCGACCTCGGGGCGGGAGAGCGCGTAATCCACCACCGGCGCGACCACGTTCTCCCAATCCGGTCGCATATGGAGGTTTTCCTTGATCAGCGCTCGTCCTTGCCCCGGTCCGTCGAAGGTCAGGCAGTTGTAGCCTCGGCGCACCGCGGCGACGGCGTGGGCGAAGTGCGACTCCTGGATGGTCGAATCGTAGCCGCTGCCCCCGATCAAAGTAGGACGCCGCTCGTTCGAGTCGTCGACACGGTAGAAGTAACCGGGCAGGGTCGTACCCTCGTAGGGTATCTCGACGGGTTCGACAGGCGGGTCGAAGAGCGCGGCGCCTCGCCGGAACGCAGCGGTCTCTTTGTCGAACGCCTCGACGAGGCGCGAGTCCACCGGGGCGCCGTAGAAGAACGGGTAGGAGGTCCGGTAGTAGTTCGAGGCGCGCAGGTAAGCTTCACGCGCGCTAACCTTGTGGTCTTTCGCCTCACTCGCCTCGGCGATCTTATAGACCCGGTCGGCCGTCTCGTTCCACTCCCGGTACCAGCTGTCGGCGTCGCCTATCGAGACCCGTCCGGCGGTGGTCGAGCATTCTCCGAAGTCCGCACCGCCGTATATTGCGTGGGCAAGTGCCCGGCTTGTCCATTCGTCTGACATCGATTTGTCGAACGCGGTTTTCACGGCTTCTCCCTTCGTTGCAGCGACGTTGGGATAGCATAAACACACCCGTCGGTCGATGTCTGCGCTTCGAGTCGAATTTTTCAGTTTCCGGGAAGACGTAAAGTCAGGAGCTGCCGGTTTCCGAGAAGAACTCTAAGCGGCAACTGATCTACTAGTAAAGGTGTCTCACAAACGATCATTTTTGGTACAAGCAGCGTGTATCAAAAACCTCCGTTTATGAGACACCAATGAAGGTGTTTCATAAACGGTGGTTTATGAAACATCCCTCTCCCCCACTCCCAACAAACGGTTTTATGCCTAATGAGATGTTTCATAATCAAAGTTTCACTACTTGACAAGCTCAATGAGTTTAGAGACGCACGGGATAGAGTGAATATGGGACGGTAGAAGCAGATGGCGTTTATAACGAGGGCAAATCTACCGGAGGCATTACGCGCCTATCGGAAACCTCGCCACCAAGCTTTCCTGAAGTTAACTGTGTATTGCCATAAGTTCCCGAAATGCTCTACCCATTCGAACCCTGCCTGCTGAACCTGACGGATGGTCTCGAAGGCAAATCGATAATCTGGGTCAAAGAACCCTTCAGAGATCGACAGAGTGCCGTGTGAGCGCAGCACACGGTGTAATTCACCAAGTGCCCCCTTGGGATCTGGAATCTCGGGAAGTACACCAACCAAGAAGGCCCGATCTACGCTAGCATCCTCAAGTGGCAAGTGGTGGGCATCGGAGACATGAAACTCGACGTTATCAAGCCCGGTCTCTAGGATACGCTCCGATGCACGCTCGACCATCTCTCGTTGCAGGTCTACGGCGATGAGCTGCCCATCGGGTTCTAAGCGGCGCGCAGCTTGCACAGTGTAGACGCCTGGGCCACAGCCAACCTCAAGAACACGCTCACCGGCGCTGATGCCAATCCTGTCGAGCACCTGGGGCACTTCCTGGCTGATTCGGCCTGGACGCTCCAACACCCACGCGCACGCAGCTGGGCACGCTCGTGGCTTGCCTAATGCAGCCGCCAGTCGAGACTGTACTTTGAGACCAACAAAAAAGTAAAGCAGTAGACCCCCAAGAATTTTCGTTATAGTCCACAGCAACTTATGTGTTCTCACCTGCGGCAAATCCCCTTTTCTCCAGCGGTGTTAGCTATCTTATACTGTACCCTATGCCCTAAGGGATTAGATTGCCTTTTCTCGCGGCTGTCCTGTGTTTGAGAGTCGAATACCGAGAAGGCTAGAGCGCGTGCTCTTGCAGGTTCTTGTCCATCAGCTCCCGCGCTAAGTGCACCCCTATATAACGCCAGAAACCTGATTGCTCGTAGTTTTAAGCCTATCCTGAAGCGTGCAGGTCTGCCGGATATCCGCTTGCACGATCTACGCCATACGTGTGCCACCTTGATGCTTTGCGAGGGTGTACACATCAAGCTGGTTCAAGAACTTCTCGGGCACGCCACGGTTTCCATAACACTCGACACCTACAGCCACTTGCTTCCTGGTATGGGCGACGAAGCGGCAGGAGCGATGGAACGCATATTTCGCTAACGGAAATATTCCCTATGGGTTGTCGTCAGGTTGTCGTCAGAAAGGCTCAGTACAACCATCGAGCTTCTTAGGTTTTGTGGTATTTGCAGGTATTTTAGAAGCGCGCCCGGCAGGATTCGAACCTGCGACCCGCGGATTAGAAGTCCGCTGCTCTGTCCTGCTGAGCTACGGGCGCAAATGGTAAAAGCGCTGCAAATCGGCACATTCTACGTAGACCGAAGCATAGGCAAAATGCCGAATGGCAGCAGTAGCTCACGATAAAGCTTCTTCCATGACGTCTTCCCCGCCTCCTATGCCAGGTACCACGTGGCTGTATAGATCGAGCGTGACAGCGACGCTCGAATGCCCGAGAAGCTCTTGCACTTCCTTATGATGCTGGCCCTTCATGAAACGTATTGTAGCGCAAGTATGCCTAAGCTCATGGAACCATATGTCCGGTAGACCTAACTCTCGAGGATTGGTTTGGAGCTACGACAGTATAGATTCTTTGAGTTCGTTGGTGTGCTCCTTTGAGAGGCAAACACGAGCCCTTGATGTCACCACGTGGCTCCCGACCGGCCGAAGGTTATGCTGGTCGCGTCGAAGGCAACGCCTCCTCCGCTTCTCTCAGCTATGGCCTTTGCCAACTTCGCGTCACGTTCGCTTGAGGCAGCTCTTAGCAGGAGCTGCACCGAGCTGTGCTCGATGGCATCATGATAGAGGTGTAAGCGTTAACCCCCACCGGGGAAGTGGGAGAAAGGAGGCTTTATGACCCTGAAACGGGCTCCCAGCGCCAGCTACAGTGTGACCCTTAGGGTCGAGTACCTGAACCGGGCAGGCTCTTTAGGGCAAATCTTTACGGCCATCGGCGAGGCTGAGGGCGACGTCGGGGCAGTAGATATCGTCCAGCAAGGAGAGCATAGCGTCCGGGATATCACCGTGAACGCCCGCGACTCTGAGCACGGCCAGCAGATAGCGGATGCAATCAACGCACTCCCGGAAGCCCAGGTGACCAGCTTCTCTGACAGGACTTTCCTCGCCCATCTAGGGGGCAAGATAGAGGTGAAGCCCAAGATGGCGGTGAAAACGCGAGATGCTCTGTCGATGGCCTATACGCCAGGTGTTGCGCGTGTCTGCCAAGCGGTGGCGAATGATCCTAAACAAGCATTCAACCTTACGATAAAGCGCAACACCATCGCGGTGGTCTCAGATGGGTCAGCGGTGTTGGGGCTTGGGGACATAGGACCCGAGGCGGCGATGCCGGTGATGGAGGGTAAGGCGATGCTCTTCAAGGAGTTCGCCGACGTGGACGCCTATCCGATATGCCTGGACACTAAGGATACCGAAGAGATCATAGCTACGGTAAAGAACATAGCTCCAGGCTTTGGGGGCATAAACCTGGAGGACATAGCGGCTCCTAGATGCTTCGAGATCGAAGAGCGACTCCAAGAGGAGCTAGATATCCCAGTCTTTCACGACGACCAGCATGGCACGGCGGTCGTAGTTTTGGCAGCGTTAATCAACTCCTTGAAGATCGTGGGCAAGGAGATGCAGGATCTTAAAGTGGTGGTTAACGGGGTTGGGGCGTCGGGGACCGCTTGTATAAAGATTCTTCACTCCGCCGGAGTGAAGAACATTGTTGGCTGTGATTCACGAGGGATTGTTCATCAAGGACGCGAGGATCTAACCCCCTTGAAGCGTTGGGTCGCCGAGAATACAAACCCGGAGGAAGTAACAGGAGAGCTGTCCGACGCTATAGTTGGAGTGGATCTCTTCCTGGGTCTCTCTATGCCCGATGTGCTGACGGTCGAGCACCTGGATTCGATGGCTGAAGACCCCATAGTCTTCGCTATGGCGAACCCCGACCCAGAGATAGCACCCGAGGAGGCACAAGGGCACGCACGCATCATAGCTACTGGGCGCAGCGACTACCCCAACCAGATCAATAACACTTTATGCTTTCCCGGGATCTTCCGGGGCGCTTTGGACTCTCGAGCGCGAGAGATGAACGAAGAGATGAAGCTTGCCGCCGCTCGCGCCCTAGCCGAGGTCATCCCTGAAGAAGACCTTTCGGAGGACTACATAATCCCCAGCCTATTCGACGAGCGTATCGTGCCCACTATGGCCGAAGCGGTCGAGGAGGCGGCTCATAACAGCGGTGCAGCTCGGCCCTCTCTCGTAGAGGAAGACATCTTGAAATCTCCTCCGCCGTCTTAGAAGAATCAGAGCGGTTGAGATTGCCTAGTATCGTGACGTCCGCGAAGGGTTAGTATTTATGCCGACGCTATAGAGATTCGCGGGGCGTGCGGGTACACGTGCGCTTCCTCGATCACCAAGCAGTCCAGCCCCCGTCGACCAGAAGCGTATGACCAGTGACTAACGCCGCCGCCGGGCTAGCGAGATATACAGTAGCGGCCGCAACGTCCTCGACCCCGCCTATGCGGCCCAAAGGTATGCGCGAGAAGATGCGCTCATGCCATTCTGGATCCTCGAGGATGTTACGCGTAGGCTCGGTGTCCACGAACGTAGGCCCAACCGCGTTCACCGTG
>DASQSI010000342.1:0-15621 GCA_035642415.1 Rubrobacteraceae bacterium
GCATACTCTAAGCTACCCTCTCTTCGAAGCCCAGCCCGATCTTGCCCTCTATCGCTCGATCCAACTTCTGTTTAAGGCCTTTGAACGGTACCCGGCTCGTCACCTCGCCGAAGAAGCCAAATACCACGAGCTTCTCGGCCTCCTTGCGCGGTATCCCTCGGCTCATGAGGTAAAAGAGCTCCACGTCGTCGACCTGACCCGTGGTCGAGCCGTGGGAGCACTTGACATCGTCGGCCATTATCTCCAAGTTCGGCAGACTCACGGCCATAGCCTCGTCGGTGCCGAGGATAAGGTTGCGGTTGGTTTGGTAGGCATCGGTCTTCTGTGCTCCGGGCTCGACGCGTATGAGACCGCTGAACACGGCGAGCGACTCGTCGCGCAAAGCGCCTTTGTACAGGAGGTCTGAGTGGGCGTTGGGAGAGATGTGGTCTTGCAACGTGTGGTGGTCCAGAACCTGATCTGAGTCGGCGAAATACATCCCGAGCATCTCCGAGTCGCTGCCCTCGGCGACGAGGCCGGCCTCAACGTTGGTGCGGGAGAGCTGGGAGCCCAGAGAGACGACGAGGCTGTTAACCATGGCGTCCTTCCCGGTCGAACTGCGGATGGTGTTGAAGTGCAAGACGTTGCGCTCCCAGTTCTGCAACGAGACGTACCGCAAATGCGCACCCTGCCCAACGTAGAGCTCTACCGCCCCATTGCTAAACGCCGTTTCCTCATGATAGGCCGAGGCGTACTCGTCTATATAAGTCACGCTCGCGCCCTCCTCGACCACGACGAGCGTGCGCGGCATTATCGAACCGGCGACGTCGAGCCAGTGATAGCTCTGTATGGGCACCTCGACGTCCACCCCACGCGGCACGTACAAGAACGACCCACCAGAGACCGCCGCCGCATTAAGAGCTGCAAACTTGTCGTAGTCCAGGGGCACGAGCCCGAAGAGCTTCTCCTTGACGAGGTCTTCGTGCTCTTCGAGCGCAGTGTGCAAGTCGGTGAAGATTACACCCTTACGCGAGAGCTCCTCGTCCACCCGTACCAACGCCGTCTCGGAGTTGTGTTGGACCAGGAGGGCAGAGTTCTCTTCGCCCTCCTTTATAAGTGTTTGGACGGGCTTCGGGAGGTCTTCCTCGCTCGTGACATCCGGGCTCGGGGTGTAAGGCATGAAGTCCTCGACCCTCACGTCCGAGATATCTGTGTAGCGCCAGGCTTCGTCTCGTAAGGTAGGCATCGGTATCTTCTCGAAGAAGCCCCAGGCGTCCAAGCGCTTTTCGGTGAGCCAGCCTGGCTCGTTCTTGAAGGAGGACAGTGCCTTCACGGTCTCGGCGCTAATGCCCTTGCTTCTCAAGATTCCCGGCACGCTGTTCGTGCTCATGTATCACCTTTCTCTCAAGAGCAGGGACGGACCCCAAGAGAGCCCGTCCCCGTACACCGCGCTATGCGACTATTTATCGTTGGCGTTGGACCTTAACCGACCGAACCCTCCATCTCGAGTTGTATCAAGCGGTTCAGCTCGATCGCATATTCCAGAGGGAGCTCCTTGGCGATCGGCTCGATAAACCCGTTGACAACCATCGCCATAGCTTCCTCCTCCGAGAGTCCTCGGCTCATGAGGTAGAAGAGCTGATCCTCCCCGACCTTCGAGACCGTAGCCTCGTGTTCGGTCGAGACTTTCTTCTCTTCGATCTCGATGTACGGGTACGTGTCCGTTCGCGCCTTGTCGTCGAGCAGCAGGGCGTCGCACTCCACCCGGCTCTTCGCGTTATCCGCGCCCTCGTGTACCTTGAGGAGCCCGCGGTAGGTAGCCCTGCCTGTCCCTTTGGAGATGGACTTGGAGGTGATGAGGCTCGAAGTGTTCGGCGCGACATGCACGACCTTGCCACCTGCGTCCTGGTGCTGGCCATCAGCGGCGTAGGCGACCGAGAGGATCTCGCCTCTGGCACCCTCTCCCATGAGGTAGACCGCCGGGTACTTCATCGTAAGCTTGGACCCGAGGTTTCCGTCCACCCACTCGACGGTGGCGTTGTCGTAGGCCATCGCCCGCTTGGTGACCAGATTGTAGGTGTTGTGTGACCAGTTTTGGATGGTCGAGTACCGAATGCGGGCGTTCGGCTTCGCTATCAACTCGACGACCGCCGAATGTAGGGAGTTAGTGGTGTATGTCGGAGCCGTGCAGCCCTCGATGTAGTGCACGTAGGCACCCTCGTCGGCGATGATGAGCGTCCGCTCGAACTGCCCCATATTCTCGGCGTTGATTCGAAAGTAGGCCTGCAGCGGGATGTCCACGTGTACGCCCGGTGGTACGTATACGAACGAGCCACCCGACCACACGGCGCTGTTGAGCGCGGCGAACTTGTTATCGTCCGGCGGGATAACGGTGCCGAAGTACTCTCGCACGATGTCCTCGTGCTCCCTTAAACCCCCGTCCATGTCGAGGAAGACGACGCCGGCCTTCTCCCACTCTTCCTTGAGAGAGTGGTAGACGACCTCGGACTCGTACTGGGCCCCTACCCCAGCGAGGATCTCTCGCTCGGCCTGTGGGATGCCCAGCTTATCGAAGGTGTTGCGGATGTCGTCCGGCACATCTTCCCAGGTGCGGCCCTGATTCTCCATGGGCCGGATGTAGTAGTAGATCTCGTCAAAGTCGAGCTCGCTCAGGTCGCCACCCCACTGCGGGGTCGGCTTCTCGAGGAACGACTCAAGCGCCTTAAGCCGGAACTCGAGCATCCACTCGGGCTCGTTCTTGTGCTTGGAAATCATGGCGACGATCTCCGGGTCTATACCCTTCCTTGGGGTCTTGAAGAAGTACTCTTCCGGATCGTGGAATCCAAACTTATACTCGTCGAGCCCTAAAGCCTGGACTGTCCTGTCCTCAGGCATCTTTCTCCTCCTTTAACTCTGGGTGGCGGAGCCGAACTCCTGCCGTACCCAGTCGTAGCCTTTCTCTTCGAGCTCCACGGCGAGCTCCTTACTGCCCGAGGTCACGATCCGTCCGTCGAGCATGACGTGGACGTAATCGGGCGTAATGTACCGCAGTATCCGCTGATAGTGTGTGATCAATACCGCACTGAACTCTGGGTTGCGCATCTCGTTTACGCCCCTGGCTACTACCTGAAGGGCATCGATGTCCAGACCTGAATCGGTCTCGTCCATGATGGCGAGCTTGGGCTGGAGCATGAGCATCTGCAGGATCTCGTTACGCTTCTTCTCGCCGCCGGAGAAGCCTTCATTGAGGTACCGCTCGGCGAACTTGGGGTCCATCTGCATGATTTGCATCTTTTCCTGCAGGAGCCTGTACATCTCCATAGGGGAGAGCTCCTCTTCCCGCACAGAGTTGACGGCGGTGCGCAGGAAGTTAGCTACGCTAACGCCCGGTACCTCGCTGGGGTACTGGAACGCGAGGAACATACCCATCTTGGCCCGCTCGTCGGGCTCAAGCTCGAACACGTCCTGGCCCAGGAAGGTGACGCTACCCTCCGCTACCTCGTAGCGCGGATGGCCCATCAAAACGTTCGAGAGCGTGCTCTTGCCAGAGCCGTTCGGGCCCATGATCGCGTGTATCTCGCCCTCGCCAACCTCGAGGCTGAGACCTTTGATGATCTCGTTGCCGTCGATCTCTACATGTAGATTTTCTATCTTTAGCATCAAGCTCCTGCCGTTGTATACGAAACTTTGCTACCGCGATCCTACCTAATGATAGCACAAAACCTCGCACCACCTCGGAAAACTAGAAACAAGAATTCTTCTTGTAGAAGAGTGTAGCTGGCTTATTTAAGCGGTTTTCGAAAGGAGATTTGTTTCCAGACAACCACTTGCGAACCGTTTTCAGGAGGCGTACGACAGTGCCCGCTTGTAACACCATCGAGGCCTGGGTAATATGTCTTGTTGAGAATTGTTCCCGATAAGCTCTTACGGTGCGAGAACGATGGTCGCTCGTCTGGCGGAGAGCGGTGCATCTGTTCGGGCGTTACGGGAGAGGTAGCCGAGGGCCAGGGTTCTTCCGTTCAGGAGCAGGGGAGCGGTGCTGGTTATCATGCCGATCTGCTTTTCGCCTTGGGCAATCGGTGTGCCGGGGGTGGGGGATGGCCCGTCGACGACAAGGCGGTGGAGGGTTTTGTTGGGGTGACCCCGGTAGTGCATCCTGGCCACGGTTTCTTGGCCAGGGTAGCAGCCCTTTTCGAAGCTTACGGCGCGTTTGAGGATACCTGCTTCGGCGGGAAAATTTTCGGGTGTGATATCCGCACCGAACCGAGGAACGCCGGCCGCCACGCGGGCGGTCTCATAAGCGTCGGAGCCGGCGAGGCTGGCCCCGGAATCGAGGAGGTGTTCACTTATGGGACGTAAGGTATCCGCGGGGCCTAGGAGGTCGAAGCCGGGCACGGGCGTTGCCACGCCGGCGGCGAGTATCCTGGCACTTCCTGCTACCTCGATGCGGGCGGATTCGTGCTCGGCGAGCCGGAGGTTCCCGAGGAGTTCTACTGCACGGGGACCGTAGAGGCCAAGTATGCGCCAGGAGGACTCCGAGAGGTCCTCGACCTTAACGCGGGCGAAGGGGGCATAGCGACCTAAAATTTCGTGAGCGGCTCCGGCGCCTTCGGGTTCAGCGTCGACGAAGACCTCTCCGTCCGCCTTGAGAACACGCAGGTCAGTCTGGATGCGCCCTTTCGGGTTCAACAGCGCAGCGTAGGCGCCGAGGTTATCCTCTTCAGGCACCACGTTCGTGAGGATAGCGTTGAGCATCTCTGTCGAGTTCTTGCCAGCGAGTCGGAGCAAGACCCTATCAGAGCGGTCTACGAGGGCCGCTCCTTTCGTGAGCGCCTCATAGCCGGCGTCGTTGTGGGAGGTTTGATGCTGCAGGTTTCCGAAATTCTCCATACATATATATTATAAGCGGTGCGTACGTGGGCGTTCGCCTAAGTACATATATCGCATAAGTAAGGGGTTTGGATACTAGGAGTACTTGTGTGAACTCCCTTGTACTTAGGTGCATTGGTGTACAAATGGTGTACTGACATCACGTGTGGAGCGTCGCCGTACAATCTGCTAATGGGCCAGCTAAATAGGCTACGATGGGGGCCAAAAGGATATGGGCGATATACATTTCCACGTAGACCGCTTGCTCACCGCTCTGTTTCTCGTCTGCCTATTTCTACTCGTCGCCCACGACCTCTTTTTTGAAGACTGGCCTGAATGGTTCGGATGGGGCCCTGCACTATGGGATTTGTTCTACGAGCTATGCTTGGCATTCGCCGCAAGCTACCTCTTCTATTCTGTGGTGGTTCACGTGAAGAGACAACGAGATAAAGAAACTCTAAGACCGTTTCTGTACCGTCATAGCCTCTATATCGTCGGGAACGCAGAAGCAATAAGCCGTACTTTAAAACCACCGTAGTATACTATATAAGTAACAAACGCGGGTAACCCCTTTGATGGTGGCTTCTAGCCTCGTTGTAGTGAATTTGCTCAAAGGTGTGGAGCAGACGTTACGCAGCAAGATAGCTAGCTAAGAACGCCTCAACGCCACGGATCATGTCGGATACGTGGTGTTGAGAATACCGCTCGAAATGCCCATGGTCCGCGTTATTACGTATCTCTGTCCACGCTGCGATGCTTTTTTGCTGTACCCTGGTGTATATCTCGCTCGCAGCGAGTCTTTGGTTCAAAGAATTCAGATTGTCCGTTTGCTTCACAGTCACGTTTTTAGACTGAGCGATCCTGCGCAGCCCATCCTCGAGAACGGCGTCGGCCAGAGACGCAGCGGGATCCTTATAGCCACTTTCGTGCAGATCCTTCGCCATGTCTAGAAAATCCGAAAATATTTCTGCTGAGACAAGGTCCCTGATGCCGGTTAGGAGTACGCCCTCTTGGAGATCCTCCTTCACTGCACGCAGGATCCCCTGTCCTGCTTCTATAGAGCTTGGTGCTGCCGTAGGGAAGGTCATTTCTTTGAACCTTGTTGTATAGACGTGTGCGTTACCTACGAGGGTGGTGAGGAAGCTCAGTGCTTGAGACTGCCATTCTACGGCCGCACTGTAGTTGACAAACTCGCTGCGCAGCGCTTCCCTGTACTCTCTCGTAGCGAGCACGTCTACTCCTTTAGCAATGAGGCGATCAACTCTTTTTAGCAAGTTGTCTTCCACAGGCATAGAGGTAGTTTAGGGTACGTAGGGGGCAGAGGTATAGACGATTGCGGCCCGGAAGGGCTGGGCTATAGAAGCTCTGGCCCTTTTCATGAGGCGTGCCTTTTTTAGCCCTAGGCGTTGGGCAAGTTACGGTGTTACGAGTTATTTAGACTTGCTCATAGAGCATTGCGTGGTGGCGTGCGTGGGGGTAGGGTGGGTTTGTTGCAAGCAAGAAGCTCCTGGGGGACGCAAAGTCCCCTGGAGAGAGGAGACGCTGATGCGAGTCATCGAGCGTATCGCGGAGCACTATGAGGTTGAGGAGATGCCGTTTGGTAGGGACTACCAGTGGTCTCCTGAGCAAGTTGTGCTCGAGTGTAAATGCGGCGAGAGGACGACCCACAAGAGGTCTGAGATCATCGGCTCCGAAGTGATCAGCTGCGAATGCGGTAAGGACGACGCAGCCCATATCCGGGAGGAGCTGGTCATCCAGGTGATAGATGAAGAGTATGAGGCTCATCACCACCCTTGGGACCACGACGCCAAAGCCCAGGCTAAGCAACACCTACGGAATGAGGCTGTGTATCCGAAGGGCTCAGCCTGGCGCTACAACGACGTTACTGCACGTAATGGGATAGAAGAAGAATGAACTCGAAGCCGGGGCCTCATAACAGCTCCGGCTCTTTTTTGCCCTCTTGTTGCTAGGCGGATAGCTTTTGAGAATTTCAATTCTTAACTAACTAACCTCACGTCTAACGTTGCAAGTGGTTAGCAAGCTAGGCGTGGAGGCAATGTGGTAGCCCTTCTAATAAGTCGTCTGAAAACTCTTGAGGGTTTCCGGTGGTCGGCTATGGTAAACTCAAAGAACGGTAAAAGGTAGGCTTCGTTTTGATGGAGACGCCGCCCAGAAAAAGGGGCGGCTTTTTGTTGCGGTGGGGCCCAGCTAGAAGAGAAGGGGTGTGTTGTGGACCTGAACCACAAGGCGGCCGAGGAACTCGCCGAGATAGCGGTATGGTCGGAGAAGTGGCTGGGCCACGCTCGCGAACACGGTCAGCGCAAGCTGGTCTGGCTACTAGAAGCCGTTAGGGTCGAAATCGAGATAGAGAATGCGTTGCTTGCCTTACCGTTGGGGGAGCACTTAGCCTCCGCGCGCGGAAGCGCTTAGGGGAAGGCCGTGCACAAGGAGCAACGAGTGGACGATATGGCGACTGAGGCCTTGGCGCGCCAGGCGGAGGCCCGCATCGAACGGACCGGAGAAACACTCGAAGAAGCGTTCAAGACCGTTCTAGAAACCGAAGCTGGCCAGTTGCTTGAGGAGCTGCGCAAAGGAGCGCACGGCGACGAAAAGGCGGATGAGTGGCAGGAGAACCTTGCCCAAGAGCGAGAGGATGAGCGACGTCTAGCCCGACAAGAAGAGCGTCGTCGAGCCCGACAAGAGGAGTGTGCCCGAGCCCAGCTCGCTGCTTACAAGTCGTTTATGCAGGCGGAGCTACGAGAGCTAGAGCTCAGGAAGGAAGGTCAGCTCGCCAGGTTACTGGGCGAGCCTCTGCCAGGGGAGACACCGGCGGCGTTGCAGCGACTTGCCACCGAGGATCAAAAACAGGCCGAACAAGGGCTAGTGGCGCTTATGAGCAACGGGAAGGTGTTCTACAAGCGCTTAGAAGAGCTGCGCGAGGAAGACATGCCCGCCAGAATCGCGGCCAATAGGTTGCGAACAACGTGGCTTAAGGAGCGTCTAGACGGGTGGCTTGGCTACAGAGAAGGCCTTTCATAGGCCCGTTCACTAGCTGTGTGCTTAATCCTTTTAAGTTTCCGAGAAGCCCTTAGAAGCGACAACCCGTTCTCTTGCCTGTCTCATAAACGGTGGTTATTGGCACAGCCTTAACTATGTACCAAAACCCGTGCAGCAGTGATTGTACTAAATGAGGAAGGTTAAACCCCCCTACCTTTCGCCCACAATCCCCTGATACCGACTGTCCCAGCATCGAAGAGCATCACGTACCCACAGGTGCCACAGGAGATCTTCACCACACCCCTATCCTCTGTAAGGTCCTGCTCGCCCTCGTCCAAGAGCGCCCTCACGTAAGCAGCCTCGGCGAAGCGCCATCCATCAACATCCCCGCAAGCCGGGCACTGGACGATCGCCTTCGAGCGCATCCACCTCTCCAGGACCTGTTGCTGCGCCAAGCTAAGGGCCATCCGCCTCTATTTACTCCCCTTCTTCGCCTTCAGGGAGGCCGCTCGAGCGGCCTCCACGTACCCGTTCAGAGCCGTGCGGTAAGCCCCCATGTCTCGAGCGTCGTGCGCCGCGATTAAGCGGGCATGATACCGCTCACGCTGCGGCATCCGTGCCCCCGTGGCCTCAAACCTCGCTACTCGTTTGCCCACCTCCTGCAAAAGCCGAACGGCTTCCGGTTCGTTCCACGCTTCTTGCTCCTGCGTACGATTCTCCCAGCCCTCGGCGCGCGATTTATACATCGTTGTTGTTACGCGATGTAACGTCGTTGTAGCGCCACGGTGAGCCCTCAGGATAAGCGGCCTCCTCCCGTAGGCGTTGTTGTGTCTGCTCTTTGGCGTCGTGTTGCCAAGGGCGGGTGGCCTCATTCCCCGAGCGCCCTTCTTCTCGTGCTTGGATATCCTGAATAATGGCGCTGTGGTCGGTACCACATCGACAGCTAGATGCAGCAGAGGTGGTACTAGATAAGGTCAATTTCTCGCCGCAGTCGCACTCGAGGGTGACGTAAGCCGGATGCCACTCGTAGCTTCTGCTAAATGGGGCTTCTTTGACCTCGTAGTGCCCTTCGATGCGCACAATGATGTTTGTCATTCACAAAAACCTTCCCGCCGCCCGACCCGGCCACAGAAGAAGGCTCGTGAAGACAGCAAAAGTGTCACTAATGTTTGCTCACTCTACCACACCCCTAGTATGTTAGGGTTGCCCCTATTGACCGAACTAAGAACACACAGCACCTAGCGAATACCGCCTATACTGGCTAGTTTGTAGGGAGGCCTTCAGATGGAGAGGCGTGTACCGAAAACAACCGTTTTTGCAACAACGCCTGAAGAAGACGCTTGCTAGACTAGAGTTCGGTAACAAATCCTCTCGGAGAGGAGCCAGAAAGTGGCAAACCTCGGCAAGCCCCCGTGCGACGAAGGCGTTATCCTATACGGGAAGAGCGAAGCTCCCTGTGCGCCGAGCTCGGGGCCTTGGGTCTTGGCTGCCACCATCATCGGCTCCGGTATGGCCTTCCTCGATGGTACCGTAACCAACATTGCGCTGCCGGCTATCCAAAGGGAACTGGGCGCCACCGCCGTGGATGCCCAGTGGATCGTCGAGTCCTACACGCTCTTCCTTGCAGCCCTGATCCTGGTCGGCGGCTCTTTGGGCGACCACTACGGCCGCAGACGCATCTACGCCTTGGGGATCGTGCTCTTCGCGCTCGCCTCAGCGGTATGCGGGATAGCCCTAAACCCAAGCCAACTCATCGCCGCACGAGTAGTGCAAGGCATCGGGGGGGCGCTCCTGGTGCCGGGGTCGCTGGCGATCATTAGCGCCTCCTTTGAGGAAGAGCGGCGTGGCAAGGCTATAGGCACCTGGTCGGGCTTCTCTGGGATCACGGCGGCTCTTGGCCCGATCCTCGGCGGCTACCTGGTAGAAAACGTCTCGTGGCGGGCAGCGTTCTTCATCAACGTACCGCTGGCGGCAGTAGTGCTATTTATAGTATTTTGGCATGTGCCGGAGAGCCAGGACCCTGATGCTCGCAAGCTAGATTTGCCGGGGGCTTTCCTGGCGACCTTGGGCCTCGGAGGGATCGTATTCGGCCTGATCGAGTACTCCAACCGGGGCATAAGTGATCCGCTAGTCTTAAGCGCCCTCGTGCTCGGCATAGCGGCCCTTTCTTCATTCGTCATTGTTGAGCGGCGCAGCGACGAGCCTATGTTACCCTTGAGCCTTTTCCGCTCACGTAACTTTAGTGGAGCGAACCTGTTAACGCTGCTCCTGTATGCGGGACTCGGGGGAGCGTTGTACTTTTTGCCGTTCAACCTCATCCAGGTTCACGGCTACTCGGCCACCGCTGCCGGAAGCGCCTTCTTGCCGTTCATCATCATCACGTTCTTGATGTCGCGCTGGGCGGGGGGGCTGGTAACGCGCTACGGGGCCAAACTGCCGCTGATGGTAGGACCTACTATTGCCGCTGTGGGCTTTCTCCTCCTTGCCTTACCGGGGATCGGGGGCTCCTACTGGACCACGTTTTTTCCAGCTGTCGTGGTATTAGGTCTTGGGATGAGCCTGGTTATCGCACCGCTGACGACGACTGCCATGAACTCGGTCGAAGGAGGGCACTCGGGGCTGGCCTCCGGTGTGAACAACGCCGTCAGCAGGACGGCTGGTCTGCTCGCGATAGCGGTGTTGGGGATCTTCGTCTTTGCAGCCTTTAGCAGCAGCCTAGATAGCCGGATAGCTAACCTAGACCTCGCACCACAGCAGCGGGCGACCCTGGAGTCAGAAAAGGTGGACTTGGCAGGGGCCGAGGTCCCGGATGGGGTAAGCGGTGAGACGGCCACTGCTGTAGAGCAGGCCATAGACGAAGCGTTCGTAGGGGGGTTCCGGCTAGCAATGTTCATCGCAGCGGGGCTGGCGGTCGCGAGCGCTTTAGCGGCGGCAGTCTTGATCGAAGGCAAAGGACAATTCAAGACGCCAGAGGAGCTGGCGGAGCGCGGACAGGACCAGAGCGCCTCAGCTCCCGCCTAAACTAAATCTTTTGCTTTTGCACGGAAGCGAGCAGTGTCGGACTCTCCTGTTCCTATTATCCCCGCACGTTACAAGACCGTAGTGTGCTTGGTAGCCCACTCAAGGGCGTAGTCGGCGACCTCTTCCCAGCCGTCCTGGCCCAGCGTGTAATGAGAGCGGCCAGGGTACTCCTTGTACTCGGTGGCCGACTTGGCCTTGCTCTGGCGTGTGGCTGCCTCTTTGGCCACTGAGGCCGGAACAGTATGGTCCTGGCCGCCGCCCATCACTAACAACGGGGCGCGGGACTCGCTCTTGAAGTCGACCTTCGTGGCGGCACGTGGGTTGAGGTTGGCCGTGGCCGCCTGGAACAGCACGCGACCGGGGCCAGGCACGTGGTAGCGCTCGTAGACAGCCTGCGACTCCTCTTCGCTCATGGTGTTGGTGAACCCGTAGTGGAACTGCTTGGGCGTGAGTGCCACCGCCCTGTTCCGGTTGAGTGGGTTGCGGAGCACCGGGAAGGCTGACCGTAGGGACGAGATCGGCAGGCGCAAGACGCCCTTGACCGGAGCAGGGTGGATAGCCACGCCGGCCGAGCCCAGACCGCGGTCGAGCAGGAGCTGGGCGATGAGGCCGCCAAAGGAGTGACCAATGATGATTGGTGAGGTGTCGAGTAGCACGCGGATGATGGCCTCGTAGTGATCGGTGATCTCGGTGATGTCTACGCCGGCCATGGTGGACGGGTCGCGGCGCAGATCTTCGATGGAAGAATCCATGCCTGGCCAGGTGGGAGCGACCACGCGGTGCCCAAGCCTCTCGTAGCGGTCGATCCAGTGCTCCCAGCTTCGGGGCGCCAGCCAAAGCCCGTGGATCAGGACGATGGTGTCAGGGATGGTTGGATCAGGGGTGTTGTTGGTAGTCATGGAGTTCTCCGCTCATTAAACCTGAAAGCGTGCTCGTCCAGGTAGCGAAACAGATGGCTCGGCTCGACACTCACACAGGTTCCGTAGAAGCAACGCCTTGGCAGGCTCCAGAGGTTTGGTGCAAGGCCGGTTGGTGTATTAATTGGTGTAATATGAGCCTTGTCTCACACTCGCGTCACTGTCTTTCTGCTGTTTTGCAGGTATTTCAGGAAATGTGAGAGTAATTATCGCTCATCCTTTGCATAAGTATATATTCTAGAACACGAACGATAACGGTGAGGAGGTTTAGAAGGTGAAAACGAAGGTCGTGGTGCTCGACGTGGACGGAACGCTGATGGACACGAACTATCTGCACACCGAAGCGTGGGCGCGGGCGTTCGAGGAGGTAGGGCGACGGGTGCCGCGCGCGGAGGTCCACAAGCAGATAGGAAAGGGCTCTGAGCAGCTTATAGGGGAGTTCATTGAGGATGAAGCCGCCGCCGAGAAAGCCGAAGAGCTGCACGGCGAGCTATATATGGAGATGCAGAAGCACGGCTTCCCGCTTCCAGGCGCGAAGGAGCTTATAGCCTCGCTCGCCGAGCAGGGCTACGAAACCTGGCTCGTCACCAGCGCCGAGCCCGAGGAGCTCGAGCAGTATCTCGGCCGGCTCGAGACCGAGGGCAAGCTCGCCGGCATTGTTCAGTCGAGCGACGTCGAGTACTCCAAGCCCGCTCCGGACGTCTTCGAGCTTGCCTTGAAGAAGGCCGGCGGCAACGCTGATGAGACCATCGCCGTCGGTGACTCCGTCTGGGACATTGAGTCGGCAGCCAAAGCTGGCATCCAGACAGTCGCCGTCCTCTCGGGTGGAGCCTACAGCGAGGAGGAGCTCGAAGAGGCCGGGGCTGTCGCCGTGTACGAGAATTGTGCCGAGCTTTTGGATTTCGGCTTCCCGGAGAATCTATAGAGGTATACAAACTCGGTAAGAACGGGGCTTCTCCGACATACTTCGGGCGGCGGCTGACTTCCAGCCAACATTTTTATATACTGCAGGGGCAGTCGAAAGTGGGCACGGTCGATGGAGCGCCGCCCGTTGGACGGAGGCAGCTTTTAGTTGGTACGGCCCGAAGAGAAGAAAGGTGGGCTTCGGTATATGCCCCAAGGAACGGTCAAGTGGTTCAACGACGAAAAGGGCTACGGCTTTATTTCCCCGGATGACGGAGGCGAAGATCTCTTCGTGCACTACACCGGGATAAGCGGCAGCGGTTTCAGGTCTCTCGAGGAGGGCACTAAGGTGTCCTACGAAGCGACCCGTGGCAGGAAGGGTATGCAGGCAGAGAACGTCACCCTCGTTTCGGATTAGCGAACGGACGATCTTCTAGAGCAATAGCACGAGGGCTGGGTGTACAATCCGGCCCTCACTTTTTGGTTAAGCATCTAATCTCTCTCCAAGCTTTCGCGCAGAGCGGCGCGAGCATCCGAGTAGACCTGAAGCAAAGGGAGACCGTTCTCCCGGGCGAGCCGGGCAGCATAGGTGTACTCGGGAGCGACGACGAAATCCTCCCCATCCAGGCTACCCACTTTCACCCTGCACCTTCCGTAAGGTAGCTCGACCTCGACGAGCCGGCGTTCGGATACAGTACGTCCGATCCCGTAATGACGGGCTCCCAAAGTCCCCGTCTCTCTCATGAGTAGGCGGGCGAGCTTTGCGCGGTCCTTTACACGGGCGAGGGCGCAGACCTTGTAAGCTCCGCGACCCTTTTTCATAATTATCGGTTCGAGCCACGCGTCGAGCGCCCCGGCTGCGAGCAGCTTCTCGACCGCCGCCCCGAGCAGCTCGCCCGCCGCGTCGTCCACGTTCGCCTCCAAAAGCTCCATCTCCTCGGATATGCCCTCCAGTTCGCCTACCACGGCCCGCAGGAGGTTCGGGGCGTGCCGGAGAGCGGATCTCCCGGCACCGTAACCAACCGCGTGCAGCACCATCGGAGGGGCGGCCTCTGTAAAAGCGCCGCCGGTCAGACTTGCCATTAGGGCGGTGCCCGTAGGGGTAGTCGTCTCGTTAGGCTCTTCGCTCCAGCGAACCCGGGAGCCCTTGAGGATCTCAAGTGTTGCAGGAGCGGGGATTGGGAGGGGACCGTGGGTGGAAGGAACGACACCTGTCCCCATCGGTAGAGGACCGCAGCTGATAGTGTCCGCCCCGACGAGTTCGAGGGCGACGCAACTCCCCACCACGTCCACGATAGAATCTACCGCTCCAACCTCGTGGAAGGTGATTTCCTCGGGCTCGCGGCCATGCACGGTGCCCTCGGCGCTCGCCAGAAGCCGAAAGGCTGCTACGGCTCTGTCCGCGGCCCGCTTCGGGAGGTTGGCACCCTCCACCAGTTGCCGGATATCCGCAAAAGTACGGTGAGCGTGCTGCTCGGGCGGGCTCTTTACCGAGACACGTAGCGACCGCACGCCGCTCACCACAACGCTTTCAGTGCCCATCTCAAAAGACAGCCCAAGCCCCTCGAGAGCGCGGGAAACTTCTGCGAGTGGCGCTCCCGCGGCGGCTAAAGCGGCCAAAGTCATATCTCCGGCTACCCCGCCTACGGGCTGAAAGTGGACGTGGAGGGGCGTTTTAGTCCCGATCGCCCCTAATGCCGGCCATCCTGCGCGCCATAAGAAGGGTGACGAGGAGGAGGATGGTCAGGAGGACGAAGGGGCGAGGGTCCCTCCTCACGGCATCGGTAAGGCGGCTGGGGTCTCTCTTCTCCCCGGCTTCACGGATCACAAAAAGCTGACGCTTGACAGACCCAAGCAAGCTTCCTTTGACGCGGCTCCACACCTCCCGAAGGCGCTGGCTGGCCGTTTGCTTCACCCGCTCGGCGACGACCTGTGGCTCAACGTGCTGACGGAGATCGGTCATGTCCGAAGACATGCGGCTTCGGATTTCGAACATCTCCCGTTCTATACGCTCCGGTATCTCGCTCACGGCCTAAGCTGTCCCTTCAACCAATCTATGTTCTGCTGGAGGGTGCTTATCGTCCGGTGGGGCGTGGGATCCAGCTTGCGCAGGATGTTAGCGCCGCTCCCGGCGAGGATCCCTCCGATCAGGAGTAGTATACCAGAGACGATGAGCGCTGAAGCCCACAGAGGGAGAATGAGCGCTAGCAGATACACTCCCGTGAAAGACAGGAGGATGAGGAAGACGAGCATGAACACGGCGCCGACCGCCAGAAGACCCGTCCCTATGCCGGCCTGTCTACCGACGGGGGTGAGTTCAGCGCGGGCCAGCTCGACCTGCTTGTTGACTAGCTCCTGCATCTGCGGCCGAAGCGCGTCCAGTATCTCCTTGATGCTCCGCTCAGAAGGCTCGGGGCCTTCTCTAAGCTGCCTGGAGAACCTCTCTACCCGTTCCTGCTGCTCTGTCATCCGATACCCCTTTCCTCTTGGATCCCTGGACAGAAGATCCAATAACATTTTAATACCCCTAGCTGCGCACCCATAATCTTCGAACTCAACATAGCATAAATCACTTATAGAATCGTTTCTTAGGGTATCATGAATAATCTGCATCCCAGGATGTTCGTATTGGAGATTAGGGAGTGGCGGAGGACGATAGTCGAAGGCGGGAAGGGAACTGCAACTTTACAAGGCGCTTGGGATCGTAAGGGGCGACGTCGTTGCTTTCGTAGGGGCCGGAGGAAAGTCGAGTGCAATCCTCCAGACGACTCACGAGCTTAAAGAGGCCGGCACGAAGGTCCTCGTCGCTCCGACCACCAAGATGTTTATAAGGGAGGCCGAGAGGGTCGGCTCCGTCCTGACCGCCGAAGACAGAGACGAGCTGCGTTCCAAGGCCGCGCAGGTGCTTACCCGAGAGGAGGCAGTGGTCGCTGGG
>DASQSI010000343.1:0-20478 GCA_035642415.1 Rubrobacteraceae bacterium
AGCGAAGGTGCACGCAACCTAAGAAGCTGTTCTGTGCGCGCGAACCTTCTGCTAGAGGCTCCCCGCTTCGGGGAGCCTCTGGTTTATCTCAAAAGTATTCTAGAGGGGACTCTATGACACGCATATCCCAAGATCAGGACGCGGTCACCCTCATCAACGTGTTCACCGTTGCGCCGGAGGATCAGCAGCGACTCGTGGACTTGCTTGTAGAGGCAACCTAAGAAGTGATAAGCAAGCAGCCGGGCTATGTCTCGGCGAACATTCACAGGAGCCTCGATGGCACGTGGGTCACCAACTACGCGCAGTGGCGAAGCCGGGAGGACTTCGAAGCAATATTCTGCGACCCGGAAATCACCGTCCACATACGCGAGGCGGAGAAGCTCGCCATGGCTTACGAACCACACCTCTACGAGGTCGCCTTTACGCATGTAATCACCTGATCCAGGTCGCCTGCCGGCTCGCGAGCTCGGGCTCGTCCCCGCGGCACTCGAGCAGCCACCTCGTCTTTCATCGCTTTGAAACGACGACAAACGGGTAGGCTCCGGCTGGTTGGTGTCCGCAAGCTATAAGGAAGGACGGGAATGGAGCAGATCGATTTCGACTCCTTAGAAGAAGAGGAGGGGCTGAACAAGGACCTGGGCATCGAGCATGTGGAGTTGGATCCCGACAGGGTGGTAATGAGGATGCCGATAGACACCAGGCATCGCCAGCCGTTAGGGTATTTGCACGGCGGAGCCAGCGTGGTTTTGGCCGAGTCTGTGGCAACCGTCGGAGCCTGGCTCAATTGTCCTCCGGGGAAGGTTGCCTTCGGCTCGGAGATCAACGCCAGCCACCTCAGGCCCAAGCGTTCTGGAACACTCACCGCCATCGGAACCCCTATTCAGGTAGGAAGCGCGAACCAGGTCTGGGAGGTTCGGATACACGATGAGGATGAGAAGCCCGTGTGCGTCTCCCGCTGCAGGTTGGCGATAGTAGATGCCGAGGGGTGATCTCGTGCGGCAGTGTACGTAGGCGCTTCTAGGGTGCCCTAAAGAGGGTTGCAACCTTTGTTTTCGTCACCCTCAGCTCGAACTGATACCGTTTTCTCTAGTACCATCCGCCTCATGGCAGCCATCTTACGGGCCGTGCTCTCGACATCGGTGGCGACCGCTCTCTCGCGGGCGACGGGGTACGCGCGGACGATGGTCATGGCCTCCGTCCTCGGTACCGGGGTGGTAGCCAACGCCTACGGTGTCTCCAACGGAATAGCGAACCTGATCTACGAACTCTTCCTGGGCGGCATCCTCTACTCGACCTTTATCCCTATTCTCGTCGAGCGCATGACCACCTACGGCGAAGAAGACGCCCAGCGCCTTACCAACGCCCTCCTCACCCTGATCCTGCCGCTCCTTGCTGTGGTGGCCCTTTTGGGGGTAATCTTCGCCGAACCTTTGGTGAACCTGTCGACGGACTTCCCGGGCTCGCGGAAGCTCTCCCTCGAGGAGGCTCAGGAGACCATAGATCTCGCGGTCTTTTTCTTCCGCTTTTTCGTCCTTTACATCTTCTTTTTTGGCCTTGGCTCCGTCCTGACCGGCGTTCTCAATGCTCACCGGCGCTTCTTTTTCCCAACCTTTGTGCCGGTCGTAAACAACCTGATCGCCATGTCCCTCTTCGGGGGCTATGCCCTGCTCGCCCCGCGAGACCCTGAAGCCGCCGTCTACCTGCTCGCCGCCACTACCCTGGGCGTCGCGGTGATGTCATTGTTGCTGCTCCCGAGTGCCTGGCGCTTGGGCTACAAGCCCCGCCCGGTCTTCGGACACCCGGCCCTGCTGCCTGCCGTCAGGCTCGCGCTGCCCGTGCTCGTTTTCACGGCTGGGTCGATCGGCGTACAGTTCGTCGGCCAGCTGCTCGGCTCCTCCTTCAGCGCGGTGCCGGAGCTTAACTACGCCTTCGTTGTCTTCTCGCTTCCTTACGGCGTCTTCGTCATAGCTATCGAGACCGCCACCATGCCCGAACTCTCCGAAAGACACGCCCGCGGCGATACTGAGGGCTACCGCGACACGCTCTCCTTCAGCCTCAGAACAATGGCCTTTATCGTGGTTCCGTGCGCCGTCGGGCTCATCGCCCTCGCGACCCCTCTTATCGGTCTGCTCTATGAGCGCGGGAACTTCACCCCGGAAGACACGGCGGTCGTCGCGAGCCTCCTCATCGCCTACTCGGTGGGACTACTTACCTACGCGATGTACTTCCTCCTCGTGCGGGCGTTCTACTCTCGACAGAACACGCGTACTCCCGCTATCCTGAACATCGGCTTCTTTGTACTCTACACGGTATTCGCCTACGGCCTCTCGCGGGTCATGGGGGTGGTGGGCGTGGCGCTTGCGCTCTCGGGTGTCACCGCCGTCTTCGCCCTCTTTGGCCTCGCGGTGATGAGGAGGGAGATAAGGCGTATAGACGGCCGGCGCCTCGTCGGTTCTCTGGCCAAGATCCTCACCGCCGGAGCCGCCATGTACGCCGTCGCTCTGGGTGGCACGGCCCTCCTCGGGACCGGCTCGGGGCTCCTGGAACGGGCGATCATACTCCTCATCGTCGGAATAGCCTCGCTCGCGGCGTACCTGGGAGCAGCGTTTTTGCTAAAGGCAGAGGAGCTGAAGGCGGCCGCCGCCCTGTTGCGGCGAAAGGTTGTCGAAGAAGGTTAGCTGTCCTGGGTGTTCCAGACGGCCTTTGAGATATCCTTGAGGAGGGGCTTACCTTCTTTCGGGTTCTCCGGGCCCTGCCTGTTAAAGATCGCCACGGCGTAGGGACGGTCTTCATGTCCGACGATAGCGACTTCGTCGTAGACCCTGTACAGCCAGCCCCCTTTGGCGGCGGCCTCTGTGTCCTTGGGGAGGCCTTCCTTCAACCCCGACTCCAGATGGTTCTGTTGCATGATGTCGATCATCTCCCGGCAGCTTTCGGGGCTCGCCGCTTTGTCGGTGGCGATTTTCTGCAGGATAGTGGCCATGTCGCGGGGCGTGGTTCGGTTGTCCAGGCTCGTGACCGCAGCCCGCTCGCTGCTCACCTTCTGGTAGAGCACGGTGTTAGGGGCTTCCAGCGAGCGGGCGACCTCGTTGACATATTCGGGGCCGCCCACAAGGCGCGTGAGGGCGTTAGTCGCTACGTTGTCCGATTGGGCCATCATCATCGACAGGTAGTCCTTTACCGTATGAGACCTTCCGGCCGGGTCCCATTGCATCCATCCGGCCCCGGCCGCCCAGTCCTCTGGCTTCGTCTCGAAGCTGTCGTCTAGGGAAAGCTTGCCCTCATCTATCCTGCGGAAGACGGCGACCAGGACCGGCACCTTAGCGATCGAGGCGCTGAAGAAGACCTCGTCCGGGCGCACCCCGTAGCCCCACCCTCCGTTCAGGTCTAGCACATACACCCCGCTGATACCTTCGTAGTCATCGACGGCCTTTCGCACCCCTTCGAGCCCCTTCTCTATCCGCTCGCGCTCGGACTCAGGTACGTTGTCGCTGACCGGGTCTGACGGCGGAATCGCGGGCGGCTCGACGGACGGCAGGGCGCTGGGTTCTACCGGCTCCGAGAGGAGTCCTGAGACGCCCGAAGGCAGGTCCGGGGGGTAAATGGCCTCTACAAGGTCTTTGGGCACCTCGTCCAGCACAACTTTCTCGTTTTCGGGGTGCTCTGGCTCGTCGGCGCGTATCGACTTAAGGGCCTTCCACGAGTCGTTCTCCCGGTGGACGAAAAGGACCCAGGTACTTTCTTCTTCCGGCCCCGTAATGCGCACGGAAGCCCATGAGGGATCGAGCGTGCTATGGTAAACGCCCTCTACGTTCTTGGGACTTATTCCCCGCAGCTCGGAAGCTACGGTCCAGTAGGCAGCCGCTTCTGGAGAAGACCCCGGTGCAGGGCCCTGAGCGCGCGTGTCTGCGGGATTGTCCTTCGAGCCAACATCCAATCCCCCCTCGCCCAAAACGCCGCCCGGGTCATAACCCAGGGCATACACGGCGCCCGCCAAAAACACCAGCATGATCGCAACCATGCCGAACCGCTGTCGTCGGCGGCGGCGGGCCGCAGCGCTGAGCAGCAGGGGTTTATGGTCGGACTTCTTCAACAGATCCTTACCACAACCGAATCAGCGTCATATCAATGAGCTTCAGATACCCCTCCAACGCTCGTAACCTTCTCCGTCAAGGAGAGTATCCTAGCATGTAAAGCAGAGCCTTACTTGTTCCAAATCTTGACAAACCTCTCCTGGTTCCTAAACTAGGACTTTGTTCGAGCAAGCACTGAGCGCTGCGAGGTCGGGGGCTGCCTGGGCTTGCCGGTGAAGCGTGCCGGGCTGTGGAATGGGATGGAGCCGAGATATTACCGGCTTCGCCAGAAGCTAAAGGGTGACATCTACTACTAGTGCCTTGTCACCGCGGTTTTGTTAGGCTAGTCTCCCCTCCCGGGCTTGTAGTGTTCGGAGAGCAGCAGGCGGCCATGGAGCAGCATACCTTAGGGTTGAGAGAGATGAAGCCATGAAGAAGGTAGTAGTACGGCTGGTCGAGAGCGCGGACCTTCCGGGCATCGATAAGTTGCGTATCCTCGTGTACCCTCACTTACCCGAATCCTACGACTTCGAGTGGCACGCCTCCATCTGGCGCTGGTTAGAGAGTCACCCCCTAGCTGGAGACGAGATGCATCGTTGGATCCTAGCTACCGAAGAAGGGGAGGTGGTGGGTCACCTGGCGGCGATACCCCAGTACTACCGGGTCAATGGGCAGCGGGTCGTCGCCCACACGCCCGGCGACTACCAAGTGCTCCCCCAGTATGGCTTCCACGCCCTCTTGATGATGCGCAAGTTCTTCCGCACCGTCCAGAACTGTGTGGCCTGCGACATGGTGCCGGCGGTAATCGGGGTCGAGACGCGCATGGGGGCCGAGGTGGCGGGGAACCTGCACTACGCGGCGAAGCTGTTGAACGTCTCCAGGCTCCCGGTGCCGTCGACCCCCGCACCGATAAGAAGGCTCCTGAACCTCAAAGAGCCCTCCGCACCCGCCCGCGGATACCAGGACCCGTCCGAGGCAGAGCTGGCAGAAGAGCACGTCGCGCCGTTGATACGTCCCCGCGCGCCGATCCCCGCGCCCATAAGCAAGGTCCTAAACGGAGGGCTCGGGGTGGTCGATGAAGCGCTCGGCGGCGTTTTCGGGGGCAGCCTGAAGGTGGAGGAGCTGGAGGATTTCGACGAGTCCTTCGACGAGCTGTTCGAGAAGGTTGCCTCGAGCGTGCCCTGCCTGGTGGAGAAGAACGCGGCGTTTTTGCGCTGGCGTTATGGCCCCGACTCTCCCCAACACCCGGTGACCATCCTCGCCGTCAGAGACGGGGAGAGCCTTCTCGGCTACGCCGTGCTCGGGATAACTATAGAAACCCCGCATGGTTTTCGTGATGCTTATATACTAGATCTCACGACGCTGCCGGGGCGCCGCGACGTGGCGCGGGCGCTACTGCGGGAGTCGGTACGTTGCTTTAGGCGGGAGGCGGTACCCATCGTCAGATACCGGTTTCTTATGTCACCCACCTCGGCCCACTCGAGCGACCTGTGGCGTTTGGGCTTCTTTTACCGCAACAGAAGGCGCAACACGCTGCTGACTAAGTTCGCAGACCGCGGCCTGCACAAAACCGCCAATGACACCGCCAACTGGTCGTACGGCGTTGGCGACGGGGAAGCGACTTTCTGGCTCAAATTAAGATAGGAGGTATTTTAAGAGTATGGCTGTTAGCACCGAGAACGCGAGCGCCGAGATACGGGGCTGGATCCAAGAGAACGTAACGGGGAGCCGTGATATCCCCGACGACTACCCCCTCATCGAGAACGGCGTCTTAACGTCCTTGCAGACGGTGGAGCTAGTCATGTTTATGGAGAACAGGTTCGGCGTCACCATCGAGGATGAGGAGTTCAGCGAGGAGAACTTCGGGTCCGTCAGGGCCATCGCCGAACTGGTGGCGAGCAAGACGGCGTGAGCGTGCACCCAGAGTTCACCCTACACGCTCTGCTCCGCAACTCCGTAGAGCGCCACCCCGATAAAACAGCGATAATCGAAGGCGGTACGGAGTACACATACGGGGAGCTGGTGCGTCAGAGCACCGCTTTGAGCGACGCGCTCCTGAACGCAGGAGTTCGAAAGGGCGACCGGGTCGGCGTCTACATGGAGAAGTCCTGGGAGGCGGTGGTGGCGATGCTGGCGTCTTCTCAGTTGGGCGCCGCCTTCGTGAATATCAACCCCCTGCTGAAGCCGCCCCAGGTTCAGTACATCGTGGGAGACTGCGACGTTCGCGTCTTAATTGGGGATTCTGGCAAGCTGGACGCTTTGGAGCCAGGGACGGTCGGAACGGCGTTCTACAAAGGCGAGGAGCCTGCAACAGGCATTGCGGGCTCCCTGACAGACATCGCGGAGATACTACAACTAGAAGACGTTGGCTGGATCGAGAGGACTGTGCTGGAGACGGATCTGGGGACCATCCTGTACACGTCTGGCTCGACCGGTCTCCCGAAGGGGGTGGCCACCAGCCAGCGCAACCTCGTGGTGGGCGCCCAGATCGTCTCAACCTATCTCGCGAACACCAAAGAGGACCGCATACTTTCGGCGCTCCCCTTCAGCTTCGACTACGGGCTCAACCAACTTACGACTTCCCTGCGGGTGGGAGCCACCCTGGTCCTCCAACACTCCAGGCTGCCGGGGGATCTCTTGCGCGCCTTGCGCAGGTACGAGATCACCGGGCTAGCCGGCGTGCCGCCGCTGTGGGCGTTGTTGCTCCGCGGCGCGAAGGCGCTAGAGGAGCAGCCGCTCGAGCGCCTTCGCTACATCACCAACTCCGGCGGCCGGATACCCCAGGCGAACCTGGAGGAGCTGCGCCGCCTCCTGCCCGGCACCAAGATATACCTGATGTACGGGCTGACGGAGGCGTTCCGTTCCACCTACCTGCCCCCAGAAGAGCTAGACCGTGGAACCGAGTGCATCGGCAAGCCCATACCGAATACAGAGATCTACGTCGTCGACAGGGAAGGCCGCGAGTGCGCCCCCAGCGAGCCGGGCGAGCTGGTGCACCGTGGGCCCACCGTCGCTCTGGGTTACTGGGGCAAGGAGGAAGCAACGCGCAAGGCGTACCGCCCGCACCCCTTCGCTCCTTTGGGGCTCGTCATCGAGGAGAAGGTAGTCTACTCCGGTGACCTGGTCCGGCGGGACGAGAAAGGTTACCTCTACTTCGTCGGCCGCGAGGACAACATGATCAAAACCCAGGGCTACCGCCTAAGCCCCGAGGAGGTAGAAGGCCTTCTGGTGGGCACGGGCATAGTGCGGGAAGCGTGCGCCTTCGGCGTGCCCGACCCTGAGCTCGGGCAGCAGGTCTTCGCGGTCGTATCGTTGCGGGATAGGGCCGCCGACGGCATCCTGGAGACGATAAGGGAATACTGTATAAAGAACGGTCCGCCGTACATGGTCCCGAAGGAGATATTCATCGAAGACGAGATGCCGAAAACCCCCTCAGGCAAGATCGATCGGCAGGCGGTGAGGAATGCTTACGCAGATAGATAAGGCCCGCTCTTTGGCGGAAGGCTTCGGCGGTTGGCGTGACGGGGAGTTTTCCCCCGGCGGAATGCCCATCTCCCGTATAGCCGAAAAGTGCGGTACGCCCTTCTACCTCTATCATGGGGAGATGATCGTCGACCGAGTCCGCCGCGTCCGGGACGCCCTGGAAGTAGAGGTCTCTTACTCCGTCAAGGCCAACCCCAATCTCGCCGTGTGCCAGCTCATAGCTCGGGAGCGGCAGGCCGGCGCCGAGGTTGCCTCGTCCGGCGAGCTGGTGGTGGTGCGGGCTGCGGGTTTCGCCCCAGAGGACATTGTGTTCGCCGGGCCCGGCAAGACCAACGACGAGCTCGGGCGGGCCGTCGAGGAGGGGATCTTCGCGGTCAACGTGGAGTCTTTGAACGAGATCGGGCGCCTCGCCTCCATTGCGAAGCGGCAGGGCCGAAGGATTGGTGTGGGGCTCAGAATTAACCCCGCCACGCAGCTCATGGGCTCGCAGATGCGCATGGGGGGGACGGTGGGGCAGTTCGGGATCGACCAGTCAGATCTGGCCGACGCCGTCCGCAGGACGCTTTCCTATCCGCAACTCATCTTGCGCGGCATTCACGTGTACACCGCCACCCAGGTGTTCGAGGTCGAGCCGCTCCTCGAGCACTGCCGCAACATCCTTGAGATCGGCCTCGAGGCCGCCGACGAGGCCGGACAACCGCTACAGATGATCGATTTCGGGGGCGGCTTCGGAGTGCCATACTTCGAGAAGATGGCGGAGTTCGACCTGGAACGGTTCGGAGAGGGTTTCCAAAGGTTGCTTGAGTCTTACCGCTCCGATCCGCGTCTCGATAGCTGCCGGTTCCTCTTCGAGCTGGGCCGCTACTTGGTGGCCGACGCGGGCATCTACGTCACGCAGGTGGTAGAGGTGAAGCAGATGAGGGGAAAGACCTTCGTCGTCACTGACGGTGGCATGAACCACCACCTCACCGCCACTGGCAACATGGGACAGGTATTCCGTAAGTCCTACCCGCTCTTAAACCTGAGCAGCGCGAGAGGAGGACCGGAGGAAGGCGTGGCCGTAGCCGGTCCCTGTTGCACGCCGCTCGACATGTTCGGCTCCAACATCCCCCTGTCGGAGCCTAGGGTTGGGGACCTCGTCGGTGTGTTCTACAGCGGAGCGTACGGCTACAGCGCCAGTAACCTGGGCTTCCTCAGCCACCCCACGCCAGCAGAGGCGTTGCTCTGGCAAGGCGAGGTACACCTCTTGCGGCCGTTGGGCAAGCCCGAGGACGTGCTCGAGGGCCAGAAAACACTGCTCTAACCCCCTCCTCTGACAGGCTAGGGGTTAACGGGTGCTACGTTGAGCTCTTCGGAGTTAGGCGGGATGATCTTCCCGTGCTCATCCACCAAGGGTTGATAGGTGTCCTTGTGGATGACGTCGTCGAAGGTAACCTTCCCGTTCTCCTTTATCTTCTGGTAGGTGATCCACTTGGACGAATCGGCACCCACGTATTCGGGCTCGGAGTTCATCTCCACCTCCTTACCCGTGGGCCGGCCGTAGATGCTCGCGTAGATGTAGCCGTCGTCTCCGACCGACTCCTGAAGAAGAAGGTAGCCGTCCGTTGTGTTCTTGAACTTCATGTCTAGCGACCCGAACCAGACCGTGGCGTCCAGCCCGGGCCGGATGTAAGGAAGCTGCGTGGCGTGCGGGTGGCGCTCCACGATCTCGAGCCCTGCGTAGTTGGCCGCCATGTACAGCGTCGAGGTGACCTGGCACAAGCCCCCGCCGTCGGCCTTTTCCTCCTTGCCCAGGATGATAACGCTCGTCTCGTTATAGCTCAGCGGTGAGACGACCTCGTTCATCGAGAAGACCTCCCCCGGGGCCACCACCTTCCTGCTTATGGCGTTAGAGGCGATCCGCAGGTTCTCCACCCGCTCGGGGCTTGTATCGGTGCTCAGGGTGTAGTTGGTCCGGTAAGCGCCCAGCAGTTGCGTAGGCTTGAGCTTCTCGGCTTCCTCCGTGCTAAGCGTCGGCTCGTCGACGACCACCGGCACCTCGTACTCGCGCTTTCCGTTAAAGAGCCCGGCCTCGATATCGTCTAGCAGCTTGTCCTCTTCCACCTTCTTTCCTGTCTTGCTCTCCGTGACGGAGATGCCGCCGCCTTCGAGCTTATACCCGGCCTCGACCGGTTTGACCGTAAGATCCTTGATTACGCTCGACAGAGCATCCCGCAGCTGCTCCCGGTCGAGGCTTACCTGGATCTCACCGCTATCCGGCTTGAAGCTCAAGACCTGCCCGATCTGCTTCGGCGAGAGCTTCCACTCCTTACCCTGGCCGGTCAAGACCACGGGCTCGTCAGACATCGCCTCCTTTGCCTTTTGTGCGGCCGTCTCGGCAGCAGGAGTCAGAACCTCAGGTTCGAGCACCCGTCCGGAGATCTCGGCCTCGCCGGTCAAGTCGTTTATGGCCTGGTCCACATTGGCCGTCGTTGCTGCCACGTCTACTGCGTACCCCTCGCGGGACTCGACGGCCTCCGCCTCGGAGCCCTGGACGCTCACGTAGGCGTCCTCGGGTTTCTTGTCCAACTGCGCAGCCAGCCTCTCAACCTCGGCCTGGGCACCCCTCTGGTCGTAATCCACCACGGGTGGGACGTATACCATGCCCCAGCTCGCTGCCAGCCGGTCGCCGATACGCTTGAAGATGCCTCCCTGGCGCCCGACGGCGTAGGCCCGATCCACGCTGGCCCATACATCCAAGTTCACGGCCATCGTGTCGGCGCTAAAGGTTAGCTCTTGTGGTCCGGTAAACTTGACCTCCTTGAGCCCGCTCGTCTGCTCTTCGAGTATCTTCCGGGCTTCCTCGGGGGTCGTGCCACCGAGATCCACGCTCCCGACCGTGACACCAGGATAGATCCTGCCGGAGTTACCCAGGTAGTTCATAGCCACTAGCGTGGCCACGAGGGCACAGATGATGAGCACGAGAAGGATGATCCTCGACCGCCGCCGGCCACCTCCCGGTCTGCGGTCCGAAAGGTCGTCGAGGACGTCCCTGACTTCGTCGCTACCCTTGGAACCAACAACCCTGTCTTTAGGATTTTTAAGGCTCAACAGCCCGTCCTCTACCCGTGACCCTGCCGGGTCTGCCTAACAACCAGTTTGTGAAAAGAGCCACCGTCTCTTGTGCATCAGCACGCCTCAGCCGCAAGCTTTGGTGGTGCTTGATCGAGAAGAGTAACACGAGCCCGGGGTGTTGCGCTAGTTTTTTACGCTCGCTGCTACCGAGCGGCGCCGAGGGCGAGTCCGAAGAGGTTCTCTTCGTCCGTGTAGAGTTCGAGGAGCCGGATGTCAGCCTCCTCGAAGGCATCGGCAACGGACCCGAGCGTGAATTTGTGGCTGATCTCCGTCCGCATTCCTTCCCCCGCCTCGAAGGGGATCTCCAAGCCCAGGGCCGCTACCGGCACTTTTTGCTCGACCTTCGAGTCCAGCCACATCTCTATGCGCGCCGCCCCGGCGTCGTAGTGCGCCCGGTGGGCGAACAGCTCCGGGTCGAACTCCCCGCCGAGCTCTCGGTTCAGCACGTTCAATAGGTTCTTGTTGAACCTGGCCGTGATGCCCGCTCTATCGTCGTAGGCCGCTTCCAAAATGCGCGCGTCCTCGACGAGGTCCACCCCGATGAGGAGGTGATCCCCTTTCCCAAGCCCGCCTCTTAGCCTCCGGAGGAACTCCCGCCGCCGCTCCGGCATGAAGTTGCCTATGGTCCCCCCGAGAAAGATGATGAGACGCGCGGGCTTCTCTGCTCCCCGGGGAAGGGCCAGCAGGCTCTCCAGAGAGCGGTCGAAATCCCCGACGAAGCCGGAGATCTCCAGAGAAGACCGGTACTCTTCGAGGAGCCTCTTGGCGCTGTCCCTGAGCGCGCTCTCGCTGACGTCGAGTGGCACGTAGCGAACCTGCCCGTTCGCTGCTCCCAGCCTTACGCTTTCTCGGGCGGACACCATCGCGTCGAGCAGGGTACGCGTCTTGCTCGCCGAGCCGCTCCCGAGCTCGACCAGCTCCCGGCAGCCGGTGTGCGCGACGATCTCTGGGGCCTTCTCTTCGAGGATCGAGAGCTCCGTGCGGGACTGGTAGTACTCGGGGAGAGCCGTTATCTCCTCGAAGAGCTCCGAGCCCTTCTCGTCGTAGAGGTACTTGGGCCAGGGTGAGAGGTCCTTGGGCTTGCTGAGCAGCCCTGCCCGCACGTCCTCGGCCATCTGACCGGGATCTTCTTTCTCCCCAAGGAACTCTATCGTTGCTCTTCTACGGTCCATGCAAGCCGTCTTCCGTTCTCATAACGGGCGCGTCGCCGCGCCCCGAAACCGCTCTGCCGGGTACCATGAAGCCCTGGCGACACAAAGATCGGAATATACCCTATCCGTAAGCAAACCGGAGGATCCAGCTCTAGCCCAGCTTGTTCAGGGCGAAGAATATCGCGGCGACGCCGCTGGAGCTGACGATCTCGCCATCAAAGATCTTCGGCAAAAGCTCCCTGAGCGGCGCGAGCACGACCTCGACCCGCTCGTACTCGTCGGGTTGCGGGGATGCATCACGCGAGACGCCCCGGGCGAGGTATAGGTGCGCCCAGTTGTCCTTCAGGCTCGGCGAAGAGGCCACAACACTCAGAAGCTCCCACTCGCCCCCCGCGTAGCCAGTCTCCTCCAGAAGCTCCCGGCGAGCCGCCTTCTCTGGCTCCTCGCCCTCCTCGACCAGCCCTGCGGGCAGCCCGAGCTCGATCCTGCCTATCGCGGGCCGGTACTGGCGCACGAGCACAACTTCGCCCTCCCTAGTCAGTGGGAAGACGAGGGCGGCGTCCGGTCGTTCGAGGACGTAGTATGGGTCCTTCACGTTCCCGTCGGGCAGGCGGAGCTTGTCCGAGCGCAGGGTGAAGTACGGGGTCTCCATAAGCCTCTCCGAAGACAGGCGCTCCCAGACTTCGATCTCAGGCATCCCGACCGCCGCTACCGTCGCCGGCCAGTATCTCCGGCAGCTTCCTGCTAAAGGCGCTGCGCGCCATCACGCGGTCGCACCCGTACTCGCGAGCGGCTATCGCCAGGTCCTTCTGGACGTGGGAGAGAAAGCCCACGACGGGTACATCCTTCGTAGCCTCGTTAGACTTAAGCTCCCTGAGGAGCATGAGAGGTTCGAAGCGCGTCGAGTTGAGGTCGAGGACGAGGAGGTCCGGCGCAGACCCCCGCGCCTCGTCCACGAGCTTCTTCGGGCTGCGCGGGAAGAGGGCCTCCATGCCGAGGCGCTCGGCGGTCTCTACGATCTTGCTCTTGAAGAACAAATCTTCCATCGCGGCTAGAACTCTCCGCGTCACGGGCGTACCACCCCTTCAACCTTTCTAGAGACGATCCACGAGCTATTCCTCACACATTTTACCCCCTATGGGTGCGGTATCCTAACTCCATGTTTAAGAAAAGGTTTCTGAGAATCGGCGATGGCCTCCGGCACACCTGGACCACCCTCTCGCACTTCGCGCCTTTCCTGGCCCCACGCAAGAAAGGTTTGCTCCTCGCGCTCGTCCTCTTGCTTTTGGAGACCGGCGCTAGCCTCGCCCAGCCGTGGCCTCTGGCTTTGATCCTGGACTACGTGCTCGGGACGCAGAGACTGCCAGTCCCCATTAGTGAGCAAGCCATGCTCTTAGGTATAGTCTTCCTGCTCGTCTTTATCACCACTACCACCCGGGCCGTAACGGCCTTCCGCCGTTACCTGCTAAGCAAGCTCGGCCAGGAGACCGTCTTCGACATGCGGGACGCCCTGTACCGTAAGGTGCACGCGCTCGGGCTCGACTACCACGCGGAGCGCCGCACCGGCGATACGATCACCCGCGTTACCAGCGACGTCAAGGAGGTCCGCAGCCTGCTCGTCGATTCCGTCGTCGAGGTCGGGTCGAGCTTTCTCATCCTGATCGGGATGCTCGCCGTGATGCTCGTGATGAGCCCATCCCTGACTGCGCTTGCGCTCCTCACCGTGCCGTTTCTTTTCTTGGCCGTCCGCCTCTACCGGCAGGCTCTCATCGAAAGGATGCGCGTCGTCCGCACCAAGGAGGGGATCATCGCCTCCTTGGTCCAGGAAGCCGTAATCGGTATTCGGGCGGTGAAGATCTTTGCACGGGAGGACGACGAGATAGACCGATTCCGGAAAGAGAACCACGACTCTTTGACCGCCAACGTGGATTCCTCGCTTATAGAGGCCAAGTTCAGCGTCCTGCTTGGCCTGGTAGGTGGCACCGGGACCGCTCTCGTCGTGTACTTTGGGACGCAGCAAGTGCTTGCGGGGAGCCTTTCCATCGGCAGCCTCACCGTCTTCGTCGCTTACCTTGCCCTCTTCCTTTCCCCTTTATGGGCCCTGAGCCGCCAGGTTAACCAGGTCGGTAAGTCCCTCGTCTCCGGCGAGCGCATCGTCGAGCTCCTCGACGCTGAGCCGACCGTCAGAGAGAGCCCCTACGCCCGCTCGGCGCCGCCCCTGATCGGCCGCGTCACGTTCGAGGATGTCCGCTTCGCCTATGAGGCGGAGGCCGGGGAGGTGTTGTGCGGCATGAGCTTCGACATAGAGCCCGGTTCGCGCGTCGCTCTCGTTGGCGTCAGCGGCGCGGGCAAGACTACCGTCACCAATCTCCTCGCCCGCCTCTACGACCCGCAAGGGGGCCGCATCCTCGTGGACGGCGAGGACGTCAGGAACTTGACCCTGAAGTCTTTGCGCGACTCCATAACCTTCGTACCGCAAGAGCCGATGCTCTTCCGGGCTACCGTGGCAGAGAACATCTCGTATGGCAAGCCCGGAGCGGTGATGACCGAAATCGAAGAAGCCGCCCGCCTCGCGGGGGCGGACGGCTTCATCCGGGCACTGCCGGAGGGCTACGAGACCGTCCTGAGCGAACGCGGGGAGAGCTTATCCGGGGGACAGCGTCAGCGCATCTCTATCGCCCGGGCGATGCTTCGGGACACGCCCATTTTGATCCTCGACGAGCCCCAGTCCGGCCTCGACGCCGAGGCGGCCGAGGCTATCCAGGAGAACTGGCGCATTCTCACAGGGGGCCGCACCACCTTCGTCATCGCTCACGAGTTGCGCCTGGTCAGGAACGTGGACAGGATCCTCGTCATCGAAGACGGCCAGATCGCAGAAGAAGGACCCCACGACGAACTCATCGCCGCGGGCGGCCTCTATGCCCGGCTCTACAACCTCCAAGACCGCGACCCGCTACAGCCGTAGACGATTATTAAGTTAGAGCTTCCAGCTTCCACGCCAGCGTTCGTACGCTCTCGAGCTGCAAGGGCCTCTGGGCCCCGGTGCGTGGGCGTTCTCCAGAGCAATCCGGCGGTCAGCGCCGCGCTGCGCAGAGGAGCCGGAAGGACCCGCGCTTCCGGCGGCGTTTTGTTGGTCTTCTCTGGCGGACACGCCGCGGATTCTACCCGAAGAGGCTGCGTGCCTTAGGTCTGAGGCCATGTCCGGCATGAGGTGAAACCGGGGGTTATTATTGAGAAAGCCAGGAGCTACTTCTAGGAGGAGATGAAGGCGAGAAGATGAAGATTGCGTTGGCCCAGATCAACACCGTGGTAGGCGATGTATGGGGGAACGCCGAGAAGGCTGCCGATGCTCTGGACCGGGCGGCGGATGGTGGCGCCGAGCTCGTCGCCTTCCCGGAACTAACCATAACCGGCTATCCGCCTCAGGACCTTCTCCTGCGCCCAAGCTTCATCCGGGACAACCTCAACGCCTTGGGCGAGTTTGCCGAAAAGGTGCCCGAGGGGGTCGCGACGGCCATTGGGTTCGCCGACCTCAACGGAGACCTCTACAACGCCTGCGCCGTTGTCTCGGGCGGTAAGATTCTGTACCGCTACTATAAGCAGTACCTGCCGAACTACAGCGTCTTCGACGAGAACCGCTACTTTCACGGAGGCGAGGGGGCCCCTCCGATCCTCAGAATGGGCCACAACCTCGTGGGCTTGAGCATCTGTGAGGACATCTGGTACCCGGCGGGTCCTCCTCACCAGCAGGCCATAGGGGGCGCTGGCGTGCTGCTGAACATCTCCGCCTCTCCGTACCACCGCCTTAAGGGTGACGCCCGGGAGAAGATGCTCGGCGTGCGGGCCGACGACTACGGCTGCTACGTCGTTTTCTGCAACCTTGTCGGCGGTCAGGACGAGCTCGTCTTCGACGGTCGCTCCCTCGTCTTCGATCCCGGGGGACGTCTCATCGCCCGAGCCAAGCAGTTCGAGGAGGATCTCCTCTTCGTAGACGTCTACCCCGAAGAATCTCTCATCCACCACCTCCAGGAACCTCTCCTTCGCAAAGAGAGCCTTACCCGTGCCCCCGAGGCCGTCGAGGTTCTGCCTCCCGAGCCGGGGACCCCGATCGAGCTGGCTGACGTGCCCGAGACCCGGTACCGGGTAGAGCCGCAGCTCTCCGAGGAGGGCGAGGTGCTCGAAGCCCTAGTGCTCGGGTTGGGGGACTACTTCCGGAAGAACGGCTTTTCGCGGGCCGTAATCGGGCTCTCGGGCGGCATAGACTCCTCGACCGGTGCTGCCATCGCGGCCAGGGCTCTGGGTTCCGAGAACGTGACCGGTGTCCTCATGCCCAGCCGGTACACTTCCGAGGAGAGTAATACCGATGCGCAGGCGGTAGTGGAGAATCTCGGCATAGATAGCCTGGAGATCCCCATAGGGCCTGCCTTCGACGCGTACCTGGAAATGCTCGAAGGAGTCTTCGAGGGACTGCCCGAAGACGAAACTGAGGAGAACATTCAGGCTCGGATTCGGGGGAACATCCTTATGGCGCTCTCCAACAAGTTTGGCTGGGTCGTAGTCTCCACCGGCAACAAGAGCGAAACCAGCGTCGGATACTCCACGCTCTACGGCGACACGGCTGGCGGGTTCTCCGTGATCCAGGACGTCCCCAAGACCCTCGTCTACCGCGTCGCCGAGCACATAAACGAGATAGAGGGGCGTGAGATCATACCCGACTCCATCCTCACCAAGGAGCCTTCGGCGGAGCTAAGAGCAGACCAGCGTGACGTCGATTCCCTACCACCCTACGATGTCCTTGATCCCATCCTCGAGGCCTACGTAGAGGAGGATAAGGGGGTCGGTGAGATCGTTGCCGCTGGCTTCGACGAGGAAGACGTTACAGACGTAGTGAAGCGTGTAGAGGCCGCCGAGTACAAGCGTCGCCAGTCACCGACAGGCATAAAGGTTACCCCCCGCGCCTTCGGCCGCGAACGGCGTATGCCCATCACCCACCGCTACTTCGAGCGTCAGAAGTAGATCGGACGCCATACCTCTTTACCCCTCTTTTGAGATCAGGAGACGCGGTCTTGTGCTTCGGCCGCGCCAGCCATCCTGGCGCAATGGGCGCAGCAGTAAATAGAGCCATTCGCCTCCACCCCGTGGCCGATGATCTTGACGCCGCAGTGCTCGCAAGATGGGGCGAGCGCGTGGATGGCGCATTCGAAGCTGTCGAACACGTGCGGCTGGTCGCCAGGCATGCTCAACTGAAACGCCTTGTCGTACTCGTTGCCGCATACTTCGCACTTGGCCATCTTTACAACTCCTCTCCGTCACGGCCTTCGCTAACCGAAAAGCTTGTATATCCCCTGCCGGCTTGATCGAAACGCGCGAGCGTCCCGGTTTATGTTGCTTTCTGCGCGGGTAATCGTGTTGGGCCAAAGAACGCCTGCTTAACAGAAGAGGAGATAAGACCGGAAGCCATGGCCATATGCCTACCTAGAAAGTGATGGGTACGTAGCTGCCCGAGCCAGCAACAAATTAAAGGAGGAAGAGATGGATCCTCACGGCCGAGCTACAGACACGCGCGAAGATGTTCCGCCCAGGAGGTACGTACCACCAACAGAGCCGAGGGAACCGGTGACGGAACCAATAGTTCCTGAGGAAGTTTCACCAGCGACAGAGCCGGCGACGGAAGACGTTCCATTGGATGAACCGATGCCTGAGGACATGCCGGCGATGGAGCCGGTAGAACCCCTGACGGCTCCCCCCGTGGAGCCAAGGCCTGGGGAACCGAGGCCGGAAGACGTTCCGCTGGAGGAACCGATGCCTAAAGACCCTACACCGGGGGATATACCACCGGAGCCGAGGAGAGGTATTTAGCCTATTTCGTTCTGCATCTCAAAAGCCCTTGTCCCGCTAGCCCTTCAGCTACGCTAGCAGTGTCTATTCGCTGCTAGTCGCCCTGTCCGGCAACCCGCGTCTTTTCCTTTTCATAGTTCCGCGTACGGTAAGGGTTAAGGACACTTCTGGAGCACACCAAATATTGGAGAAGATCCTGGTGATATACCCTATGTTGAGAACCTTCATTGTACTCGCCTTCTGGTCGTATCTAGTTAACAAAGAGGCATGTATACTCGTTTTTTAAGAACAAACTATCGGAGGTGGTTTGACGCTGGACACCTCGGTTGGAATGGTCCTTGAAGGACGCTACAGGGTACAAAATACGTTGGGTACGGGAGGCATGGCTGTCGTCTACAAGGCGGAGGATGTCATTCTCAACCGTTCCGTCGCCCTGAAGATGCTTCATCGCCGCTACGCCGAAGATACCTTGTTCCGAGCGCGCTTCGAGCAAGAGGCGCGGGTTATGGCTTCTCTGGACCACGAGAACATCGTGAGGGTCTACGACATCTCTCAGGACGGCGAACTTCCGTTCATCGTCGCCGAGTACGTTAGAGGGCAGGACGTGGGGAGCATGCTCAAAAGCATGCCTAATGGCCGGTTAAACGAGCAGGTTACCCTTAGAATCGCAACGCAGCTCCTGAGGGCGCTCGCCTACGCGCACCAGCGCGGGGTCATCCACCGCGACATAAAGCCTTCGAATATACTCATCACCTGGGAAAACATCGTCAAGGTCGCAGACTTCGGGATCGCTCGTATCGTCGAGGACGAGGAGGTGGGGGAGCCCGGCGAGGTCATCGGGAGCGCCCGTTACATGTCGCCCGAGCAGCTCAAGGGTGAAGAGACTACTCCCCGAAGCGATCTGTATTCCGTCGGAATACTCCTCTATCACTGCCTGACGGGCAGACCGCCTTTCTCTGGAGCTACCCAGAGCGTGGCTCGCCAGCAGATACACAAAGAGCCAACCCCCCCGCGCGAGCTGAACAAGGAGGTTTCGCCGCGCCTCGAAACGGTGATCCTGAAAGCCCTCGCCAAGGACCCGAGAGACCGTTACTCCTCTGCTTCCGCGATGCTCGAAAGCTTGCGGGGTGACGCGGAGATCACAGACTTCGTTGGCAAGGCAGCCAGAAGATCATCCGAAGCCCGCAAGTTGCTCCTCGCTTTCTCGATGCTCGCCCTGCTCTTTTTAGGCGGGGGGACCGCCGTGGCCAGCCTCGGGTACGTAGGCCTCCCCGATCCGCTGGGGCAGCAGCCGGTATCCGGGGATGCGGTACAGACGCCTCCTTCTCCTCTGCCTGTAGAAGAGAAGCCCCCGAAAGTGACGCAGACGTCGCAGGAGCCCGAGCAGAGCACGGTGCCGCTACCGGAGGAGCCACCACCCGCGGCGTTGGTGCCGGTGCCGAACGTAGACGCCTACTTCGACTTTGCCGCGGAGGGGATCCTCGCAAGCAGCGGCTTTCGCACGGAGTTCGTCTACGGATACCGCGAAGGTTACGCCGCCAAAGGCGTAGTCTGGGGAGCCGAGCCCGGCGCCGGTACTTGGATGCCCGTGGGCTCGACCATCACCCTCTACGCTACCCCCAGAGACCAGCCCCAGATCCAACCTTCCCAACCTCAGGTCCAGCCTCCCCAGCCCCAGGTTCAGCCCCAGATTCGCAGCTAGGGGACAAAGGAACTAGATGCCAACCCTGCCCCAGAACTACGACTCCTCAAACACGCTCTAGGCGATCTAGTCGGCGCGAGCGATAAAACGGGCCGCCCAATTGGGCCCCAAAAGTGGAAAAATCGCCCGATGCTTCGATACACGTGTGCAACGAGACTACCTGCCTTCCCGGCACCGCCTTGGTAACCCACCCGTTGTTAGGCCCGTCGATGAGCATCTCGCTCACCCGGTAGCGGTAGACGGCGCCGTTGGCATCGGTGAGGGTGACCTCGTCGCCCTTTCGCATAAAAGGAAGATTCAGGCACTGGTTGTAGCTTTCGGTGCCGGGCCAGCCGAGCCGGTGACAGGCGATATAGGTGTTGGTGTCTCCTTTTTGCCACGGAATGCTTGTGTCCGGCAGCTTGATGGCCCCCAGGTCCATGGCAGCCTCCGAGCGGTCGTTCCTTACGGTGTGGCCGTAGATACCCAGCCTCGGAATGGTGAGGTACAGCGTGGGGTCGTTAGGGATCGGAGCCGTTCTTTTGTCCTCTTTTTTGACGACCTCTTCTTCCGGTGGCTGCTGCTGTTGCTGCTCCTCCTCGACGACAGACGCGACGACCTGCTCTGATGAGTAGGTACCGGTCTCCTCCTCTGGAGAGCTTACTGAGAGGTATGCTCCGAGGCCTCCCAAAACCAGTGCCGCCAGAAGCACCAGGACGAAGAGGCCGATCCAACGCCTTCTCCTGTATAGACGGCATGGTTGGGACGCCTCGTCTTCCAGGTGTGCCGCCGCTGCTTCTCCGTGGTGCGTGGCACGCCCGGATTTTACTAAGAAGTCATTTCGAAACACCTTGAAACGGGTGGGGTTTCGCGTAGAAAGTTGACCCTCTACTACTTGTCGTGGCTCCGGAAAAATCGCGCCAAGATCTCGCTCGGGACATTACCGGCAAGTGCCGTTTCCGAACGTCCGCCGGGGGGAGTGCGAAAAATTCGACAGCGCCTACGCCCTGTTGGTGAGGGCTTTGTAGGTCTGGTGGAGGTGGTCAGAGAGCGCCAGAACGGTGAAGATGCCAGCTATCAGACGCGTTACCCGCGGCGCCAGTACTAGCCCATAAGTCAAAAACGCCGCCACCCACAA